>CAXSDR010000061.1:0-20008 GCA_964236445.1 uncultured Motilibacteraceae bacterium | reverse complement strand
GCCGCGGTCAACGCCGCGAACTCGTCATCGGTGAGCGAGATCGCGGCCGCGGCGATGTTGTCCTCGACGTGGGCGACGGTCGACGTGCCGGGGATGGGCAGCATCACTGGAGAGCGTCGCAGCAGCCAGGCCAGCGCGAGCTGCGACGGGGTGGCGCCGTGCGCGCTCGCGAGCTCGTCGAGCGGTCCGCCCGAGCGGGCCAGTGCACCGGTGGCCAGGGGGAACCACGGGATGAACGCGATGCCCTCGCGCTCGACGTGGTCGAGCAGCGGCTCAGCTGAGCGGTCTGCGAGGTTGAAGAGGTTCTGCACCGACACGATCGTGGCGGTCTTGCGTGCCTCTTCCAGTTGCTCGACCGAGACCTCGCTCAGGCCGATGTGGCGGATCTTGCCCTCGTCCTGCAGCTTCACGAGCTCACCCAGCTGCTCGGCCAAGGGCACCTTCGCGTCGATGCGGTGCAGCTGGTGAAGGTCGATGCGCTCGACGCCGAGATGGCGCAAGGAGAGCTCGACCTGCTGGCGGAGATATTCGGGTCGACCGACCGGACGCCAGTCGCCGGGGCCGGAGCGGGTCAGGCCCGCCTTCGTCGCGATGACGAGGTCGTCGGTGTAGGGGTGCAGGGCCTTCTTGATCAGCTGCTCGGAGACGAACGGGCCGTAGGAGTCGGCGGTGTCGATGAAGGTGACGCCCAGCTCGACCGCGCGACGCAGGACGCGCACCGCCTCGTCGGGGTCGCGGGGATCGCCCCAGATGCCGGGGCCGGTGAGCTGCATCGCGCCGTAGCCGAGGCGGTGGACGGGGAGGTCGCCGCCGATCGAGAAGCTGCCGGACGCCTGGGCGGAGATGTCAGTGGTCGTAGTCACGCCTTGTTCGACACCGAGGAGGGGCTGACTATTCCGGCGGACCCGAACGCAGACCCGTGCTCAACTGCGGCGCTTGGGTTCGACGGTCCCGTGCTCCCGGCAGCAGCTTCTGCTCAGCGCTGCCGCTCGATCGCCAAGCGAGCGTAGGAGCGGACATCCGCGTCGGTGTCTGCAAGCGCATTCGTGAGGAGCGCATGAACGCGGTTGTCGGCCGACCGCGTGCCGACCGCGCGCACCGCCGCCTTGCGCACATCGAGATGAACATCGCCCACCAGGGTGCCGTAGGTGTCGAGGACGTCGTCGATTGGCGCGGCACGCAACGCGTTCGCGGCGCCGATCCGGACCTCCCAGCGGGGGTCGGCGGCGCCCGCGGTCGCGGCGGCGCGTAGGGCGTCCGGCGAGCCCAGCTCCCCCGATGCCGTCAGCGCGGCGGCACGTACGAGCGGCTCGGGGTCGGCAGCGAGCTCGAGCAACGGAGCGACGCCCGCGACGGAGCCGATGGTCCCCAGGCCGCGGGCGAGCGCGACACGGACCTCGCGCGCGGGGTCATGGCGCGCGGACGCGAGGCCACCGACGTCGTTGAGCGCGACGAATCCGTGCAGTGCCTCGAGCCGCACCGGGACGTGCGCGGACCCCAGCGCTCGCCAGAACAGATCTGCGGTCCCGAAGCGCAGCTTGCGGGCGAGTGCCAGCACCGTCTCGGCAACGACTGGGTCGCCGTCGGCGAGTGCGGCGAGCAGGGTGTCGCGTACGCCTCCCGTGACCACGACGACATCGTCGAGCTCGCGGAGCCCGGCCGCGGCAGCCGCGCGGACGACGGGTGAGACGTCGCGAAGCGCGGCAGCCAGCGCCGCCTCGGTGCCATCGGGCGCGCCTTCGACGAGGACATCGACGGCGGTACGTCGGACGTCGTCGTCGGGGTCGCTCAGGAACGCCGCGAGCTCGTCGAGATCCGGCTCGTCGTCGGCGATGGCCAGCACGGCCAGGATGCGGCGCTGTGCGTCCACATCGGCGGTCATGCCTGGCTCCGTGCAAGGTCGCCCGACGGTATTTCGGGCCTGGTGATCTCGGGAACGGGCACGAGGTAGTCGTCCACCGGCCGGCGGTTGAACTCCGTACGCCCATCCGCGGTCCGGCGCACATTCAGGTGGAAGAACCAGTCCTCGTCGCTGCGCTCCGGGTGGTCGAGGCGCTGGTGATAGAGGCCCCATCTGCTCTCCGTACGCTCGAGCGAGCAGCGCGCGGCCAGTTCCGCGCAGTCGCGGATGAAGTTCACCTCGGCGCACCGCATCAGCTCGTGCGGTGTCGACGCCGACAGCTGCGCCACCTCGCTGCGCATGCGGTCGAAGGTCTCCACCGCGATACGCAGCTTCCGGTCGAGCTTCGGCGGCGCGACGTAGTCGTTGACGAAGCGGCGCAGCTTGTATTCGACCTGTTGCTGTGGGAGCCCGGCCGGGTGACGCAGCGGCTGGTAGATCAGCTCGTGCGCGGCGGCGATCTGGGCCTCGGGCAGCGCGGGGGCGGCCCCCACGGAGCGTGCGAAGGCCGTCGCGTCCGTGGCGGCCAGATCACCGTAGACGAAAGCGCCGATCATGTAGTTGTGCGGGACGGCCGCCAGGTCGCCAGCCGCGTAGAGCCCGGGGACCGTGGTGCGTGCGTGCTCGTCGACCCACACCCCGCTGGCGGAGTGACCGCCGCAGAAGCCGATCTCGGAGATGTGCATTTCGACGTCGTGGGTGCGGTAGTCGTGACCGCGGCCGGCGTGGAACGTGCCGCGGGTGGGCCGCTCGGTCGTGTGCAGGATCGACTCGAGCTTGTCGAGCGTCTCGGGGGGGAGGTGGGAGAGCTTCAGGTAGACGGGTCCGCGGTCGGATGCGATCTCGCGTGCGAACTCCGCCATCATCTGCCCCGACCAATAGTCCGAGTCGACGAACCGCTCACCGAGGCCGTTGACGGTGTAACCACCGAAAGGGTTCGCGACGTAAGCGCATGCAGGGCCGTTGTAGTCCTTGATGAGCGGGTTGACCTGGAAACACTCGAGGTTGCTGAGCTCGGCGCCCGCGTGGAACGCCATCGCGTGACCGTCGCCCGCGTTGGTCGGGTTCTCGTAGGTGCCGTAGAGGTAGCCACTCGCCGGCAGGCCGAGGCGCCCGGCCGCACCGGTCGCGAGAATGACGGCACCGGCCTGCACGGTCACGAATTCGCCCGTGCGGGTGTCGAAGCCCACGGCTCCGACGGCGCGTCCCTCGTGGGTGAGAATCCGCACGGGCATGACGCGGTTCTCGATCGTGACCCGCGAGCGGACCTCCTTCGCGCGCAGCGCGCGGTAGAGCACCTTCTTGACGTCTTTGCCTTCCGGCATCGGCAGCACGTAGGAGCCGTTGCGGTGCACCTGGCGGACCGCGTACTCGCCGTACTCATCTTTCTCGAACTTCACGCCGTAGCGTTCGAGACGTTGCACCATGTCGAAGCCGCGCGTCGCGGTCTGCATGACCGTGCGCTGGTTGACGATGCCGTCATTGGCCCGCGTGATCTCGGCGACGTACTGCTCGGGCGTCGCCTTCCCGGGGATGACGGCGTTGTTGACTCCGTCCATGCCCATCGCGAGTGCACCGGAGTGCCGGACGTGCGCCTTCTCGAGGACGATGACATCGGCACCGAGCCCTGCGGCTGTCAGCGCCGCCATGCTGCCGGCGGTCCCGCCACCGATGATGAGCACGTCGGTGGTGAGCACGCGGCGCGTGGTGACGTCGGGGATCTCCATCATGCCTCCCGGTCGGCGCCGGCGAGATCGTCCACCTTCGGGGAGTTCCCTTCACCGAGCAGTGCGAGAATCTCATAGCGCAGCCTCGAGAAATCGGGCCGGAACTGGGCCCCCGTCGCCCGCGGCTGCGGCACGGGCACGATGCGCGTGACACGGCCGGGCCGTTCCGACAGGACTGCGATGCGGTCGCCGAGCAGCAGCGCCTCGTCGACGTCGTGCGTCACGAAGACGATGGTGGTGCGGTGCCGTTCCCAGACATCGATCAGCAGTCGCTGCGCGGCTCTGCGACTCTGCGCGTCGAGCGCGCCGAACGGCTCGTCCATGAGGACGACACGCGGGTTGCCGATCAGCGTGCGGGCGAGCTGGGCGCGCTGGCGCATGCCGCCACTCAGCTGGCGAGGCAGGTGGTCGGCGAAGCCGGACAAGCCGACGAGGTCGATCAGCTCCTCGGCACGCGCGCGGCGCGCGGCTCGGCGGACGCCCGCGATTGCCAACGGCAGCTCGACGTTGCGACGCACGGTTCGCCACGGGAGCAGCGCATCCTCTTGGAACACCACACCGCGCTCGGCCGCCGGGGCCGTGACCGGCCGGTCGCCGAAGTGCACCGTGCCACTTGCGGGAAGCAGGCCCGCGAGGATGCGCAGCAGCGTCGACTTCCCGCAACCGGACGGACCGACCAGGATGAGGATCTCGCCGTCACGCACCGTCAGGTCGAGGCCCGCCACGGCGACGGTGCCGCCGTACGAGACCTCGACGCGGCGCAGATCGAAAGCGGTGGTCATGAGTCCGCTCCTTGAGGGTTGGGGAGCCAGCGGTTGACGTGGCGGCCCAGCCGCTCGACGGCGGCCGCCGTGAGCCAGCCCAGCAGACCGATGGTGAACATCCCGACGACGACACCGGGCAGGTCGACGACTGTGTAGCACTGCCAGGTGCGATAGCCGACGCCGAACTGGCCCGAGATCATCTCGGCAGAGATGACGCAGATCCATGACACGCCGATGCCGACGGACAGTCCGGCGAACACGCCGGGCAGAGCGCCCGGGAGGACGACGTGCCACAGGATGTGCCGGCGCGAGCCACCCATCGTGCGGACCGCGTCCGACCACAGCGGTGACAACGCGCGAGCGGCGTGCTGCGTGCTGACGACGATGGGGAAGAACGCGGCGAAGAACGTGATGAACACGATGCCGAGCTCGTTCGTCGGGAACAGGAGAATCGCGACCGGCACCAGCGCAATCGCGGGAATCGGCCGCAGGGCCTCGATGTGCGGCCGGAAGATCAGACCGAGGATCCGCGAGCGGGCGGTGACGACACCGAGGGCGATGCCGAGCAGCGCTGCCAGCGCGAAGCCGAGCAGCACCCGACGCAGGCTCGCTTCGATGTCCTGGTAGTACTCCGGCGTATGCACGGCGAGGACGAACCGCTGCCACACGGCGGGGATCGTCGGCAGATTGTCGAAGCGGAGCCACACGCGGACCTTGTGCGAGGTGAGTTCGTGCAGCACGAGCAGCACCAACGTGACCGAAGCCAGCGAGGTCGCCCGCCCGCCCCAGCGGCGCGACCACGTCGTGGACACAGCTCGCGGCCGATCAGGCGATGCGGCGTCGGAGGCCGCCGCCGCCGCCGTGACGATCACTTCCGCGTCGACGCTCATGTCTTCGCTTCCGTGGCTGCGGTCACCGCGTCGTCGTAGGAGATGACGGAGGTGCCGGGGTGGGCACCCAGGTAGGTCGCCGCCTGTGACTCGGAAATGAACGGCAGGAACCTGTCTCCGCTGCGCACCCAGGTGGATTTGTCGGCGAACCAGCGCGTGCCCGTGGCTGCGTCCGGCACGTAGGCGGCGATGATCTTCTTTCCGGCGCTTTTGGCCGCGGCGACATGCGCGAGCAGCGACGTCGGGTCCACCGCCGGTTCTGTCGCGGTCGCGCCGTCGACCCACAGCTCGGAGGCGGTGGCGACGTCTTCAACCGTCGTCTTGCTCAGGCTGTCGGTGCCCGTCAGTGCGGCGGCGTTCGCGGTCGACGTCCGCTCTGCGTCGTAGGAGCTGCCGTACGCCTTGCGCAGGTAGGTGTCGTTCACGAAGCCGTCGAGCGTGAAGTCCTGAAGCACCCCGATCGACTTCAAGAAGGGGATGTCGTCGGCGAGCGCTGTGAGGAGTTGCGGCTTGAGCGTCACGTCGAAGGTGCTGATGCCGTTCAAGCCGTTGTAGAGGTAGACGACGTCGGCCGGCAAGCCCGTGGCCTTCGCCACGACCTTCGCGGCATCGAGCGGGTGGGCGTGCAGGTCGTCCGTGGCATCGATGACCGACCGCAGGAACGCTTGTGTCACCTCGGGATGCGCGCCGCTGTAGGCCTTCCGGGCCAGCACACCGTGGAATGTCGGGTAGTCGAGCTGGGCGCCGTCGTAGAGCACCTTTGCCTTGCCCTGCTCAACGAGCAGTCCGGGCCACGCGACGAACTGCGACAGGGCCGCCACCTGGCCGGCTTCGAGGGCGGAGGCACCGACCTGCGGGTCCTGGTTCTGCACTTGGACGGCAGACGGGCCGAGTCCCGCCTTCTGCAGGGCCCGCACGAGGAGCCCGTGGCCGGCGCTGCCCACGCTCGTGGAGACATGCTTGCCCTTCAGATCGGCTAGCGACCTAGCCGTGGAGTCGGGCGGGACGACGACCGTGTTGAGGCCACCGCGCAGGTTGTATCCGGTGATCGAGAGCAGCTCCGTGCGCGCACCCGGACTGTCCTTCGTCTTCGACCCGTTGATGAGGATCGGGAAGTCGCCCATGGAACCGATGTCGACCTTCTCGGCCAGCATCTGATTGGTGATCTTCGCGCCGGTGTCGTAGTCCTGCCAGTCGACGTGATAGGTCCTGCCGTTGACCTTGCCCACTTCCTCGAGCCGCTTCTCGAAGAAGCCACGGTCGCGCAGCAGCGTGCCGGCAGTGACGGTGTTGATGGTCTTGCTCTGGTAGCCGACCACGACGTTGACCGCACCGGCGCTAGCGACGTCTGCGGTCGACGAGCAGGAGTCGAGAGTGGCGATGGACAGGGTCAACAGTGGAATGGAAAGGGCGCGACGAAGTCGCGTCGACGTGGCGGGCATCAGGAACCTTCGGCAACGGGGCGCGGAATTCAGCGCAGCAGATAGGGGATGTCGACGGTGACGGCACCCGTCGGGCACCGCGCGGCGCACGGGCCGCAGTACCAGCACTCGTCGACGTGCATGAACGCCTTGTTGGACTCGGGATCGATGGCCAGCGAATCGAGTGGGCACATGTCGACGCACAGCGTGCAGCCATCGATGCACTTGGTGGGATCGATGGTGACGGGTACGTCGACACGCTGTACGGCCGAGGGCATGGGGTCTCCGTGACGATGACGGCGTCGCCGTCTGCTGGGGAATAGTTGCGGTCGCCGCACAGAACGCGGCCAAAGAATCAGTGCGCAGTGGCTACCGACATCGGGCGTCGGCAGTCGCAGGTGACAGCGGCGTCACGCGCCCCGAGCGGGCGGACGACAGTGACGGCTGCGGCATGCGTTATTCGTATCAATGTCGATGGGTTTAGTCAAGTATTGCCGTCGAGCTGACGCCATGAGGCGTGCCGCGCGCGCGCCGGGCCGCGTAGGCCAGACTTCGGCGATGGGCATGGGCACGCACCGACGTCCACTGGCCGTCGCCCACCGTGCCGGCAACTCGCTCGTTGCGCTACGCGAGGCCGCTGCGCTCGGCGCCGACGTGATCGAGGTCGACGTCGCTGCCCATCTCGGCCGGCTCGAGGTGCGCCACGCGCGTACGGCCGGGCCCTTGCTCGTCGACGGCTGGCGCATCCGGCGGGGCTGGGGCCGACGGCTGCAGCTGGCCGACGTCCTGGCCGAGGCGATGACGGTGGCGGGCGCCGGCACCCGCCTGATGCTCGATCTCAAGGGCAGCGACCCGCGGCTCGGTACGGCGGTCGCCGCGGCGGTGCACGCCGTCGTCCCACACCGCGACCTCATCGTCTGCGGGCGGCACTGGCCCTCGCTCACAGCGTTCGACGACGTTCCCTACGCCCTCGTGGCGTTCTCCGCGGGTACGCGGTCCGAGCTCGCCGCCCTGCTCATGGCTGTGCACGACCCGACCAGGCCGCCACCGGCAGGTGCGTGCGTGCACCGCTCGCTGCTCACGACCGGGGTGGTGGGCCGGCTCCACGAGCGGGTCGACACCGTGCTCACATGGCCGATCAACGACGTCAGGGCCTTGGACGACGCGCTGGCGACCGGAGTGGACGCCGTCATCACCGATGAGGCAGCGATCCTGCGGCGGGTGCTGACGACCGGTCGCTGAGCCGCTTGCATGCCGGTGAGCCACTACCACCTTCTCGCCGTAGCCTCCTCGGTCCGACGACCTCGGTCGCCGCTTGCTGCTGACGTCTGCACCGCTGCCTCCGGGAGCCGTGAGCTACGGTCCACGCCGTGGCCGCCCCCGCACTGCGCCGCAACCGCGACTTCGTGCTGCTGCAGACGGGTCAGCTGCTGTCCGATTGCGGCACGCAGTTCACGTCGATCGCCTACACGTTCCTCGTGCTGGCGGTCACGCACTCGGCAGCGGCCGCGGGAGTGGTTGCGTTCTGCCGCATCGCGCCGCTGGCACTGCTCGCCCTGGCGGCCGGCCTGCTCGCCGACAGCCACGACCGGCGTCGCCTCATGATCGCCGCGGACGTCTGGCGAGCCGCTTCGCTGACCGTGCTCGTCGTCGCGATCGTGGCGGGTGAGGTGGGCTACGCCCTTCTCGCAGCGGTCGCCGCGTGCGAGGGCGCCGGAACCGCGGTGTTCCGGGCAGCTGCCGCCGCTGCGCTGCCCGCAGTGGTGGCACCCGGTCAGCTGCCGACCGCGGTCGCCACCCGCACCGCGCGTACGGCCGCGGCGGCGCTGGTCGGCCCGCCGGTCGGGGGCGCACTGTTCGGGCTGGCTCGCGTCGTGCCATTCGCCGTCGACGTCGCGACGTACGCCCTCTCGACGGCGTCGCTGCTGCTCATCCGGTCGCCGCTGCGAACTGACGATACGGGTGAGGACCGCTCGCGGCGCTCACGCATGGCCGAGGGTGCGGCGTTCCTGTGGGGGCAGCCGTTCCTGCGCGACTGCGCACTGCTGTTCGGGATCGGCAACTTCATGATGCCCGGACTGCTGCTGGTCCTCGTCGTCGTCGGCGCGACCGAAGGTCTCTCGAAGCTCACTGTCGGCCTGCTCGTCACCGTCTTGGGTGTCAGCGTCCTGCTCGGCTCGACGCTGGCTGGCCGGGTCCGTCGCACCTTGCGGGCGCGGGCCATCATCAGGCTCGAGTTCTGGACCTGGCTCGGCTGCCTGGCGTTCGTCGTGTGGCCGCAACCGATCGTGCTCGCCGCCTGCCTCGTGCCGACGGGGCTCGCGATTCCGAGCACGGACTCGGTCGTGCATGCCTATGCCCTGGCACTCACCCCGGACCGCCTGCTCGGTCGGGTCGAGTCGGTGCGGATCACGCTCTCGCAGGTCATCGCGCCGTTCGGCCCCCTGCTCGCCGGTGCCCTCCTGGCCACGACGACGCCGCGGGTCACGGTGGCGGTCTTCGCCGCATTCGGTGGCGTCCTCGTCGCCGGGGCGACCTGGCTGCCCTCGATCCGCAGCGCGCCGGAGCTTGCCGACGTTCTCGGTCAGAGCTAGGAAGCCGTCACCTCGAACGTCGTCGTCAGTGGTGCGGTGGAGTCACCACCCACCCACACGTCGAAGGTCGACGGGTCGGTCACCCAGTGGCGTACGACCGCGTTCCAGTAACGCCGCTGCGCCAGCCCGACGCGAAACTCCAACGTGCGCGATTCCCCGGCCACGAGCGTGACGCGCTGGAAGCCCTTGAGCTCGCGAACCGGCCTCGACGCCGTGCCGTGCCGCTGGTGCAGGTAGAGCTGGACGACCTCGTCGGCTTCCCGCTCGCCGGTGTTGGTGACCGTGACGGTGACGGTGACGGTCTCACCGACCGCCACCGTCGGCTGGTCGACGGCGAGCTCGGCGTAGTCGAACCGGCCATAGCTCAGACCGTGCCCGAACGCGAACAGCGGCGTGCTGGCCTCGTCCCAGTAGCGCCGCTCCTGGTTCTCCGGCTCGTGCGAGCGGGTGTGCGTGTAGACCATCGGCACCTGCCCGACCGTGCGCGGCCACGTGAAGGGGAGCTTGCCGCCGGGCGAGACCTCGCCGAACAGCAGGTTGGCGACAGCCGCGCCGCCCTGCGTGCCGGGATACCAGATGTCCAGGATCGCCGGCACGTTCTCGGCCGGCCAGCGCAGGTCGAGCGGGCGCCCGTTCATGACCAGCAGCACGACCGGGGTGCCGGTCGCGACGACGGCCTGCACCAGCTCGAGCTGGCGTCCCGGCAGCTCGAGCGACGACCGCGACGCGGCCTCGCCGATCATGTTCTGCCACTCGCCGACCACGACGACCGCGACGTCGCACCTGCGGGCCAGGTCGACCGCCTTCGCGAACTCCGCCTCGTCGTCGAACCCCTCGGGGTCCGCTGGCGTGTTGCCGCCGAACATGTCGAACAGCGACGGGAAGGTGCGCTGCACCACGCGTATGCCGTGCGCGTGCTCGATCCGCATCCCCACGCCCGCCATGGCGCGGATGCCGTGGAGCACCGTCACCGTCTCGGCCAGGTCGAAGTCGAAGACCCAGGGCCCGAGGGTGTCGCGCCTGGAGTCGGCCAGCGGGCCGAGGACGGCGATCGACCCGACGCTCGCCGCATCGAGCGGCAGCAGGCCGCCCTCGTTGCGCAGCAGCACGGCTGACCGCTCAGCGGCGACCCGAGCAGCCTCGCGGTGCGCCGGGTCGGCGAGGATCTCCCCGGCCCGGTCCTCATCGACGTACGGCGTCTCGAAGAGCCCCATCCGCACCTTGGCCTCGAGGACCCGACGCACGCTCGCGTCGACCGCCTGCGCGTCCGCGGCACCGGCCTCCAGCGCTGCGGGAAGGTGGGCATAGGCCGGGTCGGCGATCGCCATCTCCATGTCGACGCCCGCGTTGACCGAGCGTGCCGCAGCGTCAGCCAGGTCTGCGGCGTACCCGTGCGTCACGAGGTTGCGTACGACGTTGGCGTCGCTGACCACGAATCCGTCGAACGCCCAGGTCTCGCGCAGCACCTCGGTGAACAGCCAGTGGCTGCCCGCGGCCGGGATGCCGTTGAGATCCATGTAGGCGGTCATCACGTTGCCCGCGCCGGCCTCGACCGCTGCCTTGAACGGTGGGAAGTAGGTGTTCCACAGCTCGGAGTCCGACAGGTTGACCTCGTCGTAGTCGCGCCCACCGAGCGCCGCTCCATAGCCGGCGAAGTGCTTCGGCCCGGCGATGACCCGCTCCGGCGCCCCGAGCTCGCCGCCCTGGAACCCGCGCACCTGCGCGGCGGCAACGGCTGCTCCGAGATAGGGGTCCTCGCCCGCGCCCTCGATGATCCGGCCCCACCGGGGGTCGCGCGCGATGTCGACCATCGGGGCGAACGTCCAGTGGATGCCGACCGCGCGCGCCTCGCGGGCCGCGACCGCCTGGCCGCGCTCGATCGTGTCGGGGTCCCACGAGGCCGCCATCGCGATCGGCACCGGGAAGATCGTGCGCAGGCCGTGGATCACGTCGAACCCGAACAACAGCGGGATGCCGAGGCGGTTGCCCTCGATCGCGAGCCGCTGCAGCCGGTTGGTCTCGGCGGGGTCGGTGACGAACAACAAGGAGCCCACGCCACCCTGGCCCAGTGCCGCCTCCACCAGCTTGGGCTGCTCGGCGGCGTCGAAGGTCAACGGCGGCGCGGCGCCCTCGGGTAGCACGAAGTAGAAGAACTGGGTGAGCTGCCCGGCCTTCTCGGCGGGCGTGAGCCGGCTCATCAGCTGGTCCACCCGCGACGCGATGTCGTCCACCGTGTCCTCCTTCGGCGACAGTGCCATGGGTCCTGCGCCGCACGGGGCACCGCGAAACGTCAACCGGGTTCACGTACGCGCGGAGCGGCACCGAGGGGACGCCGAGAGCGGTTCTCGCCAGTCATGAGGCGGCTGCTGTCGTCCGTGCGACAGCCAGTGCCTCATGATCGACAGCGAGGTTCCTCAGGTGGTCGCGCAGGCTCGTGAGCCGACGCCGTACGACATCAGGCGGACCATCGACGAACTGCGGCCGTCCACGCTGTGGTCCGTGCCCGCCGAGCTGGTGGTCGAGGGCGTGCAGCGAGCACTGCCCTGGAGTTCTGACCGCTTCGACGGGCGGCGGTTCTCGCCGGCTTGGGCCGGCCGCGGACGCGTCATCTCGAGGTCTTCGACGCCGGGCTGCCATGACGGCTTCACCGTCGAGCTCGTGCCCGAGAAGTGGGCACGGTGGGGCCGGCTCAGGTGCCTCACGTACCCGCGCCAGACCCCGACAGCACAGGGTGGTTGGTGCTCACGGGACTCGCCTGCTGGTTCTTCGGCGCGCTGAGCGCGTAGGCCGCCTTCGACGCCGGGTTCGAGCCGCAGCTTCCGGGACTTGCCGTCGGGCTGCTCGTCGGTCGGTGGGGACGTGCTCAGGCGCGCCTGCGCGCGGCGGGCACGACCGCAGGCGGGGTCACGACCCGGGTGACGACGCCGACCTCGCCGGTCTCGGGGTTGGGCACCAGCAGGGGCGCGCCGACGGCGTAGTGCGACGACAGCCAGCCCGGGAAGTCGGCGATCGGCATCGGCTCGCTGATGAGGTAGCCCTGAGCGCGAGTGCACCCCCACTGGCTCAGGCGGTCGAGCTGTGCCTGTTCCTCGACACCCTCGGCGACGACGGTGAGGCCGAGGTTGGTGCCCAGGTCGATGATCGAGCGCACGATGCTCGCGCTGCCCGACTCGGTGAGCATGCCCATGACGAAGCTGCGGTCGATCTTGACCTCGTCGACGGGCAGTCGGCGCAGATAGCTCAGCGAGCTGTAGCCCGTGCCGAAGTCGTCGACGCTCAGGCCGACCCCGAGCGTCCGTAGCGCGTGCAGCGCCTGCAGCGCACGCGGCGAGTCGGTCATGACGCTGCTCTCGGTGATCTCCAGCGTGAGCAGGTGCGCGGGGACGTGGTGGCGGGCGAGGCCCGCGCGTACCTCCTGCACGAGGTGGGGGTCCAGCAGCATCCGCGGCGAGAGGTTGACCGCGATCGAGGGCGTCTGGTCACCGGCCCAGCGTTGCCACGACGACACCGCCGCCAGGCTCACCTCGAGCACCGCGAGGGTCAGCGGGCGGATCAAGCCGTTGCGCTCGGCGACCTCGACGAAGTCCTCCGGCGAGACGTGTCCGCGGGCCGGGTGGCGCCAGCGCGCCAGCGCCTCGACGGCGATGATGCGGCCGGTCGCCAGGTCGAGCTGTGGCTGCACGTGCACCTTGAGGTGCTGGTTCGCGAGTGCCTCGCGCAGCTCGGCGACGAGCTCCAGCCGCCGCGGTGACAGCGAGTCGTTGTCGACGTCATAGACGCGTACGCCGTCGTCGCCCGTCTTGGCGAGATACATCGCGACGTCAGCCTGGCGCAGCAGCTCCTCGACCTCGTTCGCCATGTCGGGCGCGAGGGAGATGCCGATCGCCGCGCCGATCTCGATGTGCAGGTCGTCGACGACGATCGGGTCCTGCAGCGCCGCGAGCAGGCGCAGCGCGCGCAGCTCGGCGTCGTGGGCGTTGTCCACGCCGGGCAGCAGCACCGCGAACTCGTCACCGCCGAGGCGCGAGACCAACGCGCCGCCACCGGCTGCATCGCTGAAGCGGCCGGCGACCTCGACGAGCAGCTCGTCACCCTGCTGGTGCCCGAGGGTGTCGTTGACCTCCTTGAAGCCGTTGAGGTCGACCAGCAGCAGCGCCATCCCGGAGACGTCGCCGCGCTCGACGCCGCGCAGCACGTCACGAGCCGTGGCCTGCAGGTGGGCGCGGTTGGGCAGCCGGGTCAGCTCGTCGTGGCGGGCCTCGTGGCGCAGCCGCTCGATCTGCTCGCCGTTGCGCACCGCGTGCGCAGCATCAGCGGCGACGACCTCGAGCAGCTCGGCGTCCTCCTCGTCGAAGGTGCGTTGACCTGTCGGCCGGTTGGCGACGGTGAGCACGCCGATGATGCCGGCGCGGCCACGCAGCGGCACCGAGATGGCGTCCACGAAGCCGCGGCCCTGCAGCCAGAGCAGCTGCTCGGAGTCCTCGGTGCCGCGGGCCGCGATCATCGGCGACCCCTCCCCCACCACCCACTCGGTCAGCCAGGGTGCGTTCCGCTCGATCGTGTCGATCGTGTCGATGCGGGCCAGGTCGTCATCGGCCAGGACGGTGCGGCGCACGTGGCCGCCCCGGGCACTGGTGAAGACGGCCATCTCGGAGTAGTCGGCCCCGAGCACGTCGCGCATGGCGCGCAGGACGGTGCGGACGACGTCGTCGCCTTCGGGGGCGGCGCAGACCGCCCGGCTGAACAGATAGAGCCGCTCGAGCTGGGTGGCGACCTGGCCGCGGGCGTGCGCTGCGCGTACGCCCGCCCGAAGTGCCAGCAGCCCGATGACCGTGCTGGTGGCGACAGCGAGAGCAGCGGCGGCAAGGGTGGTGGGCAGGCTCACGGACACCGCCGCGATCGCGAGGCCGGTCACCGCGAGGACGGCCAGGATGAGCTGGGCCGCCACCGCCCGGCCCAGCGTGTGGACCAGGTCGTGGTGGCGCCGGGAGGCCTCCGCTGCCTGCGCTCGCCGCACGCGCTGCCCCCTGCTGTGGATGCTGAGTCATGTCGTGGCACGAACGGAGTGCGCACCCTGGATATCCCCGTCGACCAGTGCATCGGGTTCCTGGACCCCGGTCCCGGCGACGGTGGTCCTGTCACCCGTCCGGCCCACGACCTGCAGGGTCATGGTGTGACGAGCCCCACGATCGGGTAGACCGTGGCCAGAGCGCGGGCACATCGGGTCGCCCGCCCCGCCAAGGAGGATTCCTCGTGGGCATCGGAGTCAGCGTCTTTCTCATCGCAGCAGGGCTGGTTCTCGCGCTCGCCGTGCACGCGAGCATCTCGGGCCTCGACATCCAGGTCGTCGGATGGATCCTCGTCGCCGCGGGTGTGCTCGGGCTGGTCCTGACCTTCACCCTCTTCGCTCCCCGCCGGCGCATCAGCGCCGCGCCGGTCGTGACCGACGCCCCCGTGGTGGGTGGCGCCGTCGTCGAGGAGCGTCGGGTCTACGACGACCGCGGCCCGCGCTACTAGTTCGGAGTGGCCGATCGCGCATGACAGCGATCGCGGTCACCGACCCCGCCACCGGCGAGGTACTGGAAAGTTTTGCAGCGCATGACGCCGCTGCGGTCGACGAGCGCATCGCTCGGGCCGCAGCGGCGTTCGCCGTTCTGCGGACGACGACGTTCGATCAGCGGGCCGCGTGGATGCGGGCCGCTGCGGACGTGCTGGACCGCGACGGTGACGACATCGCCCGCGACATGGTGCTCGAGATGGGCAAGACCATCGGCGCGGCGCAGGCAGAGGTCGCCAAGTGCGCGGACGGTCTGCGCTTCTACGCCGAGCACGCGGCCGGATTTCTGGCCGACGAGCCGCTCGCCCGGCCCGCCGACGTCGGTGCCGCGTCTGCCCTCACTCGCTGGCGGCCGCTGGGGCCGGTGCTGGCCGTGATGCCATGGAACTTCCCGCTGTGGCAGACCGTACGCTTCGCCGCCCCCGCCCTCATGGCGGGCAACGTCGGCCTGCTCAAGCACGCCTCGAATGTGCCGCGCAGCGCCCTGCGGCTGGAGCGTGTCCTGGCCGAGGCCGGATTTCCCGACGGGAGCTTCCAGACGCTGCTCGTGGGCGCTGCCGCTGTCGAGGCCGTGCTGCGCGACCCGAGGGTCGCCGCGGTGACGCTGACCGGCAGCGAGGCTGCAGGACGCGCCGTCGCCGCCATCGCCGCGGACGAGGTGAAGCCGAGCGTCCTGGAGCTGGGTGGGAGCGACCCGTTCATCGTGCTCGCCAGCGCCGACATCGAGCACTCCGCCTCCGTCGGCGTGACCGCTCGCTGCCAGAACAACGGCCAGTCCTGCATCGCCGCGAAGCGCTTCATCGTGCACGCCGACGTCTGGGACACGTGGCTCGACGCCTTCGTCGCCGGCATGGTCGCGCAGCGGCTAGGCGACCCGATGGACCCGGTCACCGACATCGGCCCGCTGGTCGACGAGCAGGGCCGTCGCGAGGTCCACGAGCTCGTCGAGGACGCCAGGGCCGGCGGAGCGACGGTGCACTGCGGCGGGGCTGTCACGGACGGCCCCGGCTGGTTCTATCCGCCGACCGTCCTCACCGGCGTGACACCCGGGATGCGGGTGTTCCACGAGGAGGTGTTCGGACCGGTGGCGGTGCTCCTGCGCGCGGCCGACGACGACGAGGCCCTGCGCCTGGCCAACGACTCACCGTTCGGCCTCGGCTCGAGCGTCTGGACCAGCGACGACGCGCAGCAACGCCGGTTCGTCGACGAGCTCGAGGCGGGCGCGGTGTTCGTCAACGGCATGGTGACGTCCTTTCCCCAGCTGCCGTTCGGCGGCGTCAAACGGTCCGGCTACGGCCGCGAACTCGCAGCGCTCGGCATCCGGGGGTTCTGCAACGCCAAGACCGTGTGGGTCGCCGAGCGCAGCTGATAGGCAAAGGGCTAGCGCGAGAGCGTGACCTGACCTCGAGAGCCGCTCATCGGGCGGTTGTGCACGGCGATCGCCACGAGTCCGGCGAGGAGCCCGACGGCGAGTCCGGTGCACGACGGACACGGGCGCCCCTCGAACCGCTCGAACCACGCCATCTCGGCGTCTGGGGACAGGCCGAGCGCGGGAACCTCGTAGCGACACACGGGGCAGGTCGTGCCGTGCACGATGGGCGTCCACCGTCGCAGCACCTGGGCCGCCCGGCGCATCCGGCTCACCGGCGCGGTGGTGGTGACCGTCATCTGTCCTCCTGGTCAGCAACGTCAAGGCGTGACGTCCACCACATCGACAGCCGCAACAGGGCCTTGAGCCCTGGGCGAGCTGTTCAGCAGCATCTCGGCGCCCCTTCCCACTGTAGGCACCGCAGGCCCCACGCGGTGCACGGTCCGCGCGGCCACCGCGAGACCCAGCCCGCTGCTCTCAGCGCACCTCGGCTGTATGCAACGCAACGTCGAACCACACGGCCTTGCCATCGTCGCGTCGGGCGACCCCCCACGCCGCGGCCAGCCGGTCGAGCAGCAGGAGCCCTCGTCCGCCCGTCGAATCCACACCCGCGTCGCGCCGCACCGGCACGCGGAAGCTGCCGTCGCTCACCTCGACGTGCACCCGGTCAGGAACCACGTCGATGCGGATCCCGACGGAAGTGCGCGCGTGCAGGATCGCGTTGGTGACCACCTCGGACACCAGGAGCGCGGTGACATCTGCCGCGTCGTCATAACCCGCGTCCACGAGCATCGCGTAGGCCCGGCGCCGCGCGATGCCCACGCTCGCCGGATCGCGCTCCAACGTCAAGGAGGCCGACGTCGACGCCGTACGCAGCCGCCGCCCCTGCTCCACGGGGACCCGCAGCACGACGACCGCGAGGTCGTCACGCGGTCTGCCTGCCTGCACGTCGAGCACCGAGCGCTCGATGCGGTCGGCCACGTCCTCGGCGTCACACGTCGCCGGGTCGGGAATGCCCGCCAGCACCCGCTCGACGACGTCCGGCACCCACGTGCCGTCGGGCGCACGGGCCTCGGTGACACCGTCGGTCACCATCACCAGGAGGTCACCGGGCTCCATCACCAGGTCGACGTCCTCGGCGTACGCGACGGGCAGCATCCCCACCGCCATGCCCGGGATGCCGACGGCCTCGACCTTGCCGTCGGCCCGGCGCAGCAGCGGAAGCGGATGGCCACCCACGCTCAGGCGAAGGGCGAGGCGCCCTGGCTCCGGGCGTACGTCGAGATAGGCGACGGTGCAGAAGCGGTCGTCGCCGGCCGCGAACTCGAGCACGGCGCTGTTGAGCGAGCCCAGCACGTCCGAGGGCGCCGCACTCGTCGGAGCGACCGCACGCACGGTGTAGCGGGCCAGAGCGGTCAGCGACGCGGCGCTCACGCCCTTGCCCGACACGTCGCCGATCACGACGCCCCAGCGGCCCGGCAGCACGCGGAACACGTCGTAGAAGTCCCCACCGACCTCGGCGCGCCCACCGATGGGGCGATAGCGCACAGCGATCTCGACGCCGGGAATCGCCGGCGGGTGCCCTGGCAGAAGGCTGTGCTGCAGCGTGCGCGCCACGTCGCGGGTCGTGTCATAGAGGCGAGCCCGCTCGAGCGCCTGCGCGCACTGGTTGGCCAGGGCGTCGAGGAAATCGGAGTCGCCGACGGTCCAGCCGAACCCTTCGACGAGGTCGAGGCCGAGCACCCCGATGGCGCGTTCGTCGAGGAAAAGCGGGACATAGACGAACGCTGCCGCCCCGGGCACCTGCACCAGGTGCGGATAACGCGCCTCGCGCTCGGTGCGGTCTCGCACGACGACCGCCGCCCGCCGCCGCAGGCAGTCCCCGGCGGGGGTGTCGGCACCGATCGACTGGTCCTCGGCGAACAGCGCCTCGTCGGTGCCGGCGTCCGTGCCCCGCAGCGCGAGCGTGACGAGCAGCTGGCGGTCCTCGTCGTAGCGCATCACGATCCCGCCGAGAGCGCCGAGCGCGCTCGTCGCGTGGTCGAGGATCGCGGAGGCCACGCCCGCGCTGTCGACGGCCTCGGAGAGCCGGGCGGTAAGCTCCTGCTGCACCCGCAGCTGCGCCGCGACGTCCTCGGCGCGCCGCCGGGCGGTCTGCTCGGCACCGTAGAGCTCGGCGCGGTCCAGCGCCTGGCCGCACTGGCGCGCGAGCGCCTCGAGGAACACCAGCTCTGCGCTCGACGGAGCGCGCCCGTCGTCCCAGCCGAGAATCAGGGCGCCCAGCACACGCTCGTCGACGGGCAGCGGGAGCACGAGATAGCTCGCGGTCAGCATCGGCGTGCCGGCGAGGTGCGGATAGAGCCGGTCACGGTCTGCCCGGCCGGCCACGAGGACCGGGGCGCGACGGCGTACGGCGTCGGCAACCGGCACCGCCGCCCCGCCGGGCACCACCCGGATGCCGCCGCCACCCTGTGACTCCCCGAGCCCCCGCGAGCCCACCAGGACGAGGTCCCCGGTGAGTGGCTCGACGCGGCGCAGCAGCGCGCGGGTGGCTCCAGCGCCGTGGGTCGCGTGCTCGATGATGACGTCGGCGACCTGCTGCACGTCCACCGCTCCGGCGAGGCGCGCGGTCACGGTCTGCAGGGCCTCGAGCCGCTCGGCGGTGTCCTCGGCGCGTTGGCGGGCGACGCGTTCGGCGTCATAGAGGCGGGCCCGCTCGAGGGCCTGCGCGCACTGGGTGGCGATGGCCCGCAGCAGCGCGACCCCGACCTCGTCGACGACCCCGGAGGCGCGCCAGCCGAGGGCCAGGATGCCGACGACCTCGTCCCCGTCGAGCAACGGCAAGGTGATCATGGTCTCGTCACGCGCCGCGCCCTGCACCCAGAAGGCGGGGTAGCGCTCCTTCAGCTCGTCGTTGGACCGCAGCACCAACGGCCGGCGGGAGCGCAGTGCATCGCCGGAGGGCAGGTCCGCGTCGGCCGGCCAGGTGGCATAGGCCGCCGCGTCGTCAGGGTGCAGGCCTTCTGACCCCAACATCCGAAACGTGCGCGTCGCCGGCTCGAGACGGGCGATGACGACGTTGTCGGCGGCGAGGACGACCCGGCCCACGTAGGCAGTGACCGCGACGACGGCAGACACGTCGTGCGCACGGGAGTAGGCGGCGGTGACCTCCTGCAGCGTCGCGAGCGTCGCCAACGGGTCACCGGTCCCGTAGGTCGCGTCCGCGTCGAATCCGTCGGTGCTGCTCACCGGTGCCGGAGGGCGTCGCCGAGCCCGGTCGTGGGGTCCCCCGACGCGGCCCGCCAACGCCCGGCCACCGCGAGGAAGCGGTCGTTTGCCTCGGGCTTGCCGATGGTCACGCGAACGCCGTCCCCGAGGAACGGGCGCACCACGACCCCGGCCTCGTCGCAGGCGGCGGCGAACGCGGCGGTGGCCGCGCCCGTCTCGAGCCACACGAAGTTGGCCTCGCTGTCGGGCGGCGTCCAGCCCTGCATGCGCAGCTCGGCACCGACACGCTCTCTCTCGGCGACGAGGTGATCGACGCGCTCGGCCAGCTCGGCCTCGGCGGCGAGGCTCGCGACGGCCGCGACCTGGGCGAGGCCACTGACCCCGAACGGGACTGCGGTCTTGCGCAGGGCGTCGGCGACGGGTGTGTGCGCGATGGCGAACCCGACGCGCAGCCCGGCGAGTCCGTAGGCCTTGGAGAAGGTCCGCAGCACCGCCACGTTGGGCCGCTCGCGATAGAGCTCCAGGCCGTCCGGCGCGTCGGGGTCGCGCACGAACTCG
>CAXSDR010000060.1:0-22162 GCA_964236445.1 uncultured Motilibacteraceae bacterium | reverse complement strand
CTAGGAGCAAGCGCCGTGGTCGCCAGTGCAGCCGAGCCGGCACCTAGCACAGCCCGCCGGGACACGGCCCTCCCGACGACAGAGCGGGTCAGCTCCACTGCTCCGCTTCGGGGCTCAGTCACCTGGCGGCCGGGGCAGCGTGGACCGACGGGAAGTCAAGCTCCGGTTGTGCGACATGGTTGAAGTAGTTCGAGAACACGTTGAGCGCAACATGCGCAACGATCTCGGTGAGCTCAGCGTCGGTGACACCCGCGGCGCGCGCCTGACGGAGCTCGTCGTCGTCGACACGACCACCGCTGCGGAGAATCGTCCCAGTCAGGGTCAGCACTTGCTGCATGTGCGCGTCCTCGGCCTCGCCGGCGCGGGTGGCGCGCAGCTGCTCCTGGCTGAGCCCGACCTTGGAGCCACGGAGCGAGTGAGCCGAGACGCAGTAGGTGCAGGCGTTCTCCTGTGCGACAAACAGGGCCAGCTGCTCCCGCTGAACGACGGAGAAAACGCCTGACACGAGTGCCTCACGCAGGGCTAGATATCCACGCAGCGCGCTGGGTGAGCTAGCCATGGCGGCATACAGATTGGGCACACGGCCCAGCTGGGACAGCGTCGCGTCGAGCAGCTGCTTCTGCTCGTCTGTCGACGTCTCGGCGCTCAACTGGGGGATGCGGGGCATGAATGTCTCCTCCGTCTCCAGCGACGCGCGTCCCTGGTCGAAGCGTAACGGTACCGTTCAGTACCATTTCGGGCAAGGGGGTTGCCCGGCGCGGTGCGGCTGCATAATCAACCAATGGCAGTCAACGCTCGTTCGCGGCTCCTGGACGCTGCCGAGCGGTTGTTCTACGCCGAAGGCATCCGGGCGGTCGGCATCGAGCGTGTCATCTCTGAGGCAAGCATCGGCAAGGCGAGCTTCTATCGCCACTTCGCCAGCAAGGACGAGCTCGTAGTCGCGGTCCTCCGCAGTCGCGACGAGCGTTGGCGAGCCTGGCTCGCGGCCGTGGTCGACGCGTCGAACCTCCCCGACCGTGAGAAGCCCCTCGCTCTCTTCGACGGTCTTCGTGAACGCTTCTCTGCTGTCGACTTCAGGGGCTGCGCTTTCATCAACACGATGGTCGAGTCCGCTGATGCGGACAGCGCGGCTCACCGCACCGCCGTGGAGCACAAGGAGAAGGTCGTCCACTATCTGGACGGCCTGCTCGCAAACGCGGGCTACGTCGACCACGACGCGCTCGCACGGTGCCTGTCACAGCTCGCCGATGGTGCGATCGTGACGGCCGTGCGCGAGCGGACGCCCGCGCCAGCCGATCGCGGTCGCGCCATGGCGGCTGCCCTGCTCAGCTCCGCGCCCCACCTGCCCGCCGTCTCACGCGCTCTCGGCGCGACGCCGGCTCACAAGCCGGCGCGAACGGCGGCACGGGCCGCGCACCGGCCCCGCCGAAGCGGCTGACTCGCCCGGCTCCGCTGTGACGCTCGTCAGCCGCCCACAGCCCGCGCCGCCGCCCGCAACGCCGCGAGAGAGGCTGTGGGCGAGAGCGCCATTCGACGCAGATAGGCCATCTCCTGCGCGTACGCATGCACCTCGGACTCCGCGTCGATCGTCCAGATCCGGGTCTTGTTGTCCATGTAGACGACGTCAGGACCGGCCGCGGCCAGTGACTCGAGCACCGAGAACGAGCCCGCCGTCACGGGCGGGATGCCCGCCGCAAAGGGCAGCACCTGGATCGTGATCCCCCGCCTGCCCGCGAGCGTCACAAGATGGCGGAGCTGCGCCTCGAGCAACCCCGGCACCGGATGGCCCTTGTCGTCGACGACCTGGCGGCGAAGGACGGCCTCGTCCACCACGGCCGTGAGCTGCAGTCCGGAAGTGCCATTCTGCGCGACAAGCGCCTCCTGCCGCCGACGGCAGATGGCCATGCGTCGCTCGACCTCTGCGGCGGACGGTGCGATAGCTGTCGTAGTGATCACGTGGCGCGTGTAGTCGGGGATCTGCAGCAACGGGTGGGGAATCACCGCGCAATAGCACTCGACGGAGCGCGACCCTGACTCGAGCCTGATGAGGTTGGCATAGCCAGAGGTGATGGTGTCGGCGTATGCGTCCCACCAGCCCTTGGGCCGCGCGGACGGAGCAAGACGCCGCAGATGCTCGGCGTGCTCGCGAGGCACCGCATAGAGCTCGAGCAGGTACTCGAGATCCTCGACGCTCACACCGATGTGGCTCGTCTCGATGCGGGACACCTTCGAGGCCGACCAGCCCAGGCGCTGTGCCACGTCCTTGCCTTTGAGCTCGACGCTTCGTCTGAGCTGGCGCAGCTCACGAGCGAGCTGGCGCTCGCGCGCCGAGGGGCTGTCATCGACGGCCATGCGCGCTCCTTCCGGTGGGCAGCAAATCCGCGTGCGAACTATCTTGGCGACAGTCATGCAATATTGCAAGCAGGATTGCATTGACTCGTGCGCGCTGCCACAGTCCGACGAGGTGACCGCAGGGGTCACCCGAGCGAGGGAGATGGTCGTGGTCACACTCAGGAAGGTTGACGTCTACGAGGTCGCCTACCTTGCGGGCGGACCGCCGCGGTGTCTCGAGACCGCGGTCGTGAGCCTGCTCGAGAAAGGGTGGCTGCGAGCCAGCAGGGACGGCGGGCTCACCGTCGTGGAGACGGTCAGCGAGCACCCGGTCGAGGCCGCCGTCCTCGCCGGCGTGCCCGGCGCGGCGAGCGGCTGGTGCACGGTCGATGACGTACGCGCTGCGGCCTGGCGCTCGGGGGCTCTGGTCATGATCGCGGAGAAGCTGATGCGAGAAGGCAACCTGCGTCGGGCGCACCAGGTCTGGCCGCTGCGCTGGAGCGGCCGAGCCTGCTGCACGAGCCAGGGGCAGGCGCTGCTGCGCGACCAGCGGGTCGCCTTGCAGGCGGAAGCGGACCTCACGTCCTCGGTACTGGCAGTGGCGCTCGACGGGCCCGGTTCGTTCGCCGACGACGAGCTTCGCGCGGCGGTCTTCGGCACTTCACGACGGCGCCCCGGACGCGGCTTCGGTGACGACTCGAGCAGCTGGACCCTCTGGTCGGGCTGGAGCAGTGCAGATGGCGGCGGCCAAAGCGGCCATGGCGGCCATGGCTGCGGCGGGGCGGGCGGATGCGGCGGCGGGAGTTGCGGCGGCGGTTGCGGTGGCGGGGGGTGTGGCGGTGGCTGAGCACCCGCGGCTCGGACTGGGCATCGGGTGGCGGCCGGAGATCGACCTGACGGTGGAGCGGCTGGCCGGGATCGAGTTCGTCGAGGCGGTCGCCGAGGGGCTCCGCCCGGACGCGCTGCCCGAGTCGCTGCGCGTGATGCGAGCTCGCCGCCTACCTGTGCTGCCCCACGGCGTCACCCTGTCCCTGGGCGGTGCGGACCGGCCCCGGCCCGAGCGGCTCGCGCACCTCCGCGCATGTGCGGAGGCTCTCGACTCGCCACTCGTCAGCGAGCACATCGCCTTCGTCCGTGCCGGTGGCCTGGAGGCAGGGCATCTGCTGCCGGTCCCGCGCACCTGGGATGCCTTGGCGGTCGTGGCTGAGAACGTCCACATCGCGCAGGACGCCCTGCCGGTGCCGCTCGCGGTGGAGAACGTCGCACCGCTGCTCGGCTGGCCGGAGGACGAGCTGACCGACGGGCAGTTCCTCGCCGAGCTCGTCGCGCGCACCGGCGTACGCCTCCTGCTCGACGTCGCCAACCTGCACACCGCGAACATCAACCTGGGCCTCGACCCGGTGCGTGCCATCGACGACCTGCCGCTCGAGGCGGTGGCCTACGTGCATGTGGCAGGCGGCGTTCTGCGCAACGGGCTGTGGCACGACACGCACCGCCACCCCGTGCCATCGGCTGTGCGCGATCTGCTCACCGCGCTGAGTGAGCGCGTCGCGCTTCCCGGCGTGATGCTGGAGCGCGACGGCGACTACCCCAGCGACGCGGTGCTGGCAGCCGAGCTCACGGCGATCGCGCACGCTGCGGGCCTGGTGCACCGGTGAGGGCAGGGGCCGCTGCGACCGTCGAGCAGCGACGGGCACTGGACTCGCGGCAGCACGCGCTGCTTGCGGCGCTGGTGGCGATGGGGCCCGTCCCCGCCGGTTTCGACCCCGCACGGGTGCGCGCGCAGGCCGACGCTCTCGCCGCCAAGCGACGCTCCGTCGAGTCGCGGTCGCTTCGGCGCAAACGGCTGGGGCCTCGCTGAGCGTGCAGACTATTCGGGCACCTTCGGTGCGTTGCGCGCGACCTTGGTCTCGCGTACGTCGATGCCCGCGGCGCCCGGCTTGGTGACCCGGTTGACGACGTCCTGAAGATCGAGCCAGCTCGAGCCCGACCACCACGAGCGGCGGTCGCAGGCCGTGCAGCTGATCATCGTCGAGCTGCTGCCGTCGGTCAGGTCGATGCGGACGTGGGTGAGCCTGTTGCTCCCGCAGTGCGGGCACTGACGCGGGTCGTCGGGGCCGGGCACTGGCGCCTGCGGCGTGGCGGCAACGGGCTTCTTGCGCGGACGACCCATGGGGCGCCTCCCTCGTGGCGGTACGACAACCGCAAAATGGCGGAAAGTGACCGTTTCATTACCGCATGCAAAGGGCGGCATGCTAGGCCGAATGGAGCGATTGATCAGTGATGCGCAGCTGACGGGCACGTTGGAGCGGGTGGCCGCCGTGTGCGCGCGAGTGCTTGCGGACCCCGCGGCGATGCTCGGCTGGGCCGGGTCGAGCACCGCGCTACGCGGCGACCACGCCTCGTTAGGGCCGCGCGCCCGCTACGAGGTGCTCCACCGGGTGCTCGGCCACGCGCATCCGGGCTCGCCCGAATGGCCCGATCTGCCGCCAGAGCCCAGAGCGACCTGGTGGAGCGTCTACGTCAGCCGCGTCCTCGCGCTCCCCGTCGCCGCACCGCATTTCTTCGGCCCGCTCGCCGACCGCCTGCCGTTGCAGCCGGCGCTCGGTGCATCCGCTCAGTGCCTCGTCGTGTGCGCCGTCGCCAACGAGTTCGAGGTCACCGACCCGGCCGACTGGGTCCCGCTCATGGCGCAGGTGGTCTTCGGTCGCACGCTGCCGCGCGAGGCGGTCGCGGTGCCGCGGGTCTCACTGGTGAAGCTGCCCGCGGCACCGGAAGTGGCGCCGGACGTCGACGAGGAGCGCTCACTGTTGCGTCGCGGTGTCGGTGTCCTCTGGGCGCTGGCCAAGGTCCTGCTCGGGCTCAACTCGCTGTTCGACGAGCGCCCGCGCGGGAAGTGGCGCTATCGCGTCCTCGGCAACCTGCCGGTGGTGGGGGTCGTCGGTGGCTGGCTGGACGAGCGGGGCGGGCTGGCGGAGGCCGCCCGGCGTACGGCCGTGCTCGCGCGTTCCGGTGCAGCCACCTGACAAGCAAGGCCACCGCCGGTATAGTTAGCACACGTCAACTAAGCATCTTCTGTCTGGAGCCCTCGTGCCCGAGACCGTCACCTCTGTCGCCCCCACCACCTCCCGCCACTCCCGCGTGCCCTATCCGTGGCTGGCGCTGAGCAACACCACCCTCGGTGTGTTGATGGCGACGACGAACTCCTCCATCGTCCTGATCTCCTTGCCTGCGATCTTCCGAGGAATCCACCTGGACCCGCTCGCAGCTGGCAACGTCAGCTATCTGCTGTGGATGCTCATGGGATACATGCTGGTCACGGCGGTCCTCGTGGTGACGCTCGGCCGACTCGGTGACATCTATGGCCGGGTGCGGATCTACAACACCGGCTTTGCGGTGTTCGCCGCCGCGTCCGTCGCACTCGCGCTGTGCCCCCTCGACAAGGGCGCTGCTGCACTCTGGATCATCGGCTTCCGGCTCGTGCAAGGCGTCGGTGGGGCGATGCTCATGGCCAACTCCACCGCGATTCTGACCGACGCCTTTCCCGCCGAGCGGCGCGGAATGGCACTCGGCATCAACCAGGTCGCCGGCATCGCGGGCTCTTTCCTCGGCCTCGTCATCGGCGGCCTGCTCTCGCAGTGGCACTGGCGCGCAGTTTTCTGGGTGAGCGTTCCGCTCGGCATCCTCGGAACGGTCTGGGCCTACCACAGCCTTCGCGAGACCTCGCAGCGTCGCGCGGGCCGCATCGACTGGTGGGGCAACATCACCTTCGCCGCGGGACTGACCGTGCTGCTCGCCGGCATCACCTACGGGATCCAGCCCTACGGTGGTCACTCCGAGGGTTGGACCAACCCGTGGGTGCTCGCCGGCCTCGTCGGCGGAGTCGTGCTGCTCGGAGCCTTCCTGGCGATCGAGGGCGCGGTCGACCAGCCGATGTTCAACCTCGGCCTGTTCCGCCTGCGGCCGGTGTGGACCGGCGCAACGGGCGTGCTGCTCTCGGCGATCGCGCGGGGTGGCCTGCAGTTCATGCTGATCATCTGGCTGCAGGGAATCTGGCTGCCGCTGCACGGCTACAG
The DNA here is from genome assembly GCA_964236445.1 of uncultured Motilibacteraceae bacterium. Taxonomy (GTDB): domain Bacteria; phylum Actinomycetota; class Actinomycetes; order Motilibacterales; family Motilibacteraceae; genus CAXSDR01. The sequence goes on along the minus strand of CAXSDR010000060.1, from coordinate 15,755 downwards.
CTATGAGCAGACTCCGCTGTGGGCCGGCATCTACCTGCTGCCGCTGACCGTCGGTTTCCTGGTCGCGGGGCCACTGTCGGGCTATTTCTCGGACCGCTACGGTGCCCGCTCGTTCACGGTCGGCGGGATGCTGGTGATGACGCTCTCGTTCGTCGGGCTCATGCTGCTGCCGATCGACTTCAACTTCTGGGCGTTCGCGGCTCTCATCGCACTCAACGGCGCAGGTGCCGGTCTGTTCACCGCACCCAACACGACTGCCGTCATGAATGCCGTCCCGGCGCACCAGCGGGGTGCTGCCGCAGGGATGGTTTCCACCGCGATGAACTCCGGCATGGTGCTCTCGATCGGCGTGTTCTTCTCGCTGCTCATCACAGGGCTCTCGGGCTCGCTGCCGGGTGCGCTCCGGACAGGACTCACCGGCCAGGGCGTCTCGGCCGCGACGGCGAACAACATCGCGGACCTCCCGCCGGTCGGCACGGTCTTCGCCGCGTTCCTGGGCTACAACCCGATCGCCGCACTTCTCGGCCCGACCGGCGAGCTGACGAAGCTGCCTGCCGCCAACGTGAGCGGGCTCACGGGCAAGCAGTTCTTCCCCGACCTGCTGAGCACGCCGTTCCATCACGGGCTGATCGTGGTGTTCTCCCTCGCCACCCTCATGTCGCTCGCCACGGTCGTGACGTCGCTGCTTCGGGGCAACGCGCGAGTGCAGCCCGACGCAGATCACGAGGTGTCGCAGGTCTCGGGGATCATGGCGGCCGAGGGCGGTGGCGCGGAGGGCGTGTTCGCCGACGACCTGCGTACGGTGGTTCGGTGAAGCAGACTTCTGTCGTCGACAACGACACCGCGGCCCGGCTCAGGGTCGCGGTGGCCCGGCTTCATCGCCGGCTTCGCGCCGACGCCACGGGTGACCTCCCTCCGCTACCACTGGCAGCACTGCTCAACATCGAGCAGCACGAGCCGCTGCGGCTCTCCGAGCTGGCGCGGCTCGAAGGCGTGAGTGCCCCCACGATGAGCCGAGCCCTCGTCGCGTTGGACGAACGCGGTGTCATCCACCGCAGCGTCGACCCCAACGACGCGAGGTCGACCCTCGTGCACGTCACCCCGGCCGGGCACGCGCTGCTCGCCCAGGTGCGGGCGAAATACACGGAGTCGCTGTCACTGCGCATGGAGCGTCTCGACGCCCATCAGCGCGCGGCACTCATCGCAGCGCTGCCGGCTCTCGAGGCGTTGGTGGACGAGGGTTGACCAGCCGCCGTGAGGTCTGACACCCCGGTCTGGGGACGTGTGTGACCGGTTGCCACTGACGACGGTGCCGTCAGCCCTTGGTGACCCGCAGACCGTCCTCGCCCGGCTCGGCATCGACGACGACCCGGTCACCGTCTCGGACATCACCGGCGAGCAGTGCGCGGGCGAGCTGATCGCCGACGGCGGTCTGCACGAGGCGGCGCAGCGGGCGCGCGCCGTAAGCCGGGTCGTAGCCTGACAGCGCCAGCCAGTCGCGAGCCGCTTCGGTGACGTCGAGTGCCAGGCGGCGCCCTGCGAGTCGCTTCGCGAGGCTCGCGACCTGCAGGTCGACGATGTGCGCGAGCTCCTTGAGGCCGAGCGGGTCGAAGATCACGATGTCATCGAGCCGGTTGAGGAACTCGGGCTTGAACGTCGAGCGCACCACTCCGAGGACGGCTTCGTGCTTCGCTTCTGTCGGCAGCGAGCTGTCCATCAGATACACAGACCCGAGGTTCGAGGTCAGCACGAGGATGGCGTTGCGGAAGTCGACCGTGCGGCCCTGACCGTCCGTGAGACGCCCGTCGTCGAGCACCTGAAGCAGGACATCGAAGACCTCTGGGTGCGCCTTCTCGACCTCGTCGAGCAGCACGACGGAGTAGGGCCGCCGGCGCACCGCCTCCGTCAGCTGACCACCTTCCTCGTAGCCGACATAGCCGGGCGGCGCGCCGACGAGCCGCGAGACGCTGTGCTTCTCGCCGTACTCGCTCATGTCGATGCGCACCATCGCGCGCTCGTCATCGAACAAGAAGTCCGCGAGGGCCTTGGCCAGCTCGGTCTTGCCGACGCCGGTCGGCCCGAGGAAAAGGAAGGAGCCGGTAGGCCGGTCAGGATCTGCAACGCCGGCGCGGGCACGGCGCACGGCGTCGGACACCGCGCGTACGGCGGTGGTCTGCCCGATCAGCCGCTTGCCCAGCTCCTCCTCCATGCGCAGGAGCTTCGAGGTCTCCCCTTCGAGCAGCCGGCCGGCGGGAATCCCGGTCCATGCCTCGACGACATCCGCGACGTCATCTGGACCGACCTCTTCCTTCACCATCGCGTCGGTCGTCTCCGCCGCGCGCGATGCCTCGGCGAGAGACTGCTCGGCGGCGGGGATCTCGACATATCTCAGTCGTGACGCCGTCTCGAAGTCGCCGTCGCGCTGCGCGCGCTCGGCGTGACCCCGCAGGGTGTCGAGCCGCTCCTTGAGCTCACCCACGCGGTTGAGACCGGCCTTCTCCTGCTCCCACCGTGCGTTGAGGGCCGACAGCGTCTCTTCCTCGTCGGCCAGCCGTCGGCGAAGGGTGTCCAACCGGTCCCTCGATGCCGGGTCGTCCTCGCGCTCGAGGGCCATTTCCTCCATGCGCAGCCGGTCGACGGCGCGCTGCAGCTCGTCGATCTCCACGGGGCGGCTGTCGATCTCCATGCGCAGGCGCGACGCAGCCTCATCGATGAGGTCGATCGCCTTGTCCGGCAGGAATCGCGAGGTGATGTAGCGGTCGGACAACGTCGCCGCCGCGACCAGCGCCGCATCGCTGATGGCGACCTTGTGGTGGGCCTCGTAGCGCCCACGCAGTCCACGCAGGATGCCGATCGTGTCCTCCACGCTCGGCTCGCCGACGAGGACCTGCTGGAAGCGCCGTTCCAGCGCCGGGTCCTTCTCGATGTGCTGGCGGTATTCGTCGAGCGTAGTGGCGCCGACCAGCCGCAGCTCCCCGCGGGCGAGCATCGGCTTGAGCATGTTGCCCGCGTCCATGGCCGAGTCACCCGTCGCACCCGCACCGACGACCGTGTGCAGCTCGTCGATGAAGGTGACGACCTGACCGTCGGACTCACGGATCTCGGTGAGGACGGCCTTGAGCCGCTCCTCGAACTCGCCGCGGAACTTCGCACCGGCCACCATCGCCGCCAGGTCGAGCGAGACGAGACGCTTGCCGCGCAACGACTCCGGCACGTCGCCGGCCACCATACGCTGCGCGAGACCTTCGACCACTGCGGTCTTTCCCACGCCCGGCTCGCCGATGAGGACGGGGTTGTTCTTGGTCCGCCTCGACAGCACCTGCACCACGCGCCGGATCTCGCTGTCACGGCCGATGACCGGGTCGAGCTCACCCTCACGGGCACGGGCCGTGAGGTCGACGCCGTACTTCTCGAGGGCTTTGAACGTCCCCTCGGGATCGGCGGACGTGACGCGACTCGACCCTCGTACGGCGGTGAAGGCCGAGACGAGCGCGTCAGGCGTGGCGCCGACACCGGCAAGCAGGTCGATCACGGAACCGCCAGACCTCGCGAGCCCGACGAGCAGGTGCTCGGTGGAGATGAACTCGTCGTTCAGGCTGCGCGCGCACTCGCCGGCCGCCGACAGTGCGGCATGCAAGGGGCGAGCGAGCTCTGGCGCACTCACGGTCGAACCGCTCGCGCTGGGCAGGCGGCTCGCGAGCCCGTCGGCGTCGGCCCGCACGCGGGCAGCGCTCCCCGGTGAGACGGCCTCGAGCAACGGCGTTGCGGTGCCATCGTCCCGGGCCAGCAGTGCCTGCAGCAGGTGCACCGGTTCGACGTGCGGGTTGCCGGCCGTCGCGGCTCGGCGCACCGCGTCGGACAGCGCCTGCTGGCTGCGGGTGGTGAGGGAACCAGCGTCCACGAGTTCGCTCCCGGACTAGTGCGGAGGGCTTCAGCGAGAGCAACGTCTAGCAGATTGAGCGTGTTCCGCTCAACTTCGAGCTTTTTCGCGTCGGTAGGCCGACTCGACCACAGTCGCCATCGGTCGGCGCTGCCCGACAGCCGTCAACAACGCGTTCAGATCGTCCGCAGGGGCGTTAGCGCCGCGTTAACGACCTGGTCGAGGAGCGTGCGGCGGGTCTACAACGGACCTGGCGCTCCGCAACGGCGCGTCAGATCCGGAAAGGCGCCCCATGAGAGACCTCATCTATCTGAGCCTGTGCGTGGCTTCGTTCGTCGTCTTCGCTCTGACAGCGAAGGGAAGCGAGCGGCTATGACGGTTGATGATGCGATCGGCGGCGTACTGTCGATCCTGCTGATCGTCTTCCTGCTGGTCGCCCTGCTGATGCCGGAGCGCTTCTAGTGAACGAGACAACGGCATTCTCCGCGGCTCTGCTGCTGCTGGTCGTCAGTCTCGCGGTCGCCTACGTCCCCCTGGGCGACTACATGGCACGTACGTTCACGACCACGAAGCACTTGCGGGTCGAGAAGGCGTTCTACCGGGTGTGCGGCGTCGACGGCGAGGCAGACCAGACATGGTCCTCCTACCTTCGCAGTCTCCTGGCGTTCTCGTTCCTCGGTGTCATAGCGCTCTATCTGCTGCTTCGCTTTCAGGACAAGCTTCCCCTGTCGATCGGCAGGAGCGCAGTCTCGCCCAGCCAGGCGTTCGAGACGGCGACGTCCTTCGTCACCAACACGAACTGGCAGTCATACGCCGGCGAGTCGACGATGAGTCATCTGAGTCAGATGCTGGGCCTGGCCGTGCAGAACTTCCTCAGTGCCGCCGTCGGGCTCGCCGTCGCGATCGCCCTCGTCAGGGGCTTCGCACGAAGCGGGACCGACCGCATCGGCAACTTCTGGGTCGATGTGACGCGCGGCGTCGTACGAATCCTGCTCCCCCTGTCGTTCGTCGTGGCGATCCTCTTCGTCGGCGCGGGGGTCGTGCAGAACTTCGCTGGCAGCGACGTCCATGCCACGCTCGCCGGCGGAAGCCAGACGATCATCGGCGGCCCGATCGCGAGCCAGGAAGCGATCAAGCAACTGGGCACCAATGGTGGTGGCTTCTTCAACGCCAACTCCGCGCACCCGTTCGAGAACCCCAACCCCTTCACGAACTACCTGCAGATCTTGCTGCTGCTGCTGATTCCTGTCTGCCTCACGCGGACCTTCGGCACGATGATCCGCGACAAGCGTCAGGGCTATGCCATCCTCGCCGCGATGACAGTCATCTTCGGTGTCTCACTCGCCGTCACCACGGGCTTCGAGCTGGCGCACGTGGGCACGGTCGGCCAGGCGGTCGGCTCGGCGATGGAGGGCAAGGAGGTCCGGTTCGGCCCAGGACAATCCTCGCTGTTCGCTACCGCGACGACGAACACCTCGACCGGAGCCGTCGACTCCTTCCATGACAGCTACAGCGCGATCGGCGGCGGCATGCTGATCCTGAACATGATGTTCGGGGAGATGACGCCGGGTGGAGTGGGGTCCGGTCTCTACGGAATCCTGATCATCGCCACGCTCTCCGTCTTCGTCGCCGGTCTCATGGTGGGGCGGACGCCTGAGTATCTCCGCAAGAAGATCGGCGCGCGGGAGGTCAAGTTCGTCGCGCTGTACTACCTCTCGACCCCTGCGGCGCTGCTCGTCGGCCTTGCCACGGCGATGTCTCTGTCATCTTTTCGGGCGGGGTTCAACAACCCGGGGGCTCACGGCTACTCGGAAGCCCTCTACGCCTTCACCTCCGCAGCAAACAACAACGGAAGCGCATTCGCGGGTATCACCACGGGAACGACCTTCGGCAACACCGCCCTCGGACTGTGCATGATCTTCGGTCGCTTCCTGCCCATGATCTTCGCTCTGGGCCTCGCCGGATCACTGGCCCGCCAAGCGCCGGTGGCCGAGTCATCCGGCACGCTGCCCACGCATAAGCCTCTCTTCGTCATCCTGCTCGTCGGAGTCCTCGTCATCGTGACCGGGCTCACCTACTTCCCCGCGCTCGCGCTCGGGCCTCTCGCGGAAGGACTCTGATGACCACCGCATCTCCTGAGCTGACCGCTTCGACCATGGCGCCGAAGGCCGGGGTACTCGACCCGGTTCAGCTCTTGCGTTCGCTGCCGGGCGCATTCGCCAAGCTCGACCCCAGGACCATGGTGCACAACCCGGTCATGTTCGTCGTCGAGGTCGGGTCGGTCCTGACGACCGTCCTCGCATTCCGCGACCCGAGCGTCTTCGCGTTCTCCATCGCCGTGTGGCTCTGGCTCACCGTCGTCTTCGCCAATCTTGCCGAGGCAGTGGCAGAGGGCCGAGGCAAGGCCCAAGCCGAGAGTCTGCGGCGTACGCGCACGGAGACCGTCGCACGACGGTTGGGCGAGGACGGTGTCGAGCAGCAGGTGCCAGCGAACCTGCTCCGCCTGGGAGACCGGGTGGTCGTCAACGCGGGGGAGGTCATTCCCGGCGACGGTGACGTGATCGAGGGGATCGCCAGCGTCGACGAGTCGGCTATCACCGGCGAATCGGCTCCGGTCATCCGCGAGTCGGGCGGCGACCGCTCCTCGGTCACCGGCGGCACCCGGGTGCTGTCCGACCGCATCGTGGTGAAGATCACGTCGAAGCCCGGGGAGACGTTCGTCGACCGCATGATCGCCCTGGTCGAGGGCGCCTCCCGCCAGAAGACGCCGAACGAGATCGCGCTCAACATCCTGCTCGCTTCCTTGACCGTCATCTTCCTCCTGGCGGTCGCGTCACTGCAGCCGCTGGCCCGCTATGCAGGCGCGGCACAGTCGCTGATCATCCTGTCGGCTCTGCTGGTGTGCCTCATTCCCACCACCATCGGCGCCCTGCTCTCGGCGATCGGCATCGCCGGCATGGACCGGCTCGTGCAGCGCAACGTGCTGGCGATGAGCGGACGGGCCGTGGAGGCCGCAGGTGACGTCAACACGCTGCTGTTGGACAAGACCGGAACCATCACGCTCGGCAACCGGCAGGCCACCGACCTGCTGCCCGTTCCCGGGGTCTCCGTGACCGATCTCGCCATCGCGGCCCAGCTCGCCTCCCTGGCAGACGAGACACCTGAAGGTCGCTCCGTCCTCACGCTGGCCCGCGAGAACTTCGGCTTGGGCGAGATCGACCCTGCCGCGCGCCGAAACCTGCAGTTCGTGCCGTTCACCGCGCAGACGCGCATGAGTGGTGCCGATACGAGTTCCGGCACGCAGGTCCGCAAAGGCGCTGCGGCGACTGTGCAGGCCTGGGTTGCCGAGCGTGGCGGTCGGTCCGTCGAGGAGGTCGACGACATCGTCCGGTCCATCTCGGCTGCCGGCGGCACACCGCTGCTCGTTGCCACCTACGACGGTCAGAACCCGGCCCGTTCGCTGGGCGTCATCGCGCTGAAGGACGTCGTCAAGCCTGGCATGCGAGAGCGGTTCGACGAGCTCCGCCGCATGGGCATCCGAACAGTGATGATCACGGGTGACAATCCGCTGACTGCGAAAGCGATCGCCCAGGAAGCCGGGGTCGACGACTTCCTGGCCGAGGCGACGCCAGAGGACAAGATGGCGTTCATCAAGGCTGAACAGGCGGGCGGCAAGCTCGTGGCGATGACCGGCGACGGCACCAACGACGCGCCGGCCCTGGCTCAGGCCGATGTCGGCGTGGCGATGAACACCGGAACATCAGCAGCCAAAGAGGCCGGCAACATGGTCGACCTCGACAGCAACCCGACGAAGCTGATCGAGATCGTCGCGATCGGGAAGCAGCTCCTGATCACCCGTGGCTCACTGACGACCTTCTCGATCGCGAACGATGTCGCGAAGTATTTCGCCATTATCCCGGCGATGTTCGCGGGAGTCTACGTCGGTCTCGACCGACTCAACGTCATGCGCCTCGCGACCCCTGAGTCGGCCATCCTCTCGGCGGTCATCTTCAACGCACTCGTCATCGTCGGGCTGATTCCTCTGGCGCTCCGCGGCGTCCGCTACACGCCCAGCTCGGCTTCGCAGATGCTTCGACGCAACCTGACCATCTATGGGTTGGGCGGCATCGTCACCCCGTTCATCGGTATCAAGCTCATCGACCTCGTGGTCGGCAACCTGCTAGGGATCGGAAAATGATGCGCAACCTTCCCGCACAGCTCGTGGCGGCGCTACGTGCCATGATCGCGTTCTCTGTCGTGCTCGGAATCGTCTATCCACTTGCGGTGTACGGCGTCGGGCAGGTCGTTATGCACGCCAACGCGAACGGATCCCTCATCAAGAACAACGGCGTCGTCGTCGGCAGCGATCTCATCGGGCAGTCGTTCGCCGACGACAAGGGCCACGCGCTCCCGCAGTTCTTCCAGTCACGACCGAGCAACGCCGGGGACGGTTATGACCCGACGTCGACAGCCGCGTCGAACCGCGGCCCTGAGGACGTGACCGACACCCCGGACCGGGTCAGCCTGCTCACCGACGTCTGCACCCGCAGTGCCGACATCGGGAAGGCTGACGGGGTCAGCGGTGCCCGGCCCTTCTGCGCGAACGACGGCAAAGGCAGCCCCACCAGCCGTGGGACGGCCGGCGTGACCGGCGCTGTTCCGGCTGACGCCGTCACGGCGAGTGGCAGCGGTCTCGACCCGGACATCTCCCCGGCGTATGCCCGACTGCAGGTCGCCCGTGTGGCGAGTGCGAGGAGCCTGCCGGTGGCGCGCGTACAGGCGCTGGTCGACTCACACGTGCAAGGGCGGGTCCTCGGCTTCCTGGGCGAGGCACGGGTCAATGTGCTCGAGCTGAACCTCGCACTCGGCAAGCTCTCCACTCCCTAGAGTCGTTGATATGACGCGAGGAGCCTTGCGGGTATATCTGGGCGCCGCCCCGGGCGTCGGAAAGACCTTCGCCATGCTCGATGAGGGGCACCGGAGGTGCGAGCGCGGCACCGATGTCGTCATCGCTTTCGTCGAGGACCACGGTCGCGAGCACACACGCCAGGCGTGCCAGGGCCTGGAGACCATTCCACGGCGGATCCTCGCGCATCGTGGCACCGACTTCGCGGAGATGGATCTCGATGCGGTGCTTGCTCGTCGACCTCAGGTAGCGCTGGTCGACGAGCTCGCACACACCAACGTGCCCGGCTCCCGCAACGCGAAGCGCTGGCAGGACGTCGACGAGCTGCTCGATGCCGGAATCGACGTCATCTCCACCATCAACGTGCAGCACCTCGAGAGCCTCAACGATGTCGTCGTCAAAGTGACCGGCGTGCCGCAGCGGGAAACCGTTCCCGACGCGGTCGTGCGGCGGGCCGAGCAGGTCGACCTTGTCGACATGAGTCCCGAGGCGCTGCGACGGCGGATGGCTCACGGCAACATCTACGCCGCCGACAAGGTCGACGCAGCGCTCGGCAACTATTTTCGCATCGGGAATCTCACCGCGCTGCGCGAGCTGGCTCTCCTGTGGTTGGCCGACAAGGTCGACCAGGGCCTCAAGGACTACCGCCACGCGCAGGGCATCGAGAGCACGTGGGAAGCGCGTGAGCGCGTCGTCGTGGCACTGACGGGCGGCCCCGAGGGCGAGACGCTCGTGCGCCGAGCCTCGCGAATCGCCCAGCGGCAGGCTGGTGGGGACCTTGTCGCCGTGCACGTCGCTCGCAGCGACGGCCTGCATGGGGCTGCTCCTGATGCCCTTGCACGTCAGCGTGCGCTTGTCGAGTCGTTGGGCGGCAGCTATCACGTGGTGGTCGGCGACGAAGTTGCGGCGGCGTTGCTGGATTTCGCGCGAGCGCAGAACACGACGCAGCTCGTCCTCGGTGCCTCACGCCGAGGGCGCTTCGCCTCGATCTTCGGATCCGCGACGAGTGCAGCCGTCGTCAGGGGGTCTGGCTCGATCGATGTCCACCTCGTCACCCACGAGCGAGTCGGCGCCGGTCATGGACAGCCCAACCTCGCGAGCGGCCTGACCGTCGAGCGGCGTTTCGCTGGAGCAGTCGTCGGCGTCGCCTGCCTGCCGCTGCTCACCCTGGGTTTGGCTCACAGCCGCGACACCCTGTCGCTGCCCTCGCAGCTGTTGCTCTATCTCTGTCTCGTCATCGTCGTGTCGTTCGTCGGGGGAATCTATCCGGCAGTCGTCACGGCTCTTCTCGCCACTCTGCTGCTCAACTACTACTTCACCCCGCCACTGCACGAGCTGACGATCAAAGACCCGGAGAACATCCTGGCGCTCGTCGTCTTCCTCCTCGTCGCCGGCGCTGTGTCGTCGTTGGTGGAGCTCGCGGCCCGGCGCACTCGTCAGGCCGCCCGTGCCGGAGCACAGGCGGAGGCACTGGCAACGCTGTCGGGCGACGTCCTCCGCGGAGAGCGCACGTTGAGCGCACTGGTGATGCGCACACGTGACTTCTTCGCCCTGGACGGGGTGCGGTTGCTCGAGCGTGTCGAGGGCACCGACATGACGGTGGCCGAGTCGGGCGAGCTCGCACAAGGTGGCATCACCGAGGTGCAGGTGACCGACGACGTACGCCTGCAGCTGTCCGGACGAAAGATCGCCGACGCCGATCTTCGGGTCTTGCGCGCTTTCAGTGCTCAGACGGCTGCGGCTCTCGAGCGACGTCACCTCGCGATACGCGCCGACCAGGCAGCGCAGCTGAGCCTTGTCGACCGGCTGCGCACGTCGCTGCTCGCAGCGGTGGGGCATGACCTGCGAACCCCATTGGCTGCGGCAAAAGCGGCTGTGAGCTCCCTGCGAACGGACGACGTCCAGTGGAGTCGTGACGAGCACGCCGAACTGCTCGCGACGGCGGAGGAGTCCCTGGACCAGCTCGACGACGTGGTCACCAACCTGCTCGACATGAGCAGGCTGCAGGCGGGTGCGTTGGCGCTGACGTGTGAGCGGCTGTCGCTCGCGGACGTTCTTCCGCACGCCGCCACGACAGCGACGAACCCCGCGGTGCGCATCGACGCCGCGCTGCCCGAGGACCTGCCTGACGTCCTCGCCGACGCCGGTCTGCTCGACCGGGTGTTGGCCAACCTGCTCGCCAACGCTGCACGCCATGCTCCCGCGGGCAGCGCCGTACGACTCTCCGCAAGCCAGATCGGCGACCGGGTCGAGGTACGCGTCGTCGACCGGGGGCCGGGCATCAGCGATGCCGACAAGGACAAGGTGTTCGAGCCGTTCCAGCGCCTCGACGACCGCTCGTCGTCGGGGCACGGCGCAGGAGTCGGCCTGGGCCTCGCGGTCGCGCGTGGATTCGTCGAGGCCATGGGCGGCACGCTGGTTCCGGAGGACACACCCGGAGGTGGCCTGACGATGACCGTGTCCCTGCCGGTGGCCCGGAGCGAAGCTCGATGAGCGGCCCCTCCGGCGCGGCACAGCGGGTCCTCGTCGTCGATGACGAACCGCAGCTCCTGCGTGCGCTGAGCATCAACCTGCGCGCGCGCTCCTACGCCGTCGAACTCGCAGCGACGGGAGCGGAGGCGCTTGCGCAGGCCAGCAGGACCCTGCCCGACGTCGTGCTGCTCGACCTCGGCCTGCCCGACATGGACGGCGTCGAGGTCATTCATGGTCTGCGTGGCTGGAGCACCGTGCCGATCGTCGTGCTGTCGGCACGGCGCGATCTCAGCGACAAGGTCCAGGCACTCGACGCCGGCGCCGACGACTACGTCATCAAGCCGTTCGCCATGGACGAGCTGCTGGCGCGGCTGCGGGCCGCCCTGCGCCGCGGAGACCTCACCCGGCACGAGGATCCCCTCGTCGTGACCGCTGCCTTCACCGTCGACCTGACCAGTTCTCGGGTCATCCGAGAGGGCGTCGACGTACGCCTCACCGCCACCGAGTGGCACGTTCTGGAGGTGCTGGCCCGGCATGCCGGCCAGCTCGTCGGACATCGCCAGCTGTTGCAGGAGGCGTGGGGCCCGGGCTACGGCACGGAGTCGAACTACCTGCGGCTCTACATGAACAAGCTGCGCGCCAAGCTGGAGCCCGAGCCCGCCCGGCCCCGGCACCTCATCACCGAAGCGGGGCTCGGCTTCCGCCTGCAGATATGACCGTCGCCTGGTGCTCGACATCGCTTCACGCCCTGGTGCTCGGCACGTCGAACGTGAAGCCGCGTTGCGGGAGCAGGGTCAGCAGCTCCCGCAACGCGCCGAGCGTCTGCGACCGGTCACCGCCCCCGTCGTGCAGCAGGACGATGCCGCCGCGGCGGGCCTGTGAGAGGGCCGTGCGCCGGATCGCTGTCACACCGGGTCGTGACCAGTCACGGGGGTCGACGGTCCAGCCGAGCGGGGTGAGCCCGGCGGCGCGTACGGCCACCAGCATGCGAGGTGTCCAGTTGCCGCCGGGCGCCCGGAAGAACACCGGCTTCACCCCGCCGCTCGCGGCGAGGATGGCGTCGTAGGTGCGGCCGATGTCGGCGGCGATGGCTTGCGGCGATTTCGCGCCGAGCTGCTCGTCATGACTAAACGTGTGGTCGCACAGCGTGTGTCCGGCGGCCACGACAGCGCGTACGAGCTCAGGGTGCTTGACCACCTCACGGCCCACCATGCAGAACGTCGCATGGACGTGTGCCCGAGCCAGCAGCGCCAGCACCAGTGGCGTCCAGGTCGGGTCGGGGCCGTCGTCGAACGTGAGCGCCAGCCCGCCCCGCGGGACTGCCACCTTGGTGAGGTGGGTGACGGGCGCAGGCGACGGACGCGCCGCGACGGTCGGACCACGCGACACCTGACGCACCGGGAGGACGAGGCTCATCATGGGTGGCGCGGTGCGGCTTTCCGGAAGGTGGACCGCGGCGAGGACAACCGGGCGCTGGTGGTACGCCGTGGGCGGCGCGCCGGCAGCGGCAGCGAGCAGGCCGAGACAGGCCAACGCGAGAGCTGTTGATGCCCGACGACGCCTCACACCGGCTGAGGCTAGCCCCCGACACGACTTCATTTCTGGAAGCCGGCGAGGAAACCGTCAGCGCGGTTCCGGCCGCCAGACGACAAGTGCCGCAGCGGCTGCGTCCCAGGGCACGACTTCGCCACCACGTACGCGCGGCGCCACCGCGTCGGTGGCGTAGGAGTGCAGGCGGCGCACTTCCTCGTGCAGCTCGTGCACGCGGGCTTGCAACGCCTCGACCTGCAGCTCGAGCTCGAGGATGCGCTTCACGCCGGCGAGGTTGACCCCGTCGGCGGTGAGGCGCTGGACCTCGCGCAAGGCAGCGATGTCGCGCAGGGAGTAGCGGCGACCGCGCCCACCGGAGCGCCCGGGGGACACCAGACCGAGCCGGTCGTACTGCCGCAGCGTCTGCGGGTGCATGCCCGACAGCTGTGCCGCGACGGAGATGACGTAGATGGGTGCCCTGTCGTCATAGAGCTCAGGCATCGTGGTGTCCCGGCTTCACTGGGTTCGTTGACTCAGCGGGCGATCTCGTCGAACAGGCCTGCGCGCGGGTCGTCGCCGGCCGTGGCGGCCTGCAGCGCCTCGACCGCCTCACGTGCCCGGTCGGACAGCGTCGCCGGGACGGCGACCTCGACAGTGACACGCAGATCGCCTCTGGTGCCGTCGCGACGCGCGATGCCACGACCGCGGACGCGGAACGTGCGGCCGTTGGCGGTGCCCGCGGGGATCCTCAGCGTGACGGGCTGACCGTCGAGTGTCGGCACGCGCAGCGCTGTGCCGAGGGCCGCCTCGGCAAAGCTGACCGGCACCGTGAGGAGCAGGTCGTCGTCCTTGCGCGCGAACAGGCGATGTTGGCTGACGTGGACGACCACGAGGAGGTCGCCGTCGGGACCGCCACGCTCACCGCGCGCGCCCTTGCCTTTGAGCCGGATCTTCTGCCCGTCGCGCACGCCGGCGGGGATGCGCACATTGAGCAGCGAGGTGCCCGGCTCGCGGGCGTCGCCACGGTCGGCGAGGCGACGGTCGTCACTCGTCATGCGCAGCGACACCGTGAGCCCGGTGACGGCCTCCTCGAAGGCGATGGTCACTTCGGACTCGATGTCGGAACCGCGGCGCGGCGCGTTGGCACTGCGCCGACCGGCGCTGCCGCCGCCGAAGATGCCACCGAGCACGTCGCCGAAGCCACCGCTCTCCCCCGCCGTCGGGGATCCGAACAGGTCGCTGAAGTCGAAGGTGCCACCGCTGTAGGGAGACTGCCCACCGGCTCCGCCCATGCCTCCCGTGCCACCCGCACCGGGCATCCGCTGGCGGAAGCCACCGGTGCCGAACAGCGCGCGCGCCTCGTCGTATTCGGCGCGCTTCGTGGCGTCGGACAGGACGTCGTAGGCTTCAGAAATCGCCTTGAAGCGCTCCTCCGCGGCTTTGTCGCCCTTGTTGTGGTCCGGGTGGAACTGGCGCGCCAGCCGTCGGTAGGACTTCTTGATGTCGTCGGCGGGCGTGTCCTTCGAGACGCCGAGTTCGGCGTAGAAGTCTTTCTCGATCCAATCCTTCGTGCTCACGGCGTCCCTCCTTCGTCGCTCGACCTGGTCATGCTGGGGATCCGAATGCGGCTATTCGGGCTCGGCGACGGCCACGCGAGCCGGACGCAGCACTCTCTCACCGATGCGGTAGCCCGGCTGCAGAACAGCCACGGCGGTGGCCTGCGTCACCTCGTCGGAGTAGGTGTGCGTCAGCGCCTCGTGCACCGTCGGGTCGAACGGCTCGCCGGCCTCTCCGAAGCGCGTGAGACCCAGCTTGGTGACATAGCCGTCGATCGCGTCAGCCACCGCCTTGAACCCCCCGACCAGCTCTCCGTGCTGCGCGGCACGGTCGAAGTCGTCGAGCACCGGCAGCAGTCCGGTCAGGACCGCGCCGAGGGCCTGGTCACGCACCGCCACGCGGTCGCGGTCGACCCGCTTGCGGTAGTTGGCGTACTCGGCGCTGAGCCGCTGCAGGTCTGCCGTGCGTTCCGCGAGCTCAGCCGCAACCGGGTCGAGCGTGTCGGTGAACTCCGCCGCGACGTCTTCGGGCTGGTCGGCAGGCGCAGCCGCGGCGCCCGCGGGAGCCGGGTCGACCGGCTCCCGCACGGCACCGGTGGTGGGGTCGATGCGCCGCTTGTCGCGGATCACCGGCCCCCCCTGCTCCTCGGTCGCCTGGCCCTGCTCTGCCGAACCCTGGGTCACGAGTGGCCCTCCTCGTCGACGATCTCCGCGTCTACGACGTCGTCTTCGGCAGCGGTGCTCGCTCCGCCCGGCGCACCTGCGGCACCGGCCTCGCCGGCCGAGGCCTGGGCGTTGGCGTACATCGCCGCACCGAGCTGCTGGCTGGAGGCGGCGAGCTTGGCGGTCGCGGTCTTGATCGCTTCGAAGTCGGCACCGTCGAGCAGCTTCTTCAGCGCCTCGATGTCGGTCTCGACCTCGCCCTTGGAGTCGGCCGGAATCGTGTCGGGGTTGTCGGCGAGGAATTTCTCGGTCTGGTGCACGAGGGACTCGCCGGTGTTGCGGGTCTCCGCCTCCTCGCGACGGCGACGGTCCTCGTCGGCGTGCTGCTCGGCGTCGCGCACCATGCGCTCGATGTCGTCCTTGGGCAGCGCGGAGCCGCCGGTGATGGTCATGCTCTGCTCCTTGCCGGTGCCGAGGTCCTTGGCCGACACGTGCACGATGCCGTTCGCGTCGATGTCGAAGGTGACCTCGATCTGCGGGACGCCTCGCGGCGCCGGCGGCAGGCCGGTCAGTTCGAACATGCCCAGGCGCTTGTTCAGGGCCGCCATCTCGCGCTCGCCCTGATAGACCTGGATCTGCACGGACGGTTGGTTGTCGTCGGCCGTGGTGTAGACCTCCGAGCGCTTGGTCGGAATCGTCGTGTTGCGCTCGACGAGCTTGTGCATGATGCCGCCCTTGGTCTCGATGC
>CAXSDR010000059.1:18594-22616 GCA_964236445.1 uncultured Motilibacteraceae bacterium | reverse complement strand
CAAACGATCACTCATCGCCTACGACCACTGATCCAATCGGACTCACTCATCTAGGGCGTCGAGGACAAGCTGGCTCGACATGCTCGTTCGACTGCGCCAGCCCAGGATCCACCGGGAGTAGGCGTCGACGACGAACGCGACATACACCCACCCGGACCACGTCGACACGTAGGTCATGTCCGCGACCCAGAGCCGGTCCGGCGCCGGCGGGGTGAAGTCGCGGTTCACCAAGTCCCGGGCCCGTTCGGCGCCGGGGTCCGCGATGGTGGTGCGCTTGGTCTTGCCACAGACCGCACCCCCGAGGCCGAGGACGCCCATCAGGCGCTCCACCGTGCACCGGGCGACCGCGATGCCCTCACGGTTCAACGCGAGCCACACCTTGCGGGCGCCGTAGACGCCGTAGTTCGCCTTGTGGATCCGGGCGATCTCGGTCTTGAGGACCTCGTCGCGCTGCTCACGCGCGGAGGGCTTGCGATTAACGTGCTCGTAGTAGGTCGATGGGGCGACCGGCAGGCCGTGTTCGGTGAGCACGGTGCAGATCGGGTCGACACCCCAGCGCAGACCGCCGTCCTCGCGGTGGTCTGTGTGCTCGCGGATGAACTCCACGATCAGCGGGAGGGCCGGTCGAGCTCGGCGCCGAAGAAAGCCGCCGCAGCCTTCAAGATGGCGTTGCCCGCTTGAGTTCGGCGTTCTCCCGCTTCAACCGCTTCACCTCAGCGGAGTCCTCGCTCGTGGTCCCCACCCGGACGCCGGCATCGACCTCGCCCTGGCGAACCCACTTGCGAACCGTCTCCGGTGTCCCGACCCCGAGCAGACCGGCGACCTTCGCCATCGCCGCCCACTCCGAATCATGATCACCCTGATCTCCGCGACCATCCGCACCGCGCGCTCCCGCAACTCCGACGGATACCGCTTGCTCGTCTCTCCTGGCATGACTCCAACCTTCTCAACGATCGGAGTCTCCGGACATGCCGGGGCGATTCACCCCCGAGGACGCCCTAGACACCGCCTGCGGCCTCTACCTCGACGACCCCAGCGCCTGGCTCAGACCCCCGAAGAACTAACAGCGAGAAGCACTAGCTGCGACTGCGCTCCCGCGACCGCCGCAGCCGCCGTCCGGCTACGAGCGCCGCCACTCCGGCGAGCGCCACGGCGTCGTGCTTCACCGACCGTGGGGCCACGTCGAGCGCAACCGGTCCCGCGAGCGGATCGTCGGCGGATCCGCGCCGGGCACGTACGCGCGCCAGCGCCTGCTCTGCTTCGGGCAGGGCGAGGCCGGAGACCGCGTCCCCCTCTTCCTGGTCGAGGACGTCTGCCGTTGCCACGGTGCGCTCCTCGATGGTGGGGACCGGTCCCGTAGCGGCCCACGATGCGGCATAGAGCAGCACGCGGCAGAGGAAGTTGATCCAGACGAGCAGGCCGACCGCGATGGCGAACGTGGCATAGAGCGGGTTGCTGGTGGTGCTCTTGAGCAGCAGCGACGCGACCTGCTTGAGGATCTCGATGCCGACCCCGCCCAGCACCGCGCCGTGCAGGATGTTGCGGCGCGGCAGCCGATGGCCGGGCAGGCGGGTGAAGAAGACCAGCAGGATGAACGTGTCCGACGCGAGGGCGAGCACGACGGCGAGGACACGGAGCAGCACAGCGGCCGCCAGAGACTTCTCCTGGCCGATCAGGCCGAGGAACCAGTCACTCACGAGCGTCGTGGCCGACGACACCGCCGCTGACAACAGGATGATCGTGCCCATCAGAACAAGGACGAAGATGTCACCGAGCTTCTTCACAACGACGTTGCCCTTGCTCGGCGCGAGACCGAACACCTGGCGCAACGCCTCGCGCAGCGCGTCGAGCCAGCCGAGCCCCGCCAGCAGCAACCCGACGACACCTAAGATCCCGACGCTCTGCTTGTGCTGGATGAACGTCTGGATGTTGATCTGGTTGTCCTTGGTGCCCACGATGCCCGGAAATGCCTGGGTGACCGCGTGAACGATGTCGGCCTCGGCCGTCGGGTCTGCAGCAGAGATGTAGCCGACCGCAGCGAAAGCCAGCGCGAGCAACGGAAAGAAGGACAGGAAGCCGAAGTAGGTCACGCCACCGGCGAGCGCCCCGCCGCGCACCAGGCCGTAGTGCTTGTTCATGCGCACCGCATGGTCGACGACGGGAAAACGCTCGCGAAGCCTGGAGACCACGCGCTTGGCCTTGTCCACTGCAGCAGGCATGCGGTTGGACTACCCCCGTGTCGCCGGTCGTGACCGCCTCAGTATGCCTAGGGTGGAGCCGTGCCTCTGCGCAGCGTTGCCGCGACGCGCTATGTCCTGCCCCTGCGTGAAGGCGGCTCCCTGCCCGGCCTGATGGAGGGCGCCGACCTCGGCACCTATGTCGTGAAGTTCCGTGGCGCGGGGCAGGGGCCCAAGGCGCTGGTGGCCGAGATCGTCGTCGGCGAGCTGGCACGCCGACTCGGGTTGCGCGTGCCCGAGCTCGTCGTCGCCGAGGTGGACCCGGCGATGGCACCGTCCGAGCCCGACCAGGAGGTGCAAGACCTGCTGCGTGCCTCGGCCGGCGACAACCTCGGCATGGACTACCTCCCCGGCTCGCTCGTGGTCGAGGCGAAGGCCGACCACGACATCGTCGACTCCGAGCTCGCGGCGAAGATTCTGTGGCTCGACGCGCTGACCCTGAACGTCGACCGCTCCACGCGCAACACCAACCTGCTGCGCTGGCACGGCGATCTGTGGCTCATCGACCACGGAGCCGCGCTCTACTTCCACCACGACTGGTCGCGTGCCGGCAACGCGGCCTCACGTGGCTATCCCGTTGCGGCCGAGCACGCGCTGCTGTCCGCAGCCGGCCCGCTCGGCGGCGTCGACGATGAGCTGGCGGCAGGCGTATCGGCCGACGTCCTCACCGAGGTCGTCGCTCTGGTCCCCGATGCCTGGCTCGCCGGTGAGCCCGACGGTGCGACCCCTGACGACGTACGCGCCCGCTATGTCGACGTCCTCCTGCGGCGGGTCGCGTCGCGCGAGCACTGGCTGCCAGCTGTGGAGGCGACCCGTGCGTCAGCCGTATGACTGGGCTCTCCTGCGCGTGGTGCCGCGGGTCGAGCGCGGCGAGTTCGTCAACGCCGGCGCCGTCGTCTACTGCCAGCAGCTCGACTTCCTCGGCTGCACCGTGGCTCTCGACGAGGGACGGCTGCTGGCGCTCGATGCGGGTGTCGACCTCGCCGGCGTACGCGCCCACCTCGCCAGCGCCCACGCGCTCTGCGCAGGCACCGCGCTCGGTGGCGCCAACGCCTTGCGCCCCGCAGGCGAGCGCTTCCGCTGGCTCGTGGCGCCGAGGTCTGCGGTCCTTCAGCTCTCGCCCGTGCACACCGGGGTCACCACCGACCCCGCGGGTGAGCTCGAGCAGCTGGTGAGCAGGCTCGTACGCCAGGGCGACGCAGGATGACTCAGCCATAGGCTCGCCCGCTCGCGGATGAACCGTTGCCGCCGCCGATGTCTGCTCATAGGCAACCTCGGCGAAAGGCAAGACCTTGCGGAAGTCGTGCAACTTGACGGCCTGTGTCGCCCTCGTGAGCGCAGGCGTCCTGATGACGTCGGCGAGGGGGGCCCAGGCAGCGGATGCGGTGGCTGACCCTACGAGCAACCTCCCGCCGGCCAACCATGACCGTCTGCTCTACAGCAGGGACTGCTCGACATCGCAGGGCCCCGGTCGCGCCGTGAGCGATGCCAGGTTCTATGTGTCGTCCACCGACGACATGAGCGACCGGTACGAGGTCGGCATCGGGCCTTCGGGCTCGGTGATCGCCATGTCGCTCGACCGCATCGCCTACACTCGCGACACTCCTGACGCGACCGAGGTTGTCGTCGCGGATGCCGCCGGTCTGGCCCCGCAGGTCGTCACGACGATCCCGCGTGACCCCTCGACACGGGTTCTCGAGTGGTCCAGCGACTCGACCACGCTGCTCGTCAGCAGCTCGGTCATGCTCTATCTCGTCGCGGCGGAGCCCGCAAGTGTTGCCCGAC
>CAXSDR010000059.1:0-18494 GCA_964236445.1 uncultured Motilibacteraceae bacterium | reverse complement strand
TGGACGGTTCGACCCGACCCGAGCTGTTGATGCGGACCACGGACGCATGTCTTCGCTTGCTCGCCGCTCTTCCCGGTACGGCGGCGGACCCGCTGCAGCCGCTTCAGTTGACCGTGCGGCTCGCGGGTGCCACCCAGGTCGTGAGCTGGTCCTCACCGGTTTCCGCCGGGTCGTCAGGGTTTCAGCTCGATCGCTACGACGGTGAAGGTCTGATGTCGTCCCGTCGGAGGACCGTCTACACCGGTCCCGCCACCGAATTCAGTGACACAGTCGAGATCGGGCGCAGCTACACCTACGAGCTGACCGCGATCGACGTGGACGGCGTGCACCACGGCGCAGTCCGCGCACCAACCGTAGCGACTGCACCGACGGTGACCGCGCCCGTGCTGGTCTCCGACGGTGGGGCCACCGGGACGTACGCGGTGTCCTGGGGGTCGACGCAGAACGCGCCCGACACGGTCTATGAGGGACCGCTCGAGATCGCCGGTAACACCGCGCGGACGCTCACGGTACGCAAGGATGAGCCCGGGACCGTGCTCTATGACGTCGTCACCACCGACCGCTATGACAACGCCGGTCGCGTCTGCGTGACAACAGTGGTCCCCAGGACGAGCGAGCAGCCCGCTTCACGCCGGGATGGCGACGATCACGCACGTCCGGAGCGTGGAAGGGCACGCTCAGCACCAGCACGACGGCCGGTGCCAGCGCAACGTTCTCCTTCCCGGCGACGACCAGGGTCGCCGGAGGACGGCGGATCTGGCTCATCGGGGACACCGGCCCACGTCACGGCAGGATCGCGATCTATCTCGACGGTCGACGAGTCGCGGTCGTGGACAGCCGCGCCGGATCCCTGCACCGGCGGGCACATCTGTGGGAGGGCCGCGGCTGGGCCGCGAGCGGCGGGCACAGTCTGCGGGCTGTCGCCCTGGCGGACCCGCACAACCCGATCGTCAGCCTCGACGCCATGGGAGCAACCGCATGAGGATGTCGCGCACTGCTGCGCTGGGCGCACTCGTCGCTCTCGTCGTCGTCGTGGCACTCGACGGGCCGACAGCTGCATCCGCGACAAGCGGCTCGGCGAGGGTGATCTCCATCGCTCCCTCGTCCACCTCTTCGACCACCCGACCGGCCGACGTTGACGAGATGCTCTTCATCGCTCGCCCAGCGACCTCGAGTCCCAACACGCAGGTGCCGGCGGTGCTCTACCGGGCGAGGACTGACCGACCCTACGACCGGACGGTCGTCCGTACGCTTTCCTCCGCGAGCGCCTGGCTGATCTCGCCGACCGCCGACCGTCTCGCTGCGGTCAGGTCTCGCGGCCAGCACAGACACGTCACCGTGACCGACTTGGCAGGTCGCGTGATCGCCACCTCCGGGCCGATCGCGGGTGACGTCACGCCCATCGACTGGTCGAGGGACGGCACACAGCTGCTCCTTCAGCGATCTCTCGCGTCCGGTGCCGTACGAACGCTCACCTGGCGGGTCACGAACGGTTCGGCGCCTACTGCCCTGGGCGATGACGTCATCGGGGCCGCTTTCGACCCGACGACGCCTGGAGCCCTGTTCGCCTTGGACGCCCGCGGACTCACCCGCAAGAGCGCGGGAAAGGTCACCGTGCTGACGAGCGCCGCAGTGCTCGCGAGCGCCCTCCACACCGATCCCTCGTCATGGTTCTTCCTGCTCCGGGTCTCGCCCGACGGCCGACGCCTGGCCTTGCTGGATTCGGGTGACTCCCACGCTCTGCTGACTGTCGGCCGCGACGGAACCGGGGTCGAAGTCCGTCACCTCGACTTCTACGCAGTTCCTCCTAGTTTCGACTTCTCCTCACGCGGTCGTTTCCTCTATGTCACCGGCGGCACGGTCACCGTTGGTGTCTTCCTGAACGGCCCGGCCAGGGGAACGGCTCGAACGGTTCCCCAGGGAATCAGGATTCTCGCCCTGCGTCTCATCAAGGCCGCTCCGAGCGATGCCACCACGGCGCAGCACATGGTGGCGGTCCCCGCTGGCCCGCGTATGAACCTCACCTGGTCCACCCTGCCGCCGGCCGCGCGCTCCGTCGTTCTCCTGCGCTACGACGGCGAACGCCTGTCCGGTCACCCGCACGCCGTCTATACCGGGGCCGCACGCCGCGTCTCCGACGCCGTCGTTCTCGGCCGCACCTACACCTACGCGCTGTTCACGCTCGACGCAGCAGGCACCGCCATGGCCCCGTCACCGCGACCGCCGTCGCGACAACGCCGCCCCTCATCCGCGCGCCCGCGTTGCTGTCGGCCGTCGCCGACACCGTGGAACGGGTCAGGCTGTCCTGGCGCACCCCAGGCAACGCAGCAGACACGTCCTACGAGACGAACCAGGGCGACGTGCCGGGCGCCGCCCGTTCCCTCGCGGTCTTTGCCGGTGCATACAGCGTCACCGCGTTCGACCGCTACGGCAACGCGACCGCCACCTCGTACGCCCAGACGAGCGTCCCGGTCGACGACCGGTATGCCGACTTCCGCGGCGTGTGGACGGCGAACGTAGATTCGCCACACGCATGGCTCGGCACACTGAGCACGACCCGGCAGCCGGGCGCCAGCGCAAGCTGGCGAGCAACGAGTCAAACGGACCTCGCACGTCCACGACGCCAGATGCTCGTTCTCGCGGAGCGGGGACCCGCCCATGGCCGGGTGACCGTCGACGTGAACGGCCGCCGCGTGGCCACTCTCGACACCGCCGCTCAGACGACGCAGCATCGCGCGGTGCTCTGGTCGGGCACCTACGCCGGGTCGAACGAGCCGGTGATAACGGTCACCGTCCTCGACACCCCGGGCCGCAACCTGGTCTCGCTCGACGGCTTCGCGGATACGGCGGTCACCTGACGGGCGCGTCAGCCTGGCAGATCCGGCCCAGGCAGCGACCGACCGAGCACGTAGTCGCGCTGCGGGCGCCATACGCCGTCGGGCCCGTGCTCGAAGAGGCTGAAGCCCCAGACCTCGAAGCGGGCGGCATAGGCGCTGAGGTCGTCATAGGCGCGGTCGAGCACCGGGTGCGGCAGGTCGTGCGCCACGGTGACATGCGGGTGGTAGGGAAACGAGAGCTCGCGCTCGAGCGGGCCCGACCTCACGCGACTCTCCAGGTGCTCGAGGTCGCCGATGCCGCGAGCGAGCTGGACGAACACGACGTCGGACACCGGCCGGAACGTGCCCGTGCCCCGCAGGTGCAGCTCGAAGGGCAGCAGCGACTCTGCGACGGACAGCAGGTGGGTCTCCACGTCGTCGAGCCCGGCGTCCGCGACGTGGGTCGGCGGCAGCAGGGTGACGTGCGTCGGGATGGCGTCCGCGAGCGGATCGCCGTATTCCTTGCGGTGTCGCTGCAGCTCGCCACCCCAGGGTTCGGGAATGGCGACGGCAACGCCGATGGTGCGCAGCGGCCGGCCCGTCAGCGCTTCGCCGGCACGAAGCCGACGCGGTCATAGACGGTGGCGAGCGTCGCGTCCGCCCGCGTACGCGCGCGGTCGGCGCCTTCTCGCAGGGTGGCGTCGAGGCCCTCGCGGTCGCCGAGCAACGCCTCGACCCGCTGCTGGAGGGGGGTCACGAAGTCGACGAACAGATCGGCGACGTCCTTCTTGAGCTCACCGTAGCCACGACCGGTGAAGTCGTCCTCGAGCTGGTCGATGGTGCGGCCACCGAGCGCGGAGGCGATGGTCAGAAGGTTGCTCACACCCGGCTTCGCTGCGACATCGAAGCGCACCTCGCGCCCGGTGTCGGTGACAGCGCTCTTGATCTTCTTGACGCTGACCTTGGGATCGTCGAGCAGGAAGAGGCACCCGGATCCGGCGAGACTCTTGCTCATCTGCCTGTCCGGCGCCTGCAGGTCACGGATCTTCGCTGTGCCGCGAACGATGTAGGGCTCGGGCACCGTGAAGGTCCGGCCGAAGCGGCTGTTGAAGCGCTCAGCCAGGTCACGGGTCAGCTCGAGGTGCTGGCGCTGGTCCTCGCCGACCGGCACCACGTCGGCCTGGTGCACCAGGATGTCGGCCGCCATGAGCATCGGATAGGCGAACACGCCCGCGCCGATCGTGTCGGTGCCGAAGCGCGCGACGCGGTCCTTGAACTGCGTCATGCGGCTCGCCTGCCCGAAGCCGGTGAGGGCGGTCATCACCCAGCTGAGCTCGGCGTGAGCGCTCACGTGGCTCTGCAGGAACAGCGTGCTGCGCAGCGGGTCGACGCCCGCCGCGAGATATTGCGCGGCCGTGAGCAGTGAGCGGCGGCGCAGCGTCTCGGGCTCGAAGTCGGCGGTGATCGAGTGCAGGTCGACGACGCAGTAGGTCGCGTCGTGCGTGTCCTGCAGGGCGACCCACTGAACGAGCGCACCCAGGTAGTTGCCGAGGTGCAAGGAGTCGGCGGTGGGCTGCATCCCCGAGAAGACTCGGGGTCGAGATCCGGAGGTCATGATCTCGTCATTCTGCCACCGCCTGCCGGCAAACTCCGCCACGGTTCGGCGGCGGCGGCGCAGCGGTCGTCAGCGGTCGTCAGCGGTCGGTCGCGGTCGCAAGCACGAACGCGCGAGGTGCCGGCCGCTCGTCGACGGCCAGCACCCCGCGCGCAGGTGCGCTCCCACGCCCCCCTTGGCTGGGTTGAGCCCTCAGCCCCCGAAGCCCCCGCTGAGGAAGATCCCGGCGAAGACAACCACTGTGAGGAGCTCGATTATTGCGAGCACCGTTCGACGCGATGATTCCGGCATTTCGCCCCCTTCGTCACCCAGTAGGAGACGGTGGAGGTTGCGCCAGGTTGGGTCGGCGGAGAACTTTTCTCAGGCCGAGGCCACGGCGGCCTTGAGGTTGTCGTCGATGGCCGCCAGGAAGTCCTGGGTGGTGAGCCATGGCTGGTCCCGACCGATCAGCAGAGCAAGATCCTTGGTCATCTTGCCGCTCTCCACGGTCTCGATGCACACGCGCTCGAGCGCCTCGGCGAACCCGGTGACCTCGGGAGTGCCGTCCATCTTGCCGCGGTAGGTCAGTCCCTGCGTCCAGGCGAAGATCGACGCGATCGGGTTGGTGGACGTCGGCTTGCCCTGCTGGTGCTGACGGAAGTGGCGCGTGACGGTGCCGTGGGCCGCCTCTGCCTCGACCGTCTTGCCGTCCGGGGTCATAAGCACGCTGGTCATGAGCCCGAGCGAACCGAAGCCCTGCGCCACGGTGTCGGACTGCACGTCCCCGTCGTAGTTCTTGCAGGCCCAGACGTAGCCGCCCTCCCACTTCATCGCCGCGGCGACCATGTCGTCGATCAGGCGGTGCTCGTAGGTGATGCCGGCGGCCTCGAACTCGGCCTCGAACTCGGCCTCGAAGATCTCCGCGAACAGGTCCTTGAAGCGCCCGTCGTAGGCCTTCATAATCGTGTTCTTGGTGGAGAGATAGACGGGCAGTCCGCGGTCCAGGCCGTAGCGCAGCGAGGCGCGGGCGAAGTCACGGATCGACGCGTCGAGGTTGTACATCGCCATCGCGACGCCCCCGCCCGGGAACTCGAACACGTTCATCTCGATCGGCTCGCCGCCGTCCTTCGGGGTGAACGTCAGGGTCAGCGTCCCCTCACCCGGCACGACGAGGTCCGTCGCGCGATATTGGTCGCCGAACGCATGGCGGCCGATGATGATGGGCTTGGTCCAGCCCGGCACCAGGCGCGGGATGTTGCTGATGACGATCGGCTCGCGGAAGATCACGCCACCGAGGATGTTGCGGATCGTGCCGTTGGGCGACTTCCACATCTTCTTGAGCCCGAACTCCTCGACCCGCGCCTCGTCCGGCGTGATGGTCGCGCACTTGACTCCCACGCCGTACTGCTTGATCGCGTTGGCCGAGTCGATCGTGATCTGGTCGTCGGTCGCGTCGCGGCTCTCGATGCCCAGGTCGTAGTACTTCAGGTCGATGTCGAGATAGGGAAGGATCAGCGAGTCCTTGATAAAGGACCAGATGATGCGCGTCATCTCGTCGCCGTCGAGCTCGACGACCGGGTTGGCAACCTTGATCTTGGTCATGCGCGAAGTCCTCTCAGGGTCGAGCGGGGTCAGAGGCCGGCGACGTCGGCTTGCTTGGCGCGTACGGCCTCGGCCGCCTCGCCCAGCGCCGCCCGCTCCGGCCCGGTCAGCTCGGTCTCGACGACCCGGCGTACGCCCGTGGCCCCGATCTCGGCCTCGACGCCGAGATAGACCCCCGAGATGCCGAACTCGCCGTCCACCCATGCGCACACCGGCAGGACGCTGCCGCTGTCCTCGGCGACGGCCTTGGCCATGCGCGCAGCCGCTGCCGACGGCGCGTAGTAGGCGGAGCCGGTCTTCAGCAGGGCGACGATCTCAGCACCGCCGTTGCGCGTGCGGACGACCAGCTCGTCGACGGCCACCGGGTCGAGCAGGTCGGTGAGCGGCTTGCCGTCGACCGTGCACCGGCTGGGAACCGGCACCATCGTGTCGCCGTGCGAGCCCAGCGTGAGGGTGCTCACCGATGACACCGGCACACCCAGTTTCTCCGCGACGGAGTTGGTGAAGCGGGCGGTGTCGAGCATGCCGGCCTGGCCGAGGACACGGTTCTTCGGAAAGCCGCTCGCGAGCTGGGCCAGGGCGGTCATCTCGTCGAGCGGGTTGGAGACGACGATGATCACGGCGTCCGGCGCGTGCTGGGCGACGCTCTCGGCGACCGAGCGCACGATCTTGGCGTTCGTCTCGATGAGGTCCATGCGGCTCATCCCCGGCTTGCGCGGGAGCCCGGCCGTGATGACGACGATCGAGGAGCCGGCGATGACGTCATAGCCGGACCCGTCGAAGCCCGTGGTCTTGCCGACCACCAGGGTCTCGAACCCTTCGATGGCCCGCGACTGGTTCATGTCGAGCGCCAGGCCCTCGGCCTTGCCCTCGACGACGTCCGTGAGGACCACCGTGTCGAAGATGTCGTATTGGGCCAGTCGCTGGGCCGTCGTCGAACCGTAGAAACCGGCTCCGACCACGGTCACCGTGCCTGTGCGCGCCACAGCAGCACTCTCCTTGCGAGGGGTGGGATTGCTCGCCAGAGGCTACCGTCACGGCTGTGCCGGGAGGTGGCTGGGCACCAGTCCGGCGAGCACGATGATGGCGAGCCCGAGCATGGCGAGCGTGAGCACGTCGGCGGCACGCGACCGCACAGCCAGCAGGCCGGCCATGGCCTCGGGAAGGCCCGCACGCAGCAGGCCGGCGCCCACGAAGGTCGCCCCGAGCACCGTGGCGCCGGGCCGGAAACCGTGGCGGTCGGCGAGGAGCATGGCGAGGCCCGTGACGGTGCCGAGCAGGACGAGGGTGAGCGGCCACTCACGCAGCCGCGGCGCCGAGCGGAGCGGCGAGATGCCGTGGCGGGCGTGCGTCATGCGCGCTCGGCGGCCTCGACCACGTTGCTGAGGAGCATGGCGCGCGTCATCGGGCCGACCCCGCCCGGCATGGGCGCCAGCCAGCCTGCCACCTCGCGTACGCCCGGGTCGACGTCACCGGTGTAGCGGCCCTTGCCGTCGACGCCGACCACGCGGGTGATGCCGACGTCGAGCACTGCGGCCCCCGGCTTGACCATGTCGGCGGTGACGAGCCCGGGAACGCCTGCGGCGGCTATGACGATGTCGGCCCGGCGCAGGTGATCGGCGAGCCCGACGGTGCCGGTGTGGCAAGTGGTGACGGTGGCGTTCTCGCTGCGTCGCGAGAACAGCAGACCCATCGGGCGGCCCGCCGTGACGCCACGACCCACGACCACGAGCTCGGCACCCTTGATCTCGACGCCGTAGCGGCGCAACAGCTCCAGGCAGCCGCGGGGCGTGCAGGGCAGCGGTGCATCCTTCATCAGCACGAGGCGCCCGAGGTTGATCGGGTGCAGGCCGTCCGCGTCCTTGGTCGGGTCGATGAGCTCGATGACGCGGTCCTCGTCGAGACCACGCGGCAGCGGCAGCTGCACGATGTAGCCGGTGCAGGCAGGGTCCTCGTTGAGCTCGCGGACGACGGCCTCGACCTCGTCCTGCGTGGCGCTCGCCGACAGCTTGCGCTCGATGCTGCGCACCCCCACCTCGGCGCAGTCACGGTGCTTTCCCGCGACGTACGCCTCGCTGCCGGGGTTGTCGCCAACCAGCACCGTGCCGAGACCGGGAACGATGCCCCGCCCGCGCAGAGCGGCGACGCGGACGGTGAGCTCTGCGCGCACGGCTGCGGCCGTCACCTTGCCGTCAAGTATGCGAGCGGTCATGCGAAGCATGCTCCCACGACGGCGGAGCCCAGGTTCTCCGTCTGTGCACGGCCCTCAGGTCCCAGCAGCTTCCGTGTCGCCGGCATAGAGCGCGGCACACGCCCGCCATCGCCCAGGGGTGCACAGCACATCAGTGTTGTCCACGACCTGGTCGATGCCGCCGATCAGCGGCAACTGGGTGAGCCACGGGTCGGTGACGCTGCTGTGGCACTCCGCCGCGAAGCGGTCGGCCATCAGAACCCGAGCCGGGCGTGAGTGATAGGTGCGTGTCTGCGGGTCGAGTGCGGCAGTGACTCCCGCGGCGTTGTGGCGACGTGCGAGCAGGAAGTAGGCGTCGGCGAGTGCCTGCTGCCGGGCGTCGCCATCGCGGGCGGAAACCGCACCGTGCAGTGCTGCAGGGAGCCCGTCCTCGCATGCCAAACGCGAGAACGCCGTGCCGAGCCACTTCTCGTAGGGCGCGTAGCGCCTCGCCAGAAGCATCGCGCAGCGCATGATCTCGCGCGCCTGACGTCCGGCAACGACGGCCGAGCCGAGCTCGTCGCCCACTTCGGCCGTGCGGGAGACGAACGCCTCCTCCTGTGCGATCCGGTGCCACTGGCAGGCGAGCAGCCATCGCCAGACCTCGTCGGGATAGAAGCCAAGCACGTGTCGCACACGACGCAGCCGGCCGGAGTTGTCGGCATGGACAGCGCCGGAGACGACTCCGAGCAGGCGCTGCTGCGGTGTCAGCAGCCAGTCTCGCAGGCTCAGCGGCTTTGTCGCATCGACGCCCAGCTGCCGCTCGAGCCACCGCGGCAGCGTGGCGACCTCGACGTGGTGGCGTGGCGTGCAACGGTCCCAGCCGTATCTCACGGGCCATGACCGGAAGGTGTCGGGCAAGCGTGCATCGAGGAGCTCATCGAGCTCGGGCACCGCGGTCTCGTCGTCGATGAAGACCTGCAGCCGTGGGCCCCATCCGTGGTCCGTCGACCGGACAGTGTCATAGCCGAGCACGTCGGATCCCCAGCCGAGGAAGGCGGCGCTGTGCGGTCGGTCGGCCAGCAACGGGCGTACGACCTCGGCATAGAACGCGGCCGACAGCTCTGCACCCGGCACGAACTCGGGATGCGCCATGTCAGACCACGGTGCCCATCGCCACGCTGCCTGCAGCGTCGACGTCGCACCCGGCGTCGTGCGGCTCCAGGACCGGCGACATGCCCTCAGCCTGACACGGCGGCCCTGCCGTCGACCGTCAGGTCCGTAGCTGCTGTTGGGGCCACCGCTGAACTGTCGGACGCAGACGGTCGGGGGTGATGGCCGCCCACCTACGCCACCGCACAGCTGTCGAGTTCACGTGCCTGACGGCAGCGTGGGACGGCGAGCACGACGCAGAGCGGTTCGCGTCCTGAGCGGTGCGGCACATTTCGCACGTTGTCGTTCGACGTAGGGGGCTCGACGAACAGGAGTTGACCGGGCGGTAAGCCGCGACCTGCGCCGGATCATGACCATCGTGTGTGGCACTCACGCCCATGGTGCGGGGCGGCAGCAGTGCGTCACGCCGCTTGACGCGCTCAGGCGGTGGCGGTGATGAGGCGCAAGGCGCCGTTGCGCTCGGCCTGCTCGCGCACGTGTCCGTATGCGCGATCCCACGCCCCGCTGGCCAGGTCGTTCTCAAGGCGCTCGAGGCCGCGCTGCACTGCGCCCGGATCCGTCAGGACCAGACCCGAGGTAGCCGCGCGGACCTCCGGACGCAGGAAGGCCTCGGGCCGGGCATAGAACGCCTCACCGAACCCGTCGATGCAATCGCGAGGGACCGGCACCACGTCGACCCGGACCTCGGCCGTGCCCCCGGCGAGGGCGCCCGTCACCTGGTCGATCGTCGGGAACCGCGCCTGCTCGACGGCAACCACCTCGGGGATGTAGTCGGCCAGCCAGAACTGCTGCAGTGCCGGGGCGTCGAGAGTGAGCACGACGACCGGCCCGCGGCTCACCCGTCGCATCTCGCGCAGACCCTGAACGACGTCGCCCCACTGATGCACTGTCAGTGTTGCCATGGCGGCGTCGAAGCTGTCGTCGTCGAACGGCAGGTGCTCCGCGGCCGCGTCAACAGCTGGCGCCGCCCCGACCGGACGCTGCGCACGCATGGCCGCCGAGGGCTCCACAGCAAGCACATACCGGTCGGCGGGCTCGTACGATCCCGCCCCGGCACCGACGTTGAGCACGGTCCCGCTAGCACCGAGCGCCGCATGAACCCTAGCCGCGATCCGGGGGTCCGGCCGGCGTAGGAGGGCATAGCCGGCGCCGTGATGCTCGTAGTCGAAGTCGCCAGCCGGACGTACGCGGTTCGTCACAGGTCCATGGAAGCACGGGGCAACACGACCGCCCTGCATCGGCCTGCGAACGGTGCGCACCGCCCACGCTCTTCTCCTAAGAGGGTTCTTTGACGACGGGCCAGCAGTAGAAGGGTCAGCTTGCGGCGGTGTCCAGTCGTTCGGCGAGGGCATTGAGCCCGCCCGTGATCATCTGGGCGTAGCCGTCGTCCGGAAGTGCGGTCACGGCTTGCTGTGCGAGTTTGAGATGGTGGCGGGCGGCGCTGAGGTCGTCGAGCTTGCGATAGACCTCGCCCAGGTTCAGGTGCAAGGAGGGGTAGAAGGCCGCGACGGGCGAGGTCACGCCGGCCGCGGCCGCGCGTTCGTCGGTGAGGGAGTCCGCTGCCCGTAGCGCTTCGAGGTCCCAGCGCAGTTCCTCCCGGGGATCGTCCTGGGTGTCGGCCATCCAGTGGGCGAGAGAGCAGCGGTGCAGGGCGTCGCCGTCGGGGCCGATCTGGGCCCAGACCTCGGTGAAGAGTGCGCGCGCTTCCTCCCTTTCGCCGCGTTGGGTCATCTCGATGCCGCGGCCGATGTGCGTCATGACTTCATCCGTTGTTGTCACAGGTCTTTCCTCTCGCAGCGGTGCTGGCGATGCTAGGCGCTCTGGTGATGGCTGCCTTGATCGGATCGGCCCGGGCGTGCTGTGGTGAGGACGGTGAGCAGCGTCCGCCCGCTGGGCTTCGGAGGTCCGTCTCGGCCACCTTGAGCCTCACCCAGCGCTGCACGCGCGACCGCTCTGCCACAGTCGAGTGGTGCACCTGGATGCGACCTTCACCCGCAACGTCTCGGCGACGTGGGGAGACGCGGGCGCCCGGTGGCTGGCCACCCTCCCGGCGGTGGTCGCCGGCGTCGAGCGCGACTGGGCGATCCGGATCGGCGAGCCCTTCAGCGGGCTCACGTTCCACTGGGTGGCACGGGCGACGCTCGCGGACGGTTCGTCCGCCGTGCTCAAGCTGGGGCTGCCGTTCAACCCGCACATGGTCGACGAGGCGGCGGCGCTCGATGCGTTCGCGGGATCAGGCGCCGTACGTCTGTTGCGTTTCGACGAGGCGCTCGGTGCAGTTCTGCTGGAGCGGGCGAGCCCCGGGACCACCGCCGCTGATCTCGTCGCGCACCACGACGAGGACGCGACGGCGGCCGCGATCGGCGTCCTGCAGCGCCTGCACGCGTCGCCCGGCGGTCAGGGGTCGCTTCGGCCGCTGATCGGCCAGCGTGATGCTCTGATCCGATATCTCGCAGACCCTGGGCAGGACCAGTCTGTGCCTGGCCATCTGGTCGTCCAAGCGGCCGAGCTGTTCACCCGCATGGTCGAGACGGCCGAGAAGAAGGTGGTCCTGCATGGCGACCTGCACCACGACAACATCGTGCGCGCCACCCGTGACCCCTGGCTGGCTATCGACCCCCACGGCGTGTTCGGCGATCGTGGCTATGACGTCGGCTCACTCCTGTACAACCCCGACATCGCCGCCCGGGACCCGCAGCTGCTGTCGCTCGTCCCCAGGCGCATCGACCAGCTCGTCGAAGGGCTGGCACTTCCCCGCGAACGTGTCGTGGCGTGGGGCTTCGTGAAGGCGGTGCTCTCCGAGGTGTGGACCGCGCAGGGCGGCGGGACGGGCGCAACGCGCGCGCTGGACGTGGCGAAGCTGTTGCTGCCCGAGCTTCAGACGAGCCGCCGGTAGGCGTTCACGTCGACGTCGAGCACGACATGATCAGACGGACGATGGCCGCCCGGATGGATCGGCATGACGCCATCGGGCTAGTGGAAGAAATGCCGCGCGCCGGTGAGATACATCGTGACCCCAGCCGCTTTGGCCGCGGCAATCACTTCCTCGTCACGCACCGAGCCGCCCGGTTGCACGACCGCGCGTACGCCGGCCGCGAGAAGCACCTCGAGCCCGTCGGCGAAGGGGAAGAACGCATCCGACGCCGCAACCGAACCCGCGGCGCGGTCCCCGGCGCGCGACACGGCCAACTTGGCTGCGTCGACACGGTTGACCTGGCCCATGCCGACCCCGACGGTCGCACCGTGATGGGCCAGCAGGATCGCGTTGGACTTCACCGAGCGGCAGGCCCGCCACGCGAAGCCGAGGTCCGCCAGGGTCGCCGCGTCAGCCAGCTCACCCGAGGCCAGCGTCCAGCTCGCCGGGTCGTCCCCGTCGGCCTGCAGCCGGTCAACGGTCTGCATCAGCAGACCGCCGCTGATCGCTCTGAACTCCACCGGATCGGGCGCTGACGAGGGCGGCACCCGCAGCACACGCAGATTCTTCTTCTTCGTCAGGACCGCGAGCGCGTCGTCGTCGAATGACGGAGCAGCAAGCACCTCGGTGAAGATTCCCTCGAGCTGCTCGGCCATGGCACGCGTCACCGGAGCGTTGACCGCGATGACGCCGCCATAGGCCGATGCCGGGTCGCACGCGTGCGCCAGCCGATGCGCCTCGGCGACGTCGTGGCCGATCGCGATGCCGCACGGGTTCTGATGCTTGATGATGGCGACGCAGGGCGCTTCCTGGTCGTGCGCGGCACGCCATGCGGCGTCGGTGTCGATGTAGTTGTTGTAGGACATCTCCTTGCCGTTGAGCTGCTGGGCCTGCGCGAGGCCCGGCCGCCAGTGCGTGTAGAGCGCGGCACGCTGATGCGGGTTCTCGCCATAGCGCAGGACAGTCGCGCGATCCCAGGTCGCACCGGTCCACGCCGGAAATCCGGTTCCATCATCGCTCGGCGCGAGGACGTTGCCCATCCACGATGCGACGGCGACGTCGTAGGTCGCGGTGTGCACGAAGGCATCGGCGGCGAGACGCTGGCGCTCGGCGAGCGTGAGTCCGCCCGCTCCTACGCGCTGCAGGAGCCACGCATAGCGCGCCGGGTCGACGACGACGGCGACGCTCGGGTGGTTCTTGGCTGCTGCGCGCACCATCGACGGGCCGCCGATGTCGATCTGCTCGACGCACTCATCGGGTGTGGCGCCCGAGAGCACGGTGGCGCGGAACGGATAGAGGTTGACGACCACGAGCTCGAACGGCTCGATGCCCAGCTTGGCGAGCTGATCGGCGTGACCTTCCTTGCGCAGGTCGGCGAGGATGCCCGCATGCACACGTGGGTGCAGCGTCTTGACCCGCCCCTCGAGACATTCGGGAAAGCCCGTCAGATCCTCGACCGCTGTGACCGGAAGGCCCGCGGCGGCGATGGTGGACGCCGTGGAGCCCGTGGAGACCAGCGCCACACCAGCCTCGTGCAGCCCTTGCGCCAGCTCGACCAGGCCGGCCTTGTCATAGACGCTGATCAGCGCACGACGGATGGATATGCGCTCGCTCACGGGATGGTGACCTTCCTGCCTTGGACGGACCAGCCCTCGCGGGCCATCCGACCGACGGTGTCGACGAGCAGGGTTCGCTCGGCGACCTTGATGCGTTCGTGCAGCGCCGACTCGTCGTCGTCGTCCAGAACGGGCACGGTGGCCTGTGCGACCACCGGGCCCTCGTCGATGCCCGCGTCCACGAGGAAGACCGTCGCGCCGGTGACCTTCACGCCGTAGGCCAGCGCATCGCGTGGACCGCGCATGCCCGGGAACGAGGGCAGCAGCGCCGGGTGGCTGTTGATCATCCGGTCGCTGAAGCGAGCGAGGAAGTCGGCACCGGCCAGCTTCATGAAGCCGGCGGAGACGACGAGGTCGGGGTCGAAGCCGTCGACCGCGTCGGTGAGGGCGCGGTCCCACCCGGCCCTGTCGTCGAAGGAGCCCACCTTGAGCACGAAGGTGGGAATGCCGGCGCGCGTCGCCCTGTCGAGGCCCTCGATGCCGTCACGGTCGGCGCCGACGGCAACCACCGCGGCCCCGAAGCCGGGCTCGCGACTGGCATCGATCAGCGCCTGCAGGAGGGTGCCGGTGCCCGAGACCAGCACCACGAGGCGTCCCGCCCGCACAGTCGTCGTCACGAGCCGTCACCATAGCGAGCGTGGCAGCACAACAGAGCGCGGGCATCGGCCCGACGGACGGCGCGAGCGGCGACGAGGGTGCAGCGACCCCGCCGTCGGACAACCCGTGGGCGGCCCCCCCGCCCGGCGCCCCACCCTTCGACCGGTCGGCCCTCCCCCCTCCCCCGACGTACGCCGGCCCGCTCCACGGCCCCCCACCCGTCTATGGCTCCCCGCCCGGGCCGCCGCCGCAGCTCGGCCCGTCGGCCCCACGGACCGAACGCTCGCAGCGAGGTGTCATCGCCCTGTGGGCGGGCGCGTCTTCGATGCTCTCGGTGCTGCTCTTCCCCAACCCCGTCGGCATTGCGCTGGGTGTGGCGGCGGTCGTGCTCGGCATCCTGGCGCGACGCAACGCTCGAGCCACCGGCATCGCGGCGCCGGGCGCTGTCCTGGCGATCGTGACGGGACTGTGCGGGACCGTCCTGACCGGTGTGCCGCTCGCCCTCATCTATCCCGACTATTCCGAACACCGGCACTGCGTCGCGCGAGCGAACACCGACATCGCACATGACATCTGCGACGAGGCCTACCGGGCCGCGCTGAAGCACTCCTTCGGTTCCTGACCCTCACCATCTCTGCGTGCCATCTCTGCGTGTCAATCGATCGCTGTGACCTCCGCCGCCGCTCAAGACGGTGCAGCGTCGTGTCGACTCAACAGGGCAAATCGGCCCAGGCTGCAGTGCCCTTCGTGTCAAGTCTCTGCGCAGGCCAGACGGCCACAATCGTCTCGACCGCCACGGGCGCACACGTCACGGGGACGTCGGGCAGGGACCTGATCTACGGCAGCCCGGCTGCCGACAAGATCAACGGCGGCGACGGCGATGACAATATCAGCTCGGGTGCAGGCACCGACTTCGTCGACGGTGATGCCGGCAGCGACCGCGTCGTAGCCGACCACGGCGACACGGTCGTACGCGGCACCGGCGACGTCGTCTCCAGAAGCCCGCTGGCCCCGCCTGCACCGGCACCGGCCCCGGCACCACCTGCCCCGGTCGCTGCCCCTCCCGTCGTCCCGGCTCCTGCCCCGGCAGCACCCACGCCGGCGCCCGTTCCCACCGCATCGCCCGCACCGGCACCCGTGGTCGAGCCTGACCCCGAGCCCGTGGCCGACCCGGTCCATGACGAGATCGCACCGTCGGAAGTCCTCGGCGTCTACGGTCAGCGAAGCGCCGGACACATCACCCTGCACTGGCAGCCCAGCTCGGACGATGTCGGCGTGACCGGCTATGTCGTCACGCGCTCGCTGGACTACAACTACTACGACAACCCCGGTGGCGTGCTGTCCCGCGTCGAGGTCGGCAGAACCACCGCGCTGACCCTGACGGACACGCCGCCCGACAACCAGGTCTACTACTACTTCGTCACCGCCGTCGACGCCGCCGAGAACGAGAGCGAGACCGGCGCTTACGAGGGTGCGACGCTCGGCGACGATCACAACGCGCCGCAGCCGCCCGACGAGCTGCGCATCAGCAGCAGCTCCGCCGGCATCGTGCTCAGCTGGGACGCGGGCACCTACGACAACGTCGGCGTCTCCCGCTACATCGTCGAGCGCTCCACCTCGTCCACCTTCGCCACGGACTCCGTCACCGAGACCGGTGACATCGCCTCCACGACCGAGGGGACCTACGTCGACGTCCCCGAAGACGCCACGGCGGTCTACTACTACCGGGTCCGCGCGATCGACGTGGCCGGCAACGACAGTCGCGACTCCAACTGGAGCGACGACCCGGCCGAGGCGGACGGCTACCGTGCTGCGTCGAACGTGCAGTCGGCGTCGCTGTCGGGCGATGTCACAGCGCCGACCGCGCCTGCCTCCGCCTCTTGGTACAACCCCGACGTGATGCACCCCGAAAGCAGCGTCCAGATCACCTGGGACGCCTCCACGGACGCCGTCGGCGTCGCCCACTACCTCCTGCAGCGTGCGACCACCGGAGACTTCACGACCTTCGACACCGTGACGGCTCGCGGCCTCTCGAACTACGAAGCATCGTATGACCTGGCCGACGGAAGCCCGACGTACTCCTACCGCGTCATCGCCGTCGATGCGGCGGGCAACCAGTCGGATCCGACGACGGCCGTCGACGACAACTGAGCTGCAACGAAGAACGCAACACACAGCTTGGGCCGCCTTCCCTGCCGGAAGGCGGCCCTTCGCCGTTGGTGGGAGCCCTCAGCGGCGGCGTACGGCCAGCCAGGCCGACGCGGCGCCCGCGAACCCGAGCTCCAGCGCGGCGATGATCGCCACGCGCACGGGCGAGGGCCCCACGGTCGCCAGCCGTCCGTCGCCGAGCGAGCCACCCGCGAGGGCGGCGAGAAGTCCGAGGATCAGTGCGGCCAGCGCGCCGGCCGCAGCGCCCGTGGCGGCTACGGCGTCCCGGCTCAACGTTTCGGGCGCTCGGCGGGCCACGACCATGCCGCACAGCACGCCCGCGAGCAGGGGCGCGAACACGGGCAGCAGCGCGGGCCCCGCGACCTGTCCTGAGCCCGGGAGCGCGGCCAGCAGGGGAAAGGACGGCAGCGTGCCGAGGGCCACACCGCTCGGGGCGACGACCGTTCCGGCGCCCACGGCGAAGCCGGGGCCCAGCGCGTACGCCGTAGAGCAGATCACCGCATTGGGCAGGAACGCGACGCCGAGCAGGGCGAGCATCGCGCTGCCCACCAGCCCGGTGTGCAGGCTCCGGTCGACCCCGTTGATGCGGTCGGCGTGAAGCGCGAGCGACGCCGCCAGGATCAGCGCCCCCGCACCGAGCATGGCCGCGACGGCGACGACAGCTCCCGCGACGACCGTGCCGGCGCGCACGGGCAGCGTAGGAAACGGCCACGATCCGGCTCGGCGGAGTGCGCGAAGGATGCCACCACCGGCCGCCAGCGTGGCGACCGCCGTCGCGGCGAGTGCGGTTCCGGGCAGCGACGGCGCCGCGGGACGGTGACCGAGTGCGATGGCGACGGCCATGGCCAGCACGAGGTAGGTGACCACGAGCCCCTGCAGCAGCTGGGAGATCTCACGGCGTCGCAGCGGGCGGCGCCGGCGCGAGCTGCACCTCACGACCGCGCGACCACCGGCGGCCGCAAGGGTCCCTGCCGGCAGGACCATGAGCCCGAGCGGTGACAGCCGGATCGCGCCGGTCGACGCGTGCACGTCGACGGCGTGCGCCACGAGCCACGCGAGCGCTGCGGCGCGCAGCGCGGCGGATGCGTCTGCCTGGGCCCCCGCACCCGCCCAGGCCACCAGGACCAGGACGACGACCGCCAGCGAGGAGAAGGCCGCGGCGCGCAGCGCGGCAAGCGCGCCCGCGACGACGGGAGGCACCGCTGGAAGGTCCGGCAGTGCCCCGCGTCGTTCTCCGTCGGGGTGGTCGCGCTTCGGCGTCGCGGGCGGGTTCAGCAGCTCAGTCATCAGCTCGATGGTGCCCGTGGCTCAGGCCCACAGCCCGCAGGCGCGCGGGCAGATATGCGAGGCAACCGCGTAGACACACCGACCGCCCGCCGGAAGGGCCGCTGTGACCGAAGAGGAGATCGACGCGCTAGGCCCTATGTCGCGTCGCTCCCGCGCGGGCCGTCGTCTGCACCGCCTGACGTCAGGCGCGAGAAGCTCAGAGCGAGGTGACGAGCTCTCGCATCAGTCGGGCTGTCTCGCTGGGGGTCTTGCCGACGCGTACGCCGACAGCCTCCAGCGCCTCCTGTTTCGCGGCGGCAGTGCCTGACGAGCCGGACACGATGGCGCCGGCGTGGCCCATCGTCTTGCCCTCGGGGGCCGTGAAACCTGCGACGTAGCCGACGACCGGCTTGGTGATGTGCTCCCCGATATAAGCCGCAGCGCGCTCCTCGGCGTCTCCGCCGATCTCGCCGATCATCACGATCGCGTCGGTGTCGGGGTCGTCCTGGAACGCCTGGAGGCAGTCGATGTGCGTCGTCCCGATGATCGGGTCGCCGCCGATGCCGACGGCGGTGGA
>CAXSDR010000058.1:0-22770 GCA_964236445.1 uncultured Motilibacteraceae bacterium | reverse complement strand
AAGCCGCCGTTGTAGTTCCACCGTTGGCACTCGGCCCACGGAGCTCGGCGTCGCTCATGGAGGTCTGCAGTGTCGGCACACGACGGCGTGGGTTCACCCGCCTTGCAGATCGAGCCTGCCGCGCCGTTGCGTCTCGACGCGAGCCACCCTGCGCATGACCGCCACGTTCAGGACGCGCTGTTCGCGAGCGACGTGCCCGAGGTGCCGCAGGACATGGGTTTTCGCGGTCCCACCGCATGCAGCGCGGCCGGCATCACCTATCGCCAGCTCGACTACTGGGCCCGCACCGGCCTCGTGGAGCCGACGATCCGCGGGGCCTCCGGCTCCGGGAGCCAGCGGCTCTACTCCTTCCGCGACATCCTGGTCCTCAAGGTCGTCAAGCGACTTCTGGACACCGGCGTCTCGCTGCAGAACATCCGTGTCGCCGTCGAGCACCTGGCCCATCGCGGGGTCACCGATCTCGCCGAGATGACGCTCATGAGTGACGGCGCCAGCGTCTACGAGTGCACCTCGGCC
This sequence comes from uncultured Motilibacteraceae bacterium, assembly GCA_964236445.1. GTDB lineage: Bacteria > Actinomycetota > Actinomycetes > Motilibacterales > Motilibacteraceae > CAXSDR01. The sequence continues at coordinate 22,254 of CAXSDR010000058.1, read as the reverse complement.
GACGAGGTCGTCGACCTCGTGCAGGCGGGTCAGGGCGTGTTCGGCATCGCTGTCGGTCGCGTGTGGCGCGAGGTCGAAGGCTCGCTCGCGACCCTTCCCGGTGAGCGCACCGCGGCCCACGACGACGCGGCACCGCAGACCGAGGTCGCTGCGGCCGCGGCTGCCCGCACCCTCGCCGACGAGCTCTCGGCACGCCGCTCCGCACGTGGGGCGCGCCGCACCGGCTGACGGCCTGTCCCCCCGCCGTGACGCTGGTCACCGCGCCGCTGCTCGCACGACCGACAACTGTCGACTAGCGTTCGAGAACGGTCAGAACGTTGAGTCCTGACGTTCGTGGTCCTGTCGACTCTGCCGTTCAAAGCCTGTTCAGGCGCCACCAGGAGGCATCGCCCGTGCCCGACGCTCCCACCGCGTCCCTCTCGGCCACTGCCGAGGACGTACGATTCGAGCGCCGCCACATCGGACCGTCAGCGGCAGATCAGCAGCGCATGCTCGCGACGCTGGGCCTCGACTCGCTCGACGCGCTGGTCGCTGCCGCACTGCCGGCCTCGATCCGCATGACGGAGCTGCTCGAGCTGCCGGAGCCGGTCGACGAGGCCGAGGTGCTGCGCCTGCTGCGAGAGCTGGCGCAGGCCAACACCACCACCGTGTCGATGCTCGGCCTCGGCTATGCCGGCACGGTCACCCCGCCGGTCATCCGACGTAACGTCATCGAGGATCCGGGCTGGTACACCGCCTACACGCCCTACCAGCCGGAGATCTCGCAGGGCAGGCTCGAGGCCCTGCTCAACTTCCAGACGGTCGTCAGCGACCTGACCGGGCTGCAGACGGCCGGCGCGAGCCTGCTCGACGAGCCGACCGCGGCAGCCGAGGCCATGACCCTGTGCCGTCGCGTCGCCAGAGCCGCCGACGACGCTGTCTTCCTCGTCGACAGCGACTGCCACCCCCAGACCCTCGCGGTGCTCCAGACGCGAGCGGAGCCGCTCGGCGTACGCCTCGTCCTGTTCGACAGTGACGAGATGCCCGACCTCGGCGGCGCTGACGTGCTCGGTGCGCTCCTGCACTATCCCGGTTCCAGCGGCCAGGTGCGCGACCTGCGCCCCTGGGTCGACGCCGTGCACGACCGCGGCGGCCTCGTCGTGGCCGCCTGCGACCTGCTCGCTCTCACGCTGCTCACGCCACCCGGCGAGTGGGGTGCCGACATCGCCGTGGGAAGTGCCCAGCGCTTCGGGGTGCCGCTCGGCTATGGCGGCCCGCACGCGGGGTTCATGTCGCTGCGCGCGGGGCTCGAGCGCCAGCTTCCCGGTCGTCTCGTCGGGGTCTCACGCGACGCGCAAGGCCGGCCGGCCTATCGGCTGGCGCTGCAGACCCGCGAGCAGCACATCCGCCGCGAGAAGGCCACCAGCAACATCTGCACCGCCCAGGTCCTCCTCGCGGTCGTGGCGGCGATGTACGCCGTCTACCACGGCCCCGAGGGTCTGCGCCAGATCGCCAGGCAGGTCCACCGGCGTGCGTCGAGCCTCGCGGACGGCCTGCGCGACGGCGGCGTCGAGGTGGTCCACGACCAGTTCTTCGACACGGTGCGGGCGCGTACCCGTGGCCGTGCCACCGCCGTGGTCCAGGCGGCGAGTGCCCTGGGCATCGACCTGCGGCGGGTCGACGACGACATCGTCTCGATCAGCACGGACGAGACGACCCGCGACGAGCACGTGGCGGCGGTGCTGGCCGCGTTCGGCTGCGATCCCGGTGAGGGCATACGGCCGGCCGGCGACGAGGCCGCTTTCGGCTCGCTGGCGCGCACCAGCTCGTTTCTCACGGCGGACGTCTTCTCCGAGCACCATTCGGAGACGTCGATGCTACGCTATCTGCACCGCTTGCGCGACAAGGACTTCGCTCTGGACCGCGGCATGATCCCGCTCGGTTCCTGCACGATGAAACTCAATTCCACCGCCGAGCTCGAGCCGATCTCCTGGCCCGGTTTCGCCGACGTGCACCCGTTCGCGCCCGTCGAGCACGCGCAGGGCTATGCCCGTGTCATCAGCGACCTCTGTCGGTGGCTGTGCGAGATCACCGGCTACGACGCCGTGAGCCTGCAGCCCAACTCCGGTGCGCAGGGCGAGCTCGCGGGCCTGCTGGCCGTCCGCAGCTATCACCAGTCGCGCAACGAGGCCCGCCGCGACGTCTGCCTGATCCCGGCATCCGCGCACGGGACCAACGCGGCGAGCGCCGTCCTCGCCGGCATGCGGGTCGTGGTGGTCGCCACGACCCCCGGCGGTGAGGTCGACATGGCCGACCTGCGCGCCAAGATCGCGATGCACGCCGACCGGCTGGCCGCGATCATGGTCACCTACCCCTCGACACACGGCGTCTACGAAGAGGACGTACGCGACGTCGCGGCACTCGTGCACGACGCCGGCGGCCAGGTCTACGTCGACGGCGCCAACCTCAACGCCCTGGTGGGCCTGGCCCAGCCGGGCCGCTTCGGGGCCGACGTCAGCCACCTCAACCTGCACAAGACGTTCTGCATCCCGCACGGCGGCGGTGGCCCTGGCATCGGCCCGGTGGCCGTGCGCGCGCACCTGGCGCCCTTCCTGCCGAACCACCCGCTCGCGGCCGGAGCGGGACCGGCGACCGGTCCCGGGCCCGTGAGCGGTGCGCCGTGGGGAAGCGCCGGGATCTTGACGATCCCGTGGGCCTACATCAGGCTGATGGGCGCTGCTGGTCTCATGCACGCGACCCAGGTCGCAGTGCTGTCCGCCAACTACATCGCACGGCGACTGCAAGACCACTACCCGGTGCTGTTCACGGGGCGTGGTGGGTTGGTGGCCCACGAGTGCGTCCTCGACCTGCGCGCGATCACGAAGCAGGCGGGCCTCACCGTGGACGATGTCGCCAAGCGCCTGATCGACTATGGCTTCCACGCCCCGACGATGAGTTTCCCGGTGCCGGGAACGCTGATGGTGGAGCCGACGGAGAGCGAGAACCTGGCCGAGATCGACCGCTTCTGCGAGGCGATGATCGCCATCCGCGGTGAGATCGAGGCGGTGGTGGCGGGGACGTGGTCTCGCGAGGACAACCCGCTCGTCGGCGCACCGCACGTCGCGGCCGCGCTGGTGGAGGACTGGGACCACTCCTACTCGCGGGCCCTCGCCGTTTTTCCCGGGGGCATGGACCCGGCGACCAAATACTGGCCTCCGGTCGGGCGGATCGACGGCGCCTGGGGTGATCGCAACCTCATGTGCTCGTGTCCGTCGCCTGCCGAGTTCATGAGTTCCTGAGCTGGTCGGGCTGGTCGGGCTGGCGATCAGTGGGCGTTCTCAGCTCCAGCCGGTCGGTGCGGGCTAAGCGTTGAGCTAAGCGGCGACGCGGAAGGCGCTGCGGTGAGGGGCGATCACGCGGCCGTCGGGCAGCAGTTCGCCGGTGTCCTCGAACACCACGACGCCGTTGCACAGCAGCGTCCACCCCTGCTCGGGGTGGCGGGCGATGCTGACAGCCGCTTCGTGGTCGGACGCCCCGGCTTCGGGACACTGCGGCTGGTGAACGCACATCGTGGTCTCCTCGTCTTGCGCCACTGATGGGTTGCGGCGCCCTTGCTGGCCCTCGGCTGGGGGCCGTTGCAGCATTCTTCGGCTGCGCATGTGACTTACCTAACTCCCTACACCAGGATCACACAGGCGTACCAGTCGAAGTGCCCAGCAGGTCCCGGCCGGAGACCCCGGGGTCGGCGGCGGGAGGCGACGCGATCTGACGCCTCGCCGAAGGGCGGCCGGCCCATCGCCTACGTACGATCGGTGCATGACCCGTATCGCTGCAGTCGTCGGACGGGTGCCCGACCATCGCTACTCCCAGACCGAGATCAGCCGCGAGTTCGCGCGAGTGCTCTCACCCGACCGGGACCGGCTGGCGCTGCTCGAACGTTTTCACTCAGCGACCGGCATCACCGCGCGCAACTTCGCGCTACCGCTGGAGGCGTACGCCGGTCTCGACGGCTTCACCGGTGCGAACGACGCCTTCATCGCTGTCGGCACCGACCTCGCGGAGAAAGCGTTGGGTGACGCGCTGACCGCCTGCTCGCTGCAGCCCTCGGACGTCGATCTGGTCATGAGCACGACCGTCACGGGTGTCGCCGCGCCCAGCATCGAGGCCCGGCTCGTGGATCGCCTGGGTCTGCGCGACGACGTGAAGCGCGTGCCGATCTTCGGCCTCGGCTGTGTGGCTGGTGCTGCGGGCATCGCCCGGCTGCACGACTACCTCGTCGGCCATCCGAACGATGTCGCTGTGCTGCTCTCGGTCGAGCTGTGTTCACTGACTGTCCAGCGCGACGACGTGTCCACAGCCAACCTGGTGGCCAGCGGGCTCTTCGGTGACGGTGCCGCCGCAGTCGTGATGGTCGGTGATGAGCGCGCCGCCGCGATGAACCTCGACGATTCAGCGCTCCAGACCCCCCGCGTGGTGACGAGCCGGAGCCGCTTCTATCCCGGCACGGACCGCGTGATGGGCTGGGACATCGGCAGCACGGGTTTCCGCATCGTGCTCTCCGCGGATGTCGCGCAGGTCGTCGAGACCCATCTGCGTGCGGACGTCACGGCGTTCCTCGCCCGGCAGGGTCTGACGCTCGACGACATCACGACCTGGGTCGCGCATCCGGGTGGACCCAAGGTGATGGACGCCGTCGAACTCGCGCTCGGGCTCGACGACAAGGCGCTGGTCATCGCCCGCGAGTCGCTCGCACGCGACGGCAACCTGTCCTCGGCCTCGGTGCTGCACGTTCTCGAGCAGACGATGAGGGAGCGGCCGGGAGAGCCAGGTCAGCGCGCGTTGGTCTTCGCCCTGGGACCTGGCTTCTGCGCGGAGCTCGTTCTGCTCGAATGGTGACGTGACCCACCTGAACGCCTTGCTCTTCTTCTACGTCGTCCTGGCGATCGTGTCGTGCGAGCGTGTGCTCGAACTGGTCGTGTCGACCCGCAACGCGCGCTGGAGCCTGGCCCACGGGGGAGTGGAGTCGGGCCGCGGGCACTACCCGTTCATGGTGCTCCTGCACGGCTGTCTGCTCGTCGGATGTCTGGCGGAAGTGCAGCTGGCCGATCGCCCGTTCCTCGCCTGGGTCGGGCTGCCGGCTTTCGCCGTTGTCATCGCATCGCAGCTGCTTCGTTGGTGGTGCATCAGGACCCTGGGTCGCCAGTGGAGCACCAGGGTGATCGTCGTCCCGGGCTCGGATCGCGTAGTCAGCGGGCCCTACCGGTGGTGGAGCCACCCCAACTACGCGGCCGTGGTCGCTGAGGGCTTCGCGCTTCCTCTCATCCACTCGGCGTGGACGACCGCAGTTGTCTTCACTGTTCTGAACTTCTGGTTATTGCGCGTCCGGCTCGGTGTGGAGGAACGCGCGCTGGCGGATCTGAAGCAGGTTTCCGCCTGATGGACCGCTTCGATATGGCTTCGCGGTCAACGCTACCGGTCACCGGTCGAGTGGGGAAGGGGAAGCGTCCCAGCAGCGCGCGGATTGCACAGTAAGTCACTGTTCGAATACGCGCAGTTCGCCGTGAGGACAACGGTTTCGACAAGAATTTGCCAACGCTTTTCCCGGCATCGAGGCCAGGCCTGTTAGTTTCTCCCAGTCTCGAGACGCGTCCCCCCGACCGCAACTCGTCAAGGAGCACGCCCATGAGTTCCAAGAAATCCCTGAAGTCCCTGCGTCCTGCCGGCATCGCCGTCGCCGGCGTGGCCTCGATCGCGGCAGCCGTCGCGCTTGCCGGGCCCGCATCTGCTTACGGCAACCACCCCTCGCCGCGCCCGACCGGCACGGCCTCCCCGACCGGGACCTACACGCCGGCACCGCGCCCCACCCCCACCGGGACCTACACGGCGTCACCGCGCCCCACCGACACGGCGTTCCCAGTCCCGACCGGGACCTTCACGCCGTCAGCGGAGCCCACGTTCACCGCCACACCGCGACCGACCGGGACGTTCACCCCGACGCCCCGGCCGACGCCGACGGCTGTGGCGAGCTAGTCCGCACATCGTCCTAGGCAATGCGACGCGCCCGGCTGGCAGCAAACCAGCCGGGCGCCGTCGGGGGCGATTGCGCCCGGATGCCTGTCGTGCCGACATGTAGCGCCGCCGCGGTCAGGTCCGCCCGTCGCTGCGTTGGGCGTCGAACAGCGTCTGCTGGGTCGACGGGTCGGTGTCGGTCGACATCCAGTCGGCCTGCATGACGGCGAAGCCCGCCTTTCGTAGCACCCGCACCACCTGCGCGTCGTCATCGACCACGAGGGCGACGGGTCGTCGTCGCGCGAACTCACGCAAGGCTGTCAGCTTGGTCTGGCGCGCAGGTCGACGGTCCGTGACCGAGCGCATGACGAGCTCGCACTGCGGTAGGCCATGGCGAGCCAGCCAGGCGACGGTGTCATGGCGGCACCTTTCCGGGCGGCCGGTCAGATAGACGACCTCATGCTCGACCTGCAGCTGGTGCACCACTGCTGCCCCTTCGGCAAGCAGACCGTCGTCAACAGCCGCGGCGAAGAACGCGTCCCAGTCCTTCGGCGGCGAAGCGACGAAACGCAGCCGGTGGCGTACGTCTGCCAGCACACCGTCGATGTCCACAGCGGCATAGGGACGAGCGGGCTCCGGTGGCGTCGGCATTCGAGGCACCCTAGTCAGCGCAGGTCCGGCTCGCGAGCACGAGGTCGCGTCATCCGGGCGGAGCTCAGTGCTCCCGCGCTCTGCTGACACGCGTGTTGTCGCCGTCGACCGCGTGCAAGGGTGCGCTGGCGAACCACGAGCACTTCGCACGTCCGGCTGCGGACACGACTCTGGACGGCTTCCCACGCCGCGCTGTGCGTTCTGCTAGGCCGCCGCCTCGCGCGCTGCCGCCGGCGACGGGCTCGCTTCTGGCTGCCGTTCGATGCGTGAGCCCGCTCTCGTCTTGGCGATCAGCAGCTGCGTGGGAATGCGCGCACGCAGCTCGCCGACATGGCTCACGACGCCGACGACCTTGCCGCCCTCGCGCAGACCGTCGAGCACGTCCATGACGTCCTCGAGCGCGTCCTCGTCGAGGCTGCCGAAGCCCTCGTCGACGAAGAGCGTCTCCATCACGGCACCGCCCGCCTCGGCGCAGACGACGTCAGCCAGCCCGAGGGCAAGCGCGAGAGACGCACAGAATGCCTCGCCCCCGGAGAGCGTGGCGGGGTCGCGCGACAGACCCGTCCAGGCGTCGGTGACCAGCAGCCCGAGTCCTGCCCGGCCCCGGCCGCCGCTCCCTGCGTCGGTGTGCACGAGGGCGTAGCGACCGCTCGACATGCGCAGCAACCGCTCACTGGCCGCCTCGGCCACCTGCTCGAGGCGTGCCGCGAGCACGTAGGCAGAGAGCCGCATCCGCAGGGAGTTGTCGCCGCTGCCCTCGGCCAGAGAGGCCAGTGAGGCGATGACGCCATGCTGCTCGTGCAACGGCCGCATGGCCGCGCTCCGGGTCTCGACCTCGCTCACCAGTGCGGCGAGATCATCGCTGCGGTGCTTGGCCAGCGCGGTGTCCTCGGCGGCGCGTCGCAGCTGTGAAGTCGCCTCGGCAAGGGCCCTTCGAGCCTCGTCGACGTGGGGAGGAGCGAGCGACAGCACGTCATCGGGCGAATCGCCGCACTGCTCGAACTCAGCAAGTCGTTCGGTGACGACAGCGACTTCGGCGTCATAGGCGAGCGCGGACGCCTCGAGGCTCTGCAGCTCCGACGCCGACAGCACTGCGGTGCGCGCAGCGTCCGGGCCGTCGAAGCCTGCGGCGTTGCACGCTTCTCGACAGCTTGCCTGCGCCACCGCATGCGCCGCGGCACAGCGCTCGGCGGCCTCTGCGCACCAGCTCGCTCTCTCGAGGAAGGCGGCCAGTGTCGTCAACCGAAGGACGCGCGCATCGAGGGTCGCGTCGTCTCCGCACGCCTCGCCGAGCCGCCGCGCTGCCAGGGTGCTTGCCTCCTGCGCTGAGCCCAGCTCGGCGAGCGCGGCCGTCAGCTCCTGGCGCACGACACGGTCACGCGCGCTGCAGCTCAGCAACGACGACTCGAGCCGCGCGACCTGCGCATCACAGTCGTCGCACCGGATCGCCGTCGAGATGAGCACGGCCTGCTCGGCGCGCGCTCGCTCCAGATCGAGGTCCAGCTGCGCGAGAGGCAGCGGACCAGCGGCCCCGCGGGCGGCTGCTGTCTGCTCAGCCAGGCGGGCGACCACGGCCTCGCGCTCGACCTGCTCCTGGCAGGCTCGTTCGTAGACCTCGTGCGCCCGCTTCTCCTCGGTCGCGGTCACGGCAGACGACGTGACGGCGGGCGCCGGGTGCTCGCACGAGCCGCAGACGGGGCACGGCGCTCCGGTCGTGAGAGAGCCGGCGAGCTCGGCGGCCATTGCGGTGAGGCGTCGCTCACGCAGATCGAGCCAGGCTTCATGGGCCGCCGCCGTGCGGTCGCGCGCGACAGCGGCCTCGGCCGCCGCGGGTCCCAGCTGTCGCTCGAGAGCATCACGGCTCCCGGCGTGCGCGACCTGTCGTTCGAGCCCTGCGAGCGCTGCGGCGGTGGAGGCCGTTCGCGATGCCGCGTCTCGAGCGGCATCACGGGCGGATCGAGCCGCGACCAGGGCATCGGGAACTTCGGTGAGCAGCCGCGACAGCTCTCTGAGCTCCTGTTGGAGCTGGTGCACCGCGCGGGCCGCCGAACCTGCCCGGAGATCTGCCTCGTGCGCCTGCCCGACGAGCGGGCGCAGCGCCTCCAGCACCGCGACCTCGTCGCGTGAGGCACGGGCGAGCGTCGCCAGAAGCGCCCTGGGCAGCTCCGCGACGTCGTGCGGCAGCTCGCCGCGCGCGACCCGCTCAGCTGCCGTCGCGCGCGACAGCTCGGCCGCCGCGTCGTCGACCGCACGCAGCGGCGAGAGCAGGACAGCGGCGCGCCGCGCTCGCGTCATGCTCGACTGCGCCGACCGTCGACCCGTTGCGCCGGCCACGAGCGCGTCGCGTCGAGCGGCGAGTGCCGTCGCCCCGGCTCGGCGCTGTGCCGCCAGCGCAACAAGGTCGTGCTCCGTGCTGGCACGCTCTCGTGCGCGTTCTGCCTCGGCCGCTCGTTCGATGCACCGGTCTGCCTCGCGCAGGGCACCTGCAGCCAGCTCCTGCACCCACGTCGAACACGCCGACTCGTCACCCACAGCCGCTGCCGGCGGCTCGTGCGCCGAGCCGCTGGCTTGCGACACCCGAGACAGCAGTCGCGAGAGCTCGTGCTGGGCCGACTCGACCTCGCGGGCCGACGCCCGCCGCCGCTCGGCCAGCTCGGTCTCGACCGCGGTGAAACGGTCGGTGGCGAACAACGACTGGAGGATCGTGCGCCGCGAGTCGGCGTCGGCGCGAAGGAAGTCCGCGAAGCGGCCCTGGGGGAGGAGCACGACCTGGCAGAACTGCTCGAGATTCATGCCGAGCTCGTCACGCAGCAGTTGGCCGGCCTCGTCCAGGCGCGTGGACAGCACGCTCGCGGCCCCGTCAGCACCTACGAGCTCCACCCGCACCGAGGGTTGCTCGCGGGTGGTGCCGACGCCTCGCCGCTTGGCCCGCTCCCAACCGGGTCGGCGCACGATGCGCAGGCGCCGGCCGCGAAGCGTCAGCTCGAGGCTCACCTCGGTGGGAACATCTGCTGCGGCGTGGTCACTGCGCAGTCGCGCTGCTCCGTGGCGCACGCCGGGGACCGCGCCGTAGAGCGCGAACACCACGGCGTCGAGCACACTGGTCTTCCCGGCACCGGTGGGCCCGCACAGCAGATAGAGCCCTGCGGTCGCGAGGCCGTCGAAGTCGACGGACTCGGTGCCGGCGAAGGGCCCGAAAGCCGTCACGGCGAGCCGGTGCAGGCGCACCTCAGACCACCGAACCGCAGCGGTCGTGCCGCGCGGAGCCGGCCGGCGTCTCGTCCTGGCCGGCGCGGCGCGACGTCTCGAACGCGGACCGCAACAGCTGCGCCTCCGCTGGCGTGGCCGCGCTTCCCCGCACGTGGGCGACGAAGCCCGTGGCGATGTCGAGGTCGCCGAGCCCGCTGACGCGCTCGGCATAGGACCGGCTCGGTCCCACGAGGCCACCCGCGGGCTCCATGCGCAGCACCAGCACGTGCCCGAACCTGGTGCGCAGCCGCTCCATCGGCTCGCGGGGGCGCTCCGCGTCCGTCAGCACGACCTGCAGGTAGGAGTCGCGGACCGCGTCGTGGACCGCGTCCGTGAGGAGGTCCGACAGTCGGCCCCGGACCGTCGCAAGAGGCCGCGGGACCGGGCAGGGGATCCGCGTCCATCGCGCCCGCGCGCCCGGCTCGAGGTCGACGATCGTCACCGACTTGGCATGGTGCTGCTCGGAGAAGGAGTAGGCGAGCGGGGATCCGCTGTAGAGCACGGAGCGGCGGACCGCCTGCGCTCCGTGCAGATGCCCGAGGGCGACGTAGTCGAGGCCGTCGAACAGGCTTGCGGGGACGACGCTGGCCCCGCCGACGCTGATGTCACGCTCGCTGTCGGAGCCCTCGGCACCCGAGACGAACGCATGCGCGGCGAGGACGCTGCGGGTGCCGGAGGGGCGGCTCGCCAGGTCGGCCCGCACCCGGCGCAGCGCCTCGGCGAGCACGGCCGCATGGCCACGCTCGGAGCAGCCGAGCAACGGCCCGACCGCATCAGGCTCGAGATAGGGCAGGGGATAGATGGCCACGTCCTGCCCGCTCCGGTCGGTCACCACGACCGGATCTGCGACCGCCTGCGGGTCGGTCCGGACGTGGAGCCCGACCGCGTCGAAGAGCTCGGCACCGAATCCCAACCGGCTCGAAGAGTCGTGGTTGCCACTGAGGAGCACCACGCGCGCGCCCGCGTCGACCAGTCGCCGCAGCGCCTGCGAGCAGAGGCGCACGGCATCGACCGGAGGCAGTGCGCGGTCGTAGATGTCACCTGCGACGAGCACGACGTCGATGTGCTCAGCGCGCACGACGCCGACGAGGAAGTCGATGAAAGTCGCTTGGGCGTCGAGCATCCCCTCGCGGTGAAAGGATCGCCCGAGGTGCCAGTCAGAGGTGTGGAGCAGTCGCACGTCACTGACGCTAGGCGCCGCCACCGACAGAATGAGTCCGGCACGCCGGGGGGATAGCCGCGTGACCGTCTGGGAACCGTGCAGGCATGGGACAGCAGGTGCAACGGCGCACCTTCACGCGCAATGACCGGGACCGCTTCCGGCGCAAGGTTCGCGCGTGCCTCGACGTGCTCGAGCACATGCTCACCGACGCGACGTTCGACGAGGGGCCTGGAGCCGAGGGACTCATCGGGCTCGAGGTCGAGCTCAACCTCGTTGACGAGGCAGGCGACCCCGCCATGCGCAATGCAGAGGTGCTCGCCTCCATCGCGGACCCCTCGTTCCAGACCGAGCTCGGTCGCTGGAACATCGAGATCAACGTCGACCCTTGCAGCATCGCCGGCGATGCGCTCTCCGGTCTCGAGGCGCGGTTGCGGGAGGTGCTCGATCGCGCGGATGAGCGAGCCAGGGCCGCCGGCGCGCGCATCGTCATGGTGGGCATCCTGCCGACGCTCACCGAAGATCACCTGAACGCAGCGGCGATCTCCGCCAGCCCGCGCTATGCGCTGCTGGACGAGCAGATCTTCGCCGCACGAGGGGAGGATCTCGAGCTCGACATCACGGGGGTGGAACGACTGCAGACGCGTTCCGACACGATCGCCCCGGAAGCAGCCTGCACCAGCGTGCAGCTGCATCAGCAGGTCGCTCCTGACGGGTTCGCAGCGTGGTGGAACGCCTCGCAAGCAGTCGCCGGCGTCCAGCTGGCGATCGGGGCCAACTCGCCCATGCTTTTCGGTCGCCAGCTCTGGCGTGAGACCCGCATAGCGTTGTTCCAACAGGCGACCGACACGCGTAGCGAGGAGCTGAAGGCGCAGGGCGTACGCCCCCGGGTCTGGTTCGGAGAGCGCTGGATCACGTCCATCTTCGATCTCTTCGAGGAGAACCTGCGCTACTTCCCCTCGCTACTGCCGATCTGCGACGACGAGGACCCGGCTGCCACCTTCGCCGCTGGTGGCACTCCCGACCTGGGGGAGCTGCGGCTGCACAACGGCACGATCTATCGCTGGAACCGCCCCGTCTATGACGTCGTCGACGGACGCCCGCACGTGCGCGTAGAAAACCGCGTCCTGCCCGCGGGCCCGACGGTTCTGGACGTGCTGGCGAACGCAGCCTTCTACTACGGCCTCGTCGAGGTTCTCGCCAACGAAGAAAGGCCGATCTGGAGCCGGCTCACCTTCGCGGCAGCAGAGGAAAACCTGAATCGTGGTGCACGCGACGGCATTCTGGCCCAGTTGCGCTGGCCGGGACGGGGAGACGTCCCGGCGGCCGAGCTAGTGCTCGACCGGCTGCTGCCTCTTGCTGCGGAAGGCCTGTCGCGGCGGGGTGTCGATGAGGCGACGGCCGGTCGACTCCTCGGTGTCATCGAAGGGCGCTGCGTCAGCCGTCGCAACGGTGCCACCTGGCAGGTGGAGCAATATGAGCACGAGCTGCGCTCGGGTGCGACGGACCGCCGAACCGCACTTCGGTCGATGCTCGCGACCTACGTGGACCTGATGCACAGCAACGCGCCGGTGCACACGTGGCCCAACGGCTGACTCAGTCGCCAGTGCTGCGGTGCACGTCGCGGGCGCTCGCCTGCGCCGTGGGATAGATGTCCATCCGGGCGACACTGACGTGGGTCGGCCGCGTCACCGCCCACACGATCGACTCCGCGACGTCGTCGGCACTCAGCGGCGTGAACCCTGCATAGACATCCGTGGCGCGCTGCTCGTCGCCGTCGAACCGTCTGAGGGAGAACTCGGTCTCGACCATGCCCGGCGCGATCTCGATGACCCTGAGCGGCTCGCCCAGCAGCTCAACGCGCAACGTGTCGACGACGGCCGCTGCTGCATGCTTCGCAGCGGTATAGCCGGCGCCACCGACGTACGTCTGGTGCCCGGCGACGCTTGTCACGACCACGATGCGACCGTTGCCGGAACGTCGCAGGGCGGGCAGGAACGCGCGTACGGTGCGGCCCACACCCAGCACGTTGGCTTCATACATCCAACGCCAGTGCTCCTCGTCGAAGGTCTCGACGGAACTCAGGCCCAGGGCGCCGCCGGCGTTGCAGACCAGCACCTCGCAGCTGTCGACAGTGGCGGCGAGGGCGGCGACAGACGCGGCGTCGGTCACGTCGGTGACGGCGAACCGTGCGCGGGGACCGATGCCTGCCGCAACGGCCGCGAGGCGCTCGGCACGACGCGCCGCGAGCACGACATCGAATCCGTCTCGCGCCAGATGTGCTGCCGTGGCCGCCCCGATCCCGCTGCTCGCACCGGTCACCACCGCTGTCGCCATGGCGCCCACCCTAGCTATTGCCGTTGACGCCGGCGCAGACTCAGCGGCGTCGGCGGCACTCAGCGGCCGAGCGCGGCCAGCACGCGAGCCGCCTCACGTGACGCGGCCGTGTCGGGGGGTGCCCGCGCGTGAGCCCGCGAGCTTCGCGGCGAGATGCTCGGCGACGGTGACCGGCGGATAGATCGGCTCGGCCCCAACCCCGATGCAGCTGGGGAGCGCCGCCACCACGGCGTCGATGTTGCCGTCGTGGAAAAACGCAGCGGAGCGACGACGCTCGATCGTCCCGTCGACCACGGGCGGTTTCACCCGGTGAAGCGTCGAGAGCCAACGCTCGTTCGTCCATCGTGCGGTGAGGTCGCCGAGGTTCATCAGCAGTGCGCTCTCGAGCGGCTCCACGTCGTGCCAGGAGCCGTCGTGGCCGAGCACCTGCAGACCCGGCACACGGTCGGCCCACAGCACCGTCACGATGCCGTAGTCGGTGTGCTCGCCCATGCCGGTGAGGTCTGCGTCGAGATCGACGGTTCCGGGCGGCAGTGCGTAGTTGTTCATGCGCATCACATCGACGGAGTGGTCGGTGAACCGGTCGAAGAAACCACGCTCGAGTCCGAGGGCGTCGGCGAAGACCGCCGTCAGCGTGCGGGCCACCCGCGACGCCTCGTCGAAGTAGGCGGACACGGCACTCTCGAAGTCGGGCAGCTGCGTCGGCCACACGTTCTCGGCGTAGTCGTCATGGGGCAGCGTGAGCGTCGGGAACGCCGATGCCGGCCGGCCGATGTTGAAGGCCTCGAAGAAGTCGTTCATGCATGTCGCCGACTCGACCCCCAGACTGAGGCTGAGCGACTCCGACACGGGTGCGGTGTAGCCCCGGTTGACGGTCGGCTTCCCCCGATAGGACTTCTTGACCTCGAGCGGCAGACCGAACAGGTCGTCCATCGCCTGGGCCAGCGCGTCGGTCACCCGCGGCGCGATCGCATGGCCCACGATCTGCACGAAGCCGACGGAGCGGCAGGCATCGTCCATCGCTTCGGCGACCCGATGTCGCTGTGCTGCATCGCCGTCCCTGACATAGGCGGTGATGTCGACGACCGGAACGGTGAACACCACGAGCCCCCTCAGGACAGCCGGCTCCCAGCACCGTAGGTCGCCACCGCCCGATGCGGGTTTCGGCTTCGTAAACACACAGCCAGGTCACGCCGTCGTCCTCAGCGCGAGCCAGCTCGAGAGGAGCACCAGCGGCACTCCACCGAGCCCCACCAGTGCGAAGCGGACGGGGCTGATCACGAGGCCACGCGCGAGACACCGCTCGCGCCACAGCAGCGTCGCGAGTGAACCCCAGAGGAGCACCAGCGGTCCACCGTTGGTCCCGAGGAGTACGCCGAGCAGCTGGTCGTCGCGCCCAGGACCCACCGCAGGCTCCACCGCGAGGTAGGCAGGCAGGTTGTTGACGCCGTTGCTCGCGACCGCCGAGACCACCGTCGTCTGCAGAACGGAGTCGCCGACCAACCGTCGCAGGAGGTCGGTCAGCCCGTGCGCGGCGAGGGAGGACACCGTCAGGAACAGCCCCTCCGTCAGGATCACCAACCGCCACGGAACCAAGGAGAAACACAGCTCGTGCCGTCGGCGTACGGCGAAGGCGAGAACCGCGGCGAGCGCACAGGGTGTCGCGACGGCCCACGGCGGTGCCCCGGCGAGCACACCGGGCGCTAGTGCGCAGCAGGCGACGGCACAGACGCTGAACAGCAGCCGGTCCGCGCGGGGCCCGGCTGCAGGCATCTCGTAGCGACCGCGCAGATCGCGTCCGTGTAGGAGGCCGAGGTAGGCGACGGTGACGACCACCGCGGCGAGCTCGGGTAGCGCCATGCGCCACGCGAAGTGCGGGGCGTCGAGCCCCAGCCGCTGGACAGCAAGCAGGTTCGTCAGGTTCGAGACGGGCAGCAGCAGGCTCGCGGTGTTGGCGAGCCACACCGCGAGCAGGGCGAACGGCAGTGGCCTGAGGCCGAGCCGCTCGGTGATGGTGAGCACGACAGGCGTGAGCAGCACCGCCGTCGTGTCGAGACTCATGCCGATCGTAACCAAGGTTCCCAGGGCAGCGATGAGCAGGAAAAGCCCGATGACCGACCCACGCGCGAGACGCGCACACCCACGTGCTGCGGCGTCGAAGACGCCTGCGCGGTCGGACAGCTCGGCCAGCACGGTGATGGCCACGAGGAACCCGAGCACCGGGCCGCCTCGGGACAGGGCCACGTCGCGGGCCTGGTCCTGCGGCAGCCAGCCCGTCGCCACCGCGACGATGCCGGCGATACCGAGCACCGCCCACGCCGGGATGAGCACCGCCCCCACTCAGGAGCCCTGGTGCTCGACGTGCACCTCAGTGCTGAGGACGCGGTCGTGACCGACGATGCGGACCTCACCGTGCAAGGTGACCGTGGCGCGCAGGCGGATGTCGGCGCTAGACGACCCGATGGCGATCTCGATGTCTCCGGGTTCGACGACGCGTTGCAGAGACAAGCCGGTGAAAGCGGTCCGGTCCGCGTGAAGGGTGAACGTGACACGAGCGCCCTGTCCTGCAGCGAGTGCCACGCGACAGAAGCCGGCGAGCGCGGTGACGGGAGACGTCACCTGCGCCACCGGATCGCGCAGATAGAGCTGCACCACCTCGTCGGCCGGACGGTCGCCGGTGTTCGTCACCGTGCAGCTGATCGACGTCTCGCCGTCGGTGGCGATGTCCCTGTCGCTGACGGCGATGTCGGCGTAGGAGAAGCTCGCGTAGGACAACCCATGACCGAAGACGAATGCAGGTGTCGGGTCGAGGTTGCTCACGCCCTGGCTATTGCCGCCGAGCGGTGGGTGAAGGTAGGTGCCGGGCTGGGAGCCGGCAATTGCCGACACCTGCACGGGAAGCTTGCCCGACGGTGAGAGCCGTCCCGACAGCACACCAGCGAGCGCCGGGCCACCTTCCTCGCCCGCGAAGAACGGCAGCCGGGTGCGGGCCACGAGGTCGCGCTGGAACTGGTCGAGGGCCGCGGCCCCGTCGACGGGGCCGACCGGCTTGCTGCCGAAAGGCCTCGTCACATGACCGAGGCCGTGCCGCGTGGCCTCGAGAAGGTCGGGCTGGGCGGCGAAGATGTCCTGCATAGGCGCGACGTTCTCCACGGCTGCCGCTTCACCCTCGCCTTCCCGGTCTGCGCCGGGCCAGACGCTCCCGAGCTGCGCGACCTTCTCCTCCAGCGACATCGCCGCGAGCAGTGCTGCGGAACGCTGACTGCTCGAGAGGCTGGTGTCCTGCCATGGGCGATCGCCGGTCATCTACGTCCTCGGTCCCTCAGGTCGACTGAGGGCACCATAGATTGAGCCTCGTGGCGACCTGGGACGACGTACGCGCAGCTGCCCTGGCGTTGCCGGAGACCGACGAACATCCCGCCCAAGGAACGACGCACTGGGCCGTCAGAGACAAGATGTTCGTCTGGGACCGGCCCTTGCGAGCGAGTGACCGGGCGGCGCTCGGCGCGGCCGCCCCCGACGGCCCGATCCTCGGTGCGCGGGTCGCTGACCTTGGTGAGAAGGCAGCACTGATCGCCGCTTCGCCGGATATCTATTTCACGACCCCGCACTTCGACAACTACACCGCGGTGCTCGTGCGCCTTGATGTGATCGACGTCGTCGAGCTCACCGAGCTCGTCGCCGAGGCGTGGCTCGCCCGAGCTCCAAAACGGCTGGCCAAGGCCTATCTCGACGAGCATCCCGCCACGTCCTAGTGGCGTGTCGAGTGCGCGACGAAGGGACCTTCCGCCAGTTGCTCGTGAAGGGCCGCCAGCTCTGCCTCATAACGGTCGACCGTGACCCGGGAACGATCAATATCACTTTCCGCAGGAAATAGACGACCGATCCGATGTCATGGAACTCCATGCGCAGGGTGGCCGTCTGCAGGTCGACGACCTCGAGTCCCACAGCCCATGCCCTGTCAGCGGCGGCGAACGGGTCTCGGACCAGACCTGCATCGTCGGGCAGCGGGCCAAGGAACTGCTCCACGAGCTCCGACACGCTTCGCGGACCCACCTGCTGGGAGAGGTAGGTGTCTCGAGGGCGAAGCACGCGTGCTGTCTCGGGCCACCACGTCGTGACGGGATGCCGGCTGAGCACTGGGTCGAAGGCAGCGTCCGCAAAGGGCAGCGGTAGCTGGTCGTCATCGGCGACGACCGCGACGCCACGCGGGTGCAGCATCGCCGTAGCTCTGGCGACGTTGGGGGCCAGGACTCGCAGGACTCGGTGGCGACCGTCAGCCTCGGCAGCCTGGGAGGCTCGGCGAGCACCTCGCCGCCACCGGGTTGGGGTCGAGGCAGGTGATGACATCGCGCTGGTGACCAGCAAGCACCAGAGAGTTAACCTGCTGGTCATTAGCGTCGGATTAGGTAGCTAGAGTTGCACCTTCGCCAATGAGGAGGACCACATGACTGACTTAGCGCAAGACACCGCCCCCGAAGTTCTCGTGGACGAGCGCCCGTGGGGTCGCTTCGAGCTGTTGGCACTGAACGAAGTCGTCAGTGTGAAAATCATCACCGTCAGCCCCGGACACCGGTTGTCTTTGCAGACGCATGACCTCCGAGACGAATCTTGGAAGATTCTTGAGGATGGCTTGACTGTCGAGATCGGCGGTCATTGCCGCGACACCGCGGTGGGGGACCAGGTGTGGATTCCTCGGGGCACCAGCCACCGGATCGCCAACACGGGTGAGCTGCCGGCCCGGTTCGTCGAGGTGGCTTACGGCCTGTTCGACGAGTCCGACATCGTGCGCCACGAGGACGACTACTTCCGTACGTCGGACGACGGCTGACTCCAGCTGCGACGGGGGGACCGCAGCAGGGGATGCGAGCTGTCCGCGCGCACCACCGCAGCGTCGCGGGCGAGGCGGCGGGTAGCGCCCGTCTCTTCCGCAAGCGACGAGGATGGGCGGCTCCTGCCAGTACGGACAGGGCGTAGTCGCGGGCGGCGTGTGGCCCGAGCGAGAGCGTCATTTCGACGAGGTAGGTGTTGCAGCGCCGCGGTAGCCTCGCCGGCCCGGCGCCGTCACCTGCCCGACAGCAATATGACCGCGAGCGTCAGTTCGACTGCCCCACGAGAGCTCCCCAGGGGCGCCGAACCTTGTGGACCTGACTTGTGGGACGGGGTGCTATGAGCCTCGCACCCGGGCGAGTCAACTGGCCGATGAGCACCGTTCCACTTCCAAGGATGTGGGACGGGGCGGAGCAAACCGATCTCACCCTCAGCGGCAGATGCGGATGTTCTTCGGTTGTCCTTTGTCGCCTGTTTAACTGCGAAGCTCGAAGCTGTTGGATCGCTCCGGCGGGCGGAAGCCTGTTCTCCAAGACGTAACCAGCGGCGCACATGGTCAACCTAGGAGACGGACGCTCATGCCTATCAACTTCCACGCTGCGGCGAACAGCCACACGTACTCCGGCAGGAGAGCGGACACGAGCTGGCGCACCGCGATGCTGGAGCTAGTTGACCCCGTTGATGCGGACGTCGCAGACATCGGTTGTGGCGGCGGGACGTACACGCGGGCCTGGCTAGAACTCGGGGCCTCGACCGTAACTGGGGTCGACTTCAGCGCACAGATCCTCGGTGCGGCGCGCGAGGCACTCGACCTGCCGGGAGCTCGATTCGTGCTCGGCGAGGCCGCGGCTACGGGTTTGCCTGACAGCTCCGTTGATGTCGTCTTCCAGCGTGCGCTCGTGCACCATGTCGATGACCTACACGCAGTCGTCATGGAGGCGGCCAGGGTCCTCCGCCCGGGCGGCGCACTGATCATCCAGGACAGGACAACGGACGACGCATTTGTACCCGGCTCGCCAACGCACCCGCGCGGGTGGCTGTTCGACATCGCGCCTCAACTACGGGCTGTTGAGGCTCAACGGCGTCCCGAGTCGTACAAACTGGTACGCGCGATGGAAGAGGCTGGCTTTCGTGAACCGGTCACCCGGACGTTGTGGGAGACGCGGCGGGAGTACGCCCGCAGGGAGGACTACCTTGCCGAAATCGCGGCGCGCACCGGGCGATCGCTCCTGCACGAACTAAGCGACGGAGAACTGATTAAGGTCGTTAACCAGTTGCGTGAGCGGTTGCCAGCCGGGGCGGTCAGCGAACGCGACCGATGGACATTGTGGTCGGGCGTCGCGCCGTAGTTCTCCGTCCGTGGTCGGGGCCTCGCCGCCGCCAGGACCGATTAGGGGCTTAGCGCCAACCACCGTTCCGTTGCACCTCAGACCCCACTGCTCACTGGTCGTTGGGAGGCGCGACTTGTGCGGCCTCCCAACGACTAGATGAGATTCAGCTCGCTGGAGGTATGGGCACAAACACCGGCGTTGGAGCAAGTGCTTGTACAGCGTGGGGCTTATCCGTCAGCGTCCAGGTGAGGATTCTGCCCGTGGCTGCGTCGACGATCGCGGTGATGGAGTGTCCTACCGGGGCCGTCAGCCCTTGAGGGACCTTCGCTGTGTGTCCGACGAAGTCTCCCGAGGCGCTGAAGACATACACCGGTCGATCGTCATCTGGCTTCGAGTCTTGTGGAGTGATCGCTGCGGCCGCTGTCTGGTAGGTGGAGGCACCCACGGACGTCGTGGCAGTCCCGCCGGCGGTGTTGGCAGTGACAAGACGAGCAGCGGCGTTGAGCACGACAGTCGGTACAGGGGTAACGCTTGCGGCCGCTGCAGCTGGAGCAACCTGCTGTTGTTCGTGTCCTCCAGCCCTGCTTGTCGCATATGTCGTCCCTCCGGCGATAGCGGCAACAGCGGCTGCGGCGGCGAAAGGTACTACACCTTTAAGTGTTTTCATGAGAACCTCCTCAGCACTGGTCCGCATAGGTGAAGTCGTATGAGGGATTCACCTCGAACGACACCAGCAGCGGTTCACGGCCAGCGAGCAGGGTGGGCGGCGACCAGCCCCAGGGCGGAACGGGTTCTGAACCTGATCCATGATGAGAGACTATCATTGCGTCTAAGTCATAGTCTTACTTCTCTAGACTTAGAAGGCAGACCCCTGCGTGTCAGGGTTGGGTGAGGCCAGCGGCTCGTAGTGGGTCCGCCTGACGCAGGGCGCTTGGGTTGGGAGGTTTGTGGTGTCTGCAGTGCTGGTGGGTCAAGATGAAGCGGTGAGCGGTCATGGTCCGCGTGAGGGTGGCCCGCGTCGTCGTCGCGCGTTCACCCCCACTGAGAAACTTGATCACCTGACGGCGTACGAAGCGGCGTGCGGGACCGGTGGTGGTGGGGCGTACCTGCGTGAGCAGGGCGTGTACTCCTCGCAGATCACCGAGTGGCGCAAGTTGCGCGACGGGGGTCTTTTGGCCGGGAAGAAGGCCGGGGAGAAGGTCGGGAAACCGAGTCCGGAGCAGGCCGAGATCGCTAGGTTGACCCGGGAGTTGGAATTGAGCCGGCGTAAGCTGGCGAAGACCGAGGCCGCTCTCGGGATCATGGGAAAAGTGCACGCGCTCTTGGAGGATCTCTCCGAGAGCGCGGCGGTCGTGAACAAGCCGCGCACACGCTGAGCACGGGATACGCGCAACTGTTGGCGGTGGGGGTGTCCGGTCGCGACTCTGCCGCCTGGACCGGGCTGTCGCGCGCCACCCAGGACCGTCACGCCAGGCGGTACGCAGCTGCCATCCAGGCGGCCCAGGACGTGACGGACGCCCAGGATGTGACGGACCAGGACGTGACGGACGCCCAGGACGTGAGGGACGCCCAGGACGTGACGGGAGACGCGGGTGAGGCCACAGCGGGCGGCGTGGGCAGCGCGGTCCTCGTGCCGGGGAACAAGCTCACCGAGCAGGAGCAACGTGAGGTGCTGGCGGTGCTGAACTCCGACCGGTTCGTCGACAAGCCCCCGAAACAGGTCTACGCGACCCTGCTCGCCGAAGGCGAGTGCCTGTGCTCGATCTCCACGATGTATCGGCTGCTGGGCAACAACGAGCAGGTCATCGACCGGCGGCGGCAGGCGACGCACCCGCCGCGCGCGGTCCCGGAGCTGCGGGCCACTGGCGCCGGGCAGGTCTACAGCTGGGACATCACCAAGCTCGCCGGGCCAGCGCGTGGGCAGTACTACGACTGCTACGTGATGATCGACATCTACTCCCGGTACATCGTCGGTGCGCACGTGCACCACACCGAGACAGCGCAGTTGGCTGTGGAGCTGATGAGTGAGGTGTTCGGTGTTCAGGGCGTCCCGAAGGTCGTGCACGCCGACCGCGGCACCTCGATGACGAGCAAATCGGTCGCCGCGTTGCTCGATGACCTGCAGGTCACCCGGTCCCATTCCCGGCCTCGGGTGTCGAACGATAACCCGTATTCCGAGGCGTGGAACAAGACGTTGAAGTACGCGCCGGTGTTCCCGCAACGGTTCACCTCGCTGCCGGCCGCGCAGGCATTCATCGCCGAGTTCGTCGAGTACTACAACCACTCCCACCGGCACTCCGGGATCGGCCTGCACACCCCGGCTGACGTCCACTACGGTCACGCCTCGGCCACCGCGTCCCGGCGGTCCGAAGCCTTGGCAGCCGCCCGCCTGCGGCACCCCAACCGGTTCGGCACCACCCACGACCCCAAGATCCTCGACCTGCCCCCGGCAGCGTGGATCAACCAACCCGCCGAGGAGGAAACCGCCGCCTGAACTAACTCCCCCTGGCCTCAACCACCTTGACAACTTCCGGACCGGCCAGCGGTCGACGACACGAAGTGCGGGTGCCGGAGCTCATGGCGGGGAGCATGGCCCAGCGATCGTGTGCTTCGCCGTCGTTGCAGTCGGCCGATCCACTTAGCGTTCGAACAGTCTAGATGATCTATTCCAAGGGGTGTGTCGCGGCGTGTTGCGGTCGGTGACGTGCG
>CAXSDR010000057.1:0-23007 GCA_964236445.1 uncultured Motilibacteraceae bacterium | reverse complement strand
CCACACCCGCCGGCGTCAACCCTTAGCCCTTAGCGCCAACCACCGTTCCGTTGCATCTCAGACCCCGGAACCTTGCCTCGGGCGAGCCGGCATAGCCCAGGGGCAGCGGCTCGTCGCCGAACAGCGAGCGCACGAGGCGCAGGGAGCGGAGCCGGTCGGCGGGGTCGTGCACCATCGCGGTGACCATGAGCTCGTCGGCCGCCGTACGCCGCAGCAGTTCGGCGATCCGTTCGGCGACGGTCTGCGGTGACCCGATGGCCTGCTGCTCCTGCCGTAGGGCCACGGCCTCGCGCTCAGCGTTCGTCCAGGGGTGCGCGGCCGCCTGGACAGGGGTCGGCATGCGGCCGGGTCGCCCACTGCGCAGGCGCAGGAACGACAACGCCGCGGGCAGCGCGAGCGCCTCGGCCGTGTGGTCGTCGTCGGCGCAGAGCACCTGCACGGGGAGCATCACGTAGGGCCGGTCGAGCACGGGTGACGCACGGAAGCTACGCCGGTAGACATCGAGGGCCTGTTCGGTGCTGCCGCTGCTGAAGTGGTGGGCGAACGAGAACGGCAGCCCCAGCAGCCCGGCGAGCTGCGCGCTGTAGCCGCTCGAGCCCAGCAGCCACACCGGCGGCCCGGCGCCGTCACCCGGCGTGGCCCTGATGCCGGCGTCGTCGTCGCCGTCGAACAGGGCCAGGAGCTCGGCGAGCTGGCGGGGGAACTCGTCGGCGGACTCGGCACCGGCTCCCCGTCGCAGTGCCTGCATCGTCAGCCGGTCCGTCCCGGGTGCCCGCCCGATGCCCAGGTCGATCCTGCCCGGGTGCAGGGCCTCGAGCGTCCCGAACTGCTCGGCGATGACGAGCGGCGCGTGGTTGGGGAGCATGACGCCGCCGCTGCCGACCCGGATGCGCGGCGTGCGGGCGGCGATGGCCGCGATCACGACGGCCGGGGCGCTGCTCGCGATGCCGGCCATGTTGTGGTGCTCGGCCACCCAGAAGCGCGTCAGCCCGAGCTCGTCGGCGAGCTGGGCGTGCGCCACGGTCGCGAGGAGGGCTTCGCGCGGCGACGACCCTTCGGCGACGGTGGCGAGGTCGAGGACGGACACGGGCAGCGGCGAGAGCAGGGTCACGACGGTCACAACGCCCCCGACGGCCAGCCGCTTCCGCAGGACATTGGCGAGACCTGTTGGCCGAGCTGAGGGGACGTGACAGGCTGCAGACATGGCTGACACTTCGGACACCGGCAGCGACGCGCCCGAGACCGACGACATGCGCAAGCGGTTCCAGGAAGCACTCGAGCGCAAGAAGCAGGCCTCGCACGCGACCGGCGCCGCCGGCGCCGGCGGCGACGGCGGCAAGGGCCACGGCGGATCGGGGCCGGCGAAGGCCCAGCGCACCTTCCGGCGCAAGTCCGGGGGCTGACCCGGGCGTACGCGCTGACCGTGACCGCCGACGATAGACGCTGCTCGACGTGCACGACACACGGCCGTCACACAGGCGATCTAGCGTCCCCCCATGACCGGTCTCGGCGGGCTCAACCCGACTCCTGACGCGCTCGTCATCGCCCTGGTGCAGTCGCAGGTGCCGACCGTGACGGAACCTGCGCACCTCAAGGCCGTGGCGAACGGCATCGCCGACATGGTCGGCCGGGCGAAGGCCGGCATGCCGAGCCTCGACCTCGTCGTGGTGCCGGAATACAGCCTCAACGGCCTGAACCCGCAGAGCTGGGCAAAGGACGAGCTGCTCACGAGTCTCGACGACGAGCAGGTCGACACGCTGCGAGCGGCCTGCGCCGAGCACGGCGTCTGGGGCTGCTTCTCGCTGATGGAGCGCAACCCTGCGGGTGCACCCTTCAACAGCGGCATCATCGTCGACGCCGCCGGCGAGATCGTCCTCTACTACCGCAAGATGCACCCCTGGGTGCCGTTCGAGCCGTGGGAGCCGGGCAACATCGGCATTCCCGTCGTCGACGGCCCCAAAGGCTCGCGTCTCGCGCTCATCATCTGTCACGACGGGATGCTGCCGGAGATGGCGCGCGAAGCGGCTTACAAGGGCGCCAACGTCATCCTGCGTACGGCGGGCTACACCTACCCCATCAAGACGGCGTGGCGAGCGACGAACCAGGTCAATGCCTTCACGAACCTGGCGTTCACGGCATCTGTGGCTCTGGCGGGCAAGGACGAGACGACCGGCATCTCCTCGATGGGAGATGCCATGTTCTGCGACTTCGCAGGAGAGGTCGTCGAGCAGGGGGACGGCACCCCCGACCGCATCGTGACGGCCGCGATCGAGCCGCGCCGGGCCGACGAGGCGCGCGTCTGCTGGGGGGCCGAGAACAACATCTACCAGCTGGGTCACCGTGGATACACCGCCCTGCGGGGCGGCGCTCGCGACTGCCCCTACACGTTCATGCAGGACCTCGTCGCAGGAAGCTACGCGCTGCCGTGGGAGGACGACGTGCAGATCACGGACGGTACGAGCGTGGGTTTCGGGCCGCCTCGCGAGCCGGGCACGACGGTCGACACGGCGCTGCGCGTCGCGCCGAGGGGACCGGCCGGCGGATGAGCTGAGGCGGGCTGCGCCTGGCGAGGTCGAGCATGGAGGGAGCCGTGTGGTGCGGCGCCGTCATGGTGCCGTGGCGGTGGCGAGCACCCGGGTCAGGGCGTCGAAGCCCGCGAGTGACTTGTGGGCCTCTTCCTGCAGGGCCCGCACGGCGGGGTCGGAGTCGTCCGGGGCCGCGACGGCGGCTTCCCACAGCGCGCGCTCGGCCCGGCGCCACAGCGGCTTCTCGTGCACCTCGACGTCGGCGAAGCCGGCCGCCGACAGGTCTCGCTGCAGGTCCACCGCGCGGATACGGGGTGGTGCCGTGTCGTCGGCACGGTCGGCCACCTGCCAGCACGTGACCGCGAGGCGACCTCCGCGCGCGAGCAGCCGGCGGAACTCCGCGAGTGCGGCGAGCGGCGGGTCGGCGAACTGCACGGAGTCGATGCACATCAGGGCGTCCGCGCCGCCGTCCGCAAGCCTGGTGTCGACCAGCGTGCCGACGTGGAACTCGGCTCGGTCGGTCCCCAGGCGGCGGGCAGCGCTGCGTCGCGCCGCCTTCACCGCGACGCCCGAGAAGTCGATCCCCACGAGCCGGGCCCCGGTGCGACGCGCGATCTCGATGCCGTAGCCACCGCGGCCGCACGCGACGTCGAGCAGCAGCGCGTCGGCAGTCAGGTCGAGCGCCGTGCCCACCTCGGCGATGCCGTCCCACGACAGCAGGCTCGCGAACGCCATGTCCGCCGGCAGGCCGAGGGTGCGAGCGACGATGGCGTCCCGGACGTCGGAGTCGGCCATATCGGCGTACCACTGGTCGAAGTAGGCGGCGTCGCGAGCCGGTGTAGGAGGGGCCGGGGTCATGTCGGCATTCTGTCGAACAGCTCGTCACGGTGGCCTAGCGGCCTCGCGACTAGGGCGAGAGGTGAGGGGTAGGCCGTGATCATGACGCCTCTTCGATGGCCCGATGCCCTCTGGCTCGTCCGACACGGACAGAGCGTCGGCAACGTTGCCGACAACGCCGCGCACGACGCCGGTGCGGCCCGGCTCGACCTCGACGTCCGTGACCCGGATGTCGAGCTGACCGAGGCTGGCATCGGCCAGGCGGAAGCGCTTGGCACCTGGCTTCGCACGCAGGACGTCCATCCCTCGGTGGTGCTCGTGTCGCCTTATGAGCGAGCGGTCCGCACCGCGGAGATCGCGCTGCGAGAGGCCGGGGTGAACATCCCCACCGTGCGCGACGAGCGACTCCGCGAGCGTGAGCTGGGCGTGCTCGACGGGTGGACAGGCCTCGGGATCCGCCAGAAGTTTCCCGATGAGGCGGCCCGTCGGGAGCGACTCGGCAAGTTCTACTACCGGCCGCCGGGTGGCGAGAGCTGGACCGATGTGGCCCTGCGCGTACGCAGCCTGATGAGCACGCTGCGCGAGGAGTACGCCGGCGCGCGCGTCCTCATCGTCTCCCACCAAGCGGTCATCACGGTCTTCCGCTATGCGCTCGAAGGTTTGTCGGAGCAGGCCGTTCTCGAGCTCGACCACACGCAGCCGATGGCCAACTGCAGCGTGACCGACTACGCCAACGTGGACGGGCGTCTCGAGTGCAACGGCTACAACGATGTGTCGCATGTCGTCGCCGAGGGCGAGCAGGTCACCGACGAGGCAGATGCGCCGGTGACCGTTGCCTGACTACGAGGACGTCACCCCGGCGCTGCTGGCATCCTGGCCCCTGCCGGAGCCGGGCGACGACAAGGAGTCGCGCGGTCGGGCGCTGCTGGTCGGCGGAAGCGCGAGCACACCGGGCGCGCTGATCCTCGGCGCGCAGGCGGCGTTGCGCAGCGGGGCAGGCAAGCTGCAGGTCGCCACCGTGCGCTCGCTCGCCCCGCATCTTGCGGTGGCGCTGCCCGAAGCGCTCGTCGTCGGCCTGCCCGAGGCGAGCGACGGTGGCATCGACCCCGCTGCTGTGGGCCAGCTCACCGACCTCGCCGGCGACGCGTCGGCCGTGCTGGTGGGGCCCGGAATGACCGGTGCGGAGCAGACGGCGGCGCTGGTGCGCGACATGCTCTGCCACGTGACGGGCACGCTCGCGCTCGACGCGCTCGGGCTGGCTGCCGTCACCGAGGACCCCACGTGTCTGCATGCCCTCGACGGCCTGTGCGTGCTCACTCCCAACCTGGTCGAGCTGAGCCTCACGCTCGGGGAGCACTCCGACGCCGTCAGCGACGACCCGCATGCCGCTGTGCGCAGGCTGGCCACGCTGACGCGCTGCGCGGTGACGAGCGGAGGCGCCGAGTCGTGGACCACCGACGCCGATGGACGATCGTGGCGTGACACGCACGGCGGCAGCGGCCTCGGCGTGTCCGGGTCGGGCGACGTCCTGGCCGGCGCGGTGTGCGGCCTCGCCGCTCGAGGCGCGGCTCCGGCGCAGGCGGCTGTGTGGGGCAGCTATCTGCACAAGCGCGCGGGCGAGCGGCTGGCGGTGTCGGTGGGGCCCGTCGGCTTCCTCGCCAGGGAGCTGCTCGCGGAGATCCCCCGTGTGCTCGTCGAGCTGTCAGAGCTCGCGGCGGGTCAGTGACTCCATGCCTGCGGGCAGCGCGGTGGCGTGCGCGACGGTGAGACGTTGCGTCGCGCGCGTCAGGGCGACATAGAGGTCGTTCGCGCCGCGCTTCGACTCGGCGAGCATGGCCGAAGGCTCCACCAGGACGACGGCATCGAACTCGAGCCCCTTGCACTGCTCGATGGTGAGCACGGCCACCTGCTCGTCGAGAGCCGTCGTGCCCGCACCCACGGAGTTCGGCGGCAGCACCTGTGCTGTCGCGACGGCGATGCGTTGCGTTGCCGCCGCGCCACCGGGCACGATCACCGCCATGCGCCCCTCACCCAGGATTGCGAATTCCTGAGCCACGACTCGTGCAATCAACTTCTCATCTGTCTCGGGGAGCGAAACCGCAGTCGGTGGCCAGTTGCCGTCGCGCACGGCCGTGGGTGTGGCGGTGCGTACGCCTGCGGCCGACAGAACGGCAGCGGCCACCGCGGCAATCTGTGCCGGCGTGCGGTAGTTGACGGTCAGCTCGACGAGGCGCCAACGATCCTCGACATAGGGCTCGAGGACGTCGGACCAGCGCGACGCGCCGGCGACGGCTGAGGTCTGGGCGACATCGCCCACGATCGTCATCGACTTGCTGGGGCAGCGGCGCATGAGGATCCGCCACACCATCGGTGACAGCTCCTGGGCCTCGTCGACGACGACGTGGCCGAAGGCCCAGGTGCGGTCCACGGCCGCGCGCTCGGCGACCGTGCCCGTCGGTCCATCGATGGTGAAACGTTCGGCGAGATCTTCCGCCGAGACGTGACCGCCACCGGCGTTGTCGAGCACCTGCTGCGCGTAGGAGACCTGCTCCTCGCGATCCGCTGCACGGCGTGCCGTGTCGGCACGTGACGCGGTGTCGTCGTCGCCGAGCAGCTCGGCGAGCTCGTCGAGCAGCGCCGCGTCGGCGGGCGTCCAGGCGGCTCCGCGCTCCCGGTGCAGCAGGGCTTGCTCTGCTCGCGACAGGGATCGTCCCGCCGCTGAGGCGAGCACCCGCGGGGACGCGAAGAGATCGGCCAGCACGCGCTGCGGCGACAGCGGCATCCACAGCAGGTTGACCTCGCGGCGCACGTCGCGTGCCTCGCGCAGCTCGGCGAGCAGCTGCTCGCGGTTGTCACTGTCGAGCTTGGTGCCCTGCGACGCCGCGAGCTGGCCGGCGAGCGAGTTGAGCACCTCCTTGACGAAGCTGGTGCGGGCGTCGTTGTGCGCCTTGCCGCCGCGCCGAGCGCTCGAACGGGCACCCTGCACGGCCGACGGCCGGAGCACCACCTTCGACCCGTCGACGTCGAGGGTCACGGGACGCTCCGGGACCCGCTGGCGAGCGCGTACGGCGGCGAGCAGGACGTCGACCATGCGCAGGTCACCCTTGACGCCGGCCGCCTCAGGGGAGTCGATGCCGTCGGCGTCGACACCCGGATAGAGCTCCGCGGGTGTCGACATCACGACGCCGGTCTCCCCGAGCGCCGGCAGCACCTGCTCGATGTAGCGCAGGAACACGGGGCTCGGACCCACGAGCAGCACGCCGCTGCGCGCAAGCCGGTCGCGATGTGTGTAGAGGAGGTAGGCGGTGCGGTGGAGCGCGACGGCGGTCTTGCCGGTGCCCGGGCCACCCTGCACCACGAGGACGCCGCGCTCCGAGGAGCGGATCGCCTTGTCCTGCTCGGCCTGGATGGTCGCGACGATGTCACCCATGCGGCCGGTGCGGGGTGCGGTGACGGCCGCGAGCAGCGCCGCATCGCCTGTGACCGGACCCGAACCCGACTCGGTGTCGACGGCCAGCACATCGTCCTCGAAGTCGGTGACCTCGCGGCCGGCAACGATCAGGTGGCGCCGGCGTACGACGTCACCGGGGGAGGCTGCGGTGGCCTGGTAGAAGTCCTGCGCCGCCGGTGCGCGCCAGTCGAGCAGGAGCTGCGCGTTGGTCTCGTCGGACAGCCCGATGCGCCCGATGTGGCGGATGGTGCCCCCACGCAGGTCCATGCGCCCGAAGCACAACCGGCTCTCGACGGCCCAGAGCTGCTTGAGGCGGTCCTCGTAGAGCGTCGCGAAGCTGTCGCGCTCCGAACGGTTCTGGTGGGTGCCGGACGGCCCTTCGCGCCGGGTGCGCGCGAGCTGCGCGGCCGTCTGCTCGCGGAGCAGGTCGAGGCGCGCGTAGAGCATCGCAACAAAGGCCTGCTCGCTCTCGAGCTCGCCCTGGTCGCGCAACGGCTCGTCGGGGCGCTGCTGGTCCTGCGCTGCCACGGGCCTCCCTTGGTGGGCCGAAGAAGACGGCCGTTAAGCCTATGGCTTGGCCGCGGGCCCGTCACCCCCGCCCCCGCTCGCTCCGACGTGCATGTGAAGCGCTGGTGGATGCGCAGGCTGGACTACTACCCCTGCGCGCGTATGTCGTCGGGCACCAAGGCGAGAGCGTCCCTGATCGCCTCGACGAGGGCCTCCGCCGACTCGGCCGTCAGCTCGACTGCGACGCGTGCCGCCGGGCCGCGCGACGGGTCGGCGAAATCGATGTTCAGGGTGTGCGTCGCCATGGCGTGCACCGGGTGGTCGTAGTAGACCGTCGCGGTGCGCAGGGCGAACCAGCCGTCGGCTCCCTTGCCGCTGCCGGTCATGGCGGCCTGCTGGGTCGCGTAGGTGCACATGTCGACTGCTCCAGGTTTCTCGAGTGGTGACTGCGGTCAGGACAGGTGCCGCGCGAAGAAGTCCGCGATGATCTCCCAACCGGCGTTCGCCGCCTCCACGCGGTAGTTCGTTCGGTTGGTCGCGAAGAACGCATGCCCGGCATTCGGGAAGCTGTGGAACTCGAACTCCTTGCCTGCATCGCGCAGCAGCCCCTCGAGCTCGGCGACATGAGCCGGGGACGGGGCGGCGTCGTCGTCGCCGAACAACCCGAGCAGCGGTCCGTGCAGCGCACCGACGCGGTCGCCGATCGGCTGGACCTGAAGCGGATGGCACGGCGGCGGCGTACCGACGATGAACGCGCCGTAGCAGACGACCGCCGCGTCGAGCGGCAGCGAGGTTGCGGCCAGGAAAGACTGTCGACCACCGGAGCAGTAGCCGATCGAGGCCACCTTGGCGTTGGACGTGGGGAGCGCCCGCAGCCAGGCGGCTGCGCCGGCGACGTCGCCGACCACCCGGTCGTCCGGCACGCCGCCGGCAGCGCGGCTCGCTGCTGCGGCGTCGTCCGGCTCGGCCCCGGGCGCCTCGCGGTAGTACAGGTTCGGGCAGATGGCGTCATAGCCGAGCTCGGCAAAGCGCCGGGTCATCTCTTTGGTCGCGCGGTCCCACCCCGGCAGGTGGTGGATCACCACGACGCCACCGCGAGGCGCGTCACCGGCGGGCACGGCGGTGTAGGCCTCGATCTCGTCGCCGCCGGCGCCGCGTAGGAAGATCCGCCTGGTCGTCATCTCGTCGGTCACGGCGACACGCTATGTCGGCGACCGGGGCTGTGCATCGAGACCCCGCGCAGTCAGTCGCGTTCGGAGTTCAGCACCGCAGCCCGCAGCCGCGCGGAGGCCATCGCCTGGTGCAGGAGATTCTCGTAGTCGGCATCGGTGCACGCCAGCACCTGGAGCAGCTGTTGCTCGACGAGCCGACCCTCGGCGCGTCGCACCACGAGCACCTCGGTGTCGTTGTCGCGTGACACGTGCAGCGGCTCCCACGAGGCCGACGAGATCGCCTGCTGGGACGACGCCGCAGCCGCGACCTGGCGTCGTTGCTGCCACGCGCCGACTGCCAGAGGAACGGCGACGACCAGCAGCCCCGCGAGGACGACGATCGCCACCACGAGGAGGTCTTTCACGGTGACTTCTTGGCCGGCGCCGGCTGTGCCGCCAGTGGCACCAGTGGCACCGAGGTGTTGGCACCGGGGGCGTAGACGGTTATCGACGGCGGGATCGCCTTGAGCTTGTCGATCTCGGCGCAGGCAGGGCACTGCACATAGCCCAGCTGGCGCTGCTCGTTCGCCTTGGCGTCGGCCGTCGCCTGCGCGATTCTGGCCTGCGCCTCGGTCACGCCCGCGAACGCCGCCTGCGCCTTGTTGATCGCATCCTGCACCGTCGCGGGCAGAGTGATCTTGACCAGGTTGAAGCGGACCCCGGTGATGAAGTCGCCACCGAGCGTCGTCTTGAGGTCAGCGGCGAGGGAAGTGTTGATGGCGTCCTGGATCTTGCTGATGTTGACGTTGCTCTTGCTGCCGGCCGCGGTCGTGCTGCCGACCTGGCTCGAGCCGCCATTCTGCACCAGTGCGCACGCGGCCTGCAGCTCGGCGCAGCGGTAGTCACCGATCTCCTGGCGCAGGTCGTTGCTGATGACCGGGCGCACGATCTGGTCGAGGAAGGACGACCAGCCGTTGTCGCCGTCCCACGCGTGCCGCTGCTGGCCGTCGGCACCGCGATAGCTGCGCGTGCCGTACTTGTCGTCGAACACGCGCAGGGTGGCGTCATCGAGGTTGAGCGAGAAGTAGACGGTTCCTTCGATGCCCACGTCGACACCGTCCGACGTCGGGTCGTTCTCCACGTCGACACCGGCCTTGTCACCACCTCGGGGATCCGAGGTGATGGTGTAGAAGCGTTGCTGCGACGGATATTTGTGCGATGCCGACTGCACCCCGGTCCAGGTCAACGACGAGGCCGGCTGAATGACCTGGCGGACCTTGTTGTTGTCGAAGGGTCCGCCGTTGCGGATGACCGCGACCTCGCCACCGTTGGTCTTGTCGAACGAGGACAGCGCGGTGATGAGCACGACGAGACCCACGACGATGACTACCACGAGGCCGGTCCACCCGAACGCCCCGGCAGACCGCTTCACGATGTGCGTTGAACTGCGGGGCTGGGACAGGGCGCTCCTCGAGGGGGACATGCAGATGTGGCCCACGCACCCTCTCACCGCGCGAGGACGGCCGTCACTCCCGCCTTGGTCGGTACGAGCACGCGACTACCCGCGAGGGTAGGCGACGCGAAGCGCGTGACCGCTCCGACGGGTGTCGAGGCGAGGCGTCGCCCGTTGCTGGCCGCGAGCGCGTGCAGAGTGCCGCTGGCGGTATCGAGCGACCAGACGGTCTCGCCGGAGACCACGGGGGAGCCGGTGATGTCAGGGGCGCTCTGCCACCCACGCGTCATGGTGCGCCCGTGCAGGTTGACCCGCAGGAGTCCTTCGGCGCAGGGGATGTACGCCGCCGCCGCCGCATAGGCGAGCCCGCCGAACCCGCGGCATCCTCCGACCGACGCCAGCTGTCCGCCGACGCCGCCGAGCCGCTCGGCGTCCAGCAGATAGACGTCGCCGGTCTTGCCGGACACCATCGCGAGCCCGTGCGGGAGCAGGAGCGGACCGGTCGAGCCGAGGTCGGCGTCGGCGGCGTTCTCCGCTCCCCAGGTGGACGGGGCGAAGTAGGCGATGCGACGCGCCAGGTCGCCCGAGAGCCGGAGCACCGAGTCGCTGCCGTCGTAGGCGCCTCCGGTGCTGGCGCCGTTGCCGACCGCGACGAATATGTCGCCGTCCGCCGCGACGGCCGGGCCCGACGCCGCCCAGATGCCCCCCTCACGGCTGGTGGGAACCTCGTAGCGCGTCGTCCTGCCGTGTCCGCTGGTGGGGACTGCTGCGACGTAGCCCACATAGTTCCCGCAGTCACCGGCCCGGCCGCCGAACGGCACGTAGACGCGACCGTTCGCCACGGCAAGGGCGCCCCGCTGCTGCTCTGCGTGCCGGTCCCGCGTCGTGACGTCGAGATCGCGGGCGAACCGCACAGCACCGGTGCCTACGTCGAGGGAGACCAGGTCGTGGTGCGAGCCTGCCGTCTCGGTGGCCACGAACACGGCACCGGTCGCCGCGTCGTAGGCAGGCGTTCCGGTGATGCCCAGCGGGTCGATGTTGCCGCAGGGCAGGTCCTTCTGGTGCACCGCAGTGCCGAGGTGGCGGTGCCAGAGCCGGTGCCCGGTCGCCACGTCGAGCGCATAGACGCTGTTGTTCTCGGTCGCGACGACGGTCGCCGTGCCGATGACGAGCGGCTGGCCGTAGACCGCGCCGTCGAGCCGTGCGCGCCACGCCCGCGACAGCCGGGCCGGCGTACGCCCGGGCTGGGAAACGCTGCCCACACGGTCGTTGCTGCGGTGGTAGGTGGGCCAGGCGCCGGCGGGGCCGGGCGCGGCCGCCGACACGGCAGCCGCGCCGCTCGGCCTGACGAGCTGCTCGTGCGCCGACGAGCCCGACGAGCCCGACGAGCAGGCGGCGGCAGCGAACGTCGTCAGGGCTCCGATGACGGTGAATGTTGCAGAGCGTCGAGAGCGTAGGCGGGTGCGCACGCTTCCTGCCTACCCCCGGGGCGCCGGCGCCGCACCTGCGTGCTTATCCCTCGCTGGTGTCCCCGCGGCCGTCGCTGCGCCGGGCTTGGTCGGCGAGGAACCGCTCGAGCTCGGCACCGAGCTCATCGGCGCTCGGCAGGGCGGCCTCGTCGCTGAGCAGGTCGTCCCGCTCGCGGACGTAGGCGTCGTACTGCTGCTCGAGGTTGCTCACCATCGCCATCGCGTCGTCGCTGCCCGCCACTTCGGCGTCCACCTGGGAGCGCACGACGGTGGCCGCCTCGTGCAGCGATGCGGACGGTAGCGCGAGGCCGCTGGCCTGGGCCAGGCAGTCGAGCAGCAGTGCGGCGGCCTCGGGAAACTCGGTGTTGGCGAGGTAGTGCGGCACGTGAGCGGCGAAGCCCATCGTGTCGCGCTCGGGGGTCGCCAGCCTGAACTCGAGGAGGTGCCCGACGCTCGCTGGCACCTGCGCACGCTGCAGCCATGGTGTGTAGTCGACGACCAGCTCGGGCCGTGATCCGTGCGCGGTCACACTCGAAGGACGCGTGTGGGGCACCGCCATGGGAATGGAGTCGAGCCCGATCGTGAGGCGTACGCCCATCCGGCGGGCCACGAAGTCGACGGCTCCGGTGAAGCGCTCCCACTGCACGTCGGGCTCGGGGCCGGTGAGGAGCAGGAAGGTCTGGCCACCCGCGTCGCGCAGCGCGCGGATCTGCAGCGCAGGCAGGGCGTAGGACTCCCAGTGATCCCTGTCGAAGGTCATGATGGGGCGCCGGGAGCGGTAGTCGAGCAGCTGGTCGACGTCGAAGGTCGCGACAAGAGTCGACTCGTAGGTCGCCAGCAGGTGCTCGCGCACCAGCCGGACACCGCCGCCGGCGTCGACGAAGCCGTCGAGCGCGTGCACCAGCACCGGCGTCGCAGTGCCGGGCATCATCGGCACCAGCTCGACGAGCTGGCTCGGGTCCTGCACAGGTCCTCCTGACGGAGTCTCGCGTGGGTCGCGTGACGTAGTTCTCAACGAACGCAGCCGGTTCAGGATTCCGGCGGGAAGCGTTCGGCGTCGCTGCCGGTTGCCCTGCACGTGAGCCAACTCTTCACCCCCATGACCCTTCGAGGCACCACTCTGCGCAACCGGGTGTGGATCTCACCCATGTGTCAATACAGCTCGGTCGACGGCCGGCCAACCGACTGGCACCTCGTGCACCTGGGAGCGCTGGCGCGGGGAGGTGCCGGCCTCGTGGTGACCGAAGCCACTGCGGTGACCCCCGAGGGCCGTATCAGCCCTCAGGACGCCGGCATCTGGACCGACGAGCAGGCACGAGACTACGCGCGCATCGTCGCTTTCATCCAAGGGCAGGGCGCGGCCGCCGGGATCCAGCTGGGGCACGCCGGCCGAAAGGCTTCGACACTTCGCCCGTGGGACGGCACCGGCTCGGTTGCGCTGGACGCCGGCGGCTGGGTCACCGTCGCGCCGAGCGCCGTGGCGTACGACGGCTTCGCCTCGCCCCGTGAGCTGAGCGCCACGCAGATCGCGACCATCGTCGAGGCCTTCGTCGCCGCGGCCCGCCGAGCGGATGACGCAGGCTTCGACGTGGTCGAGATCCACGCCGCACACGGATACCTCCTGCACCAGTTCCTCTCGCCCCTGAGCAACCTGCGCACCGACGACTACGGCGGCTCGCTGCAGGGCCGCAGCCGCGCTCTGCTCGAGGTCGCCGACGGCGTACGCGCGGTGTGGCCCGAGGACAAGCCACTGTTCGTCCGGATGTCGGGCACCGACTGGGTGGACGGCGGCTGGGCCATCGGCGAGACCGTCCAGCTTGCCAAGGAGCTTCGCGAGCGCGGTGTCGACCTCATCGACGTCTCCTCAGGTGGCCTCGACCCGCGTCAGATGATCCCGGTGGGCCCGGGCTACCAGGTGCACCTCGCGCGAGCGGTGCGCGAG
The DNA here is from genome assembly GCA_964236445.1 of uncultured Motilibacteraceae bacterium. GTDB lineage: Bacteria > Actinomycetota > Actinomycetes > Motilibacterales > Motilibacteraceae > CAXSDR01. The sequence goes on along the minus strand of CAXSDR010000057.1, from coordinate 9,672 downwards.
GGTGCGGACATCGCCGTCACCACCGTCGGCCTCATCACCGAGCCGCAGCAGGCCGAGGCCATCGTGGCCGGTGGCGACGCCGATGCCGTCATGCTTGCTCGCGCGGTGCTGCGCGACCCGTCGTGGCCGCAACGCGCGGCGTACGAGCTGGGCGACGCGACCGTGTGGCCGGCGCAGTACGACAGGGCCCGCTGGCGCTAGGACGAGCTAGGACGAGCTAGGACGAGCTAGGACGAGCTAGGACCAGTGAGGACTCGCCGGCGCCGGGCTCGTGCGGGCCCAGCACGCAGAACTCGTTGCCCTCGACGTCGGCCAGCACCACCCAGCTCTGGTCGCCCTGGCCGACGTCGGCAGGCGTCGCGCCAAGGGCGAGGATGCGCTCGACCTCCTCGTCGCGGGTCGCGCCGCCGACAGGTGAGACGTCGATGTGCAGCCGGAGCTTCACCGTCTTGGGCTCCGGCACGGGCACGAAGACGAGCGAAGGCTGTGAGGCATCGGTCGACTTCGCCTCCCAGCACATCCCCTCGTCGGCACAGAGCTCGCTGGTCAGCTGGTAGTCCAGCACCGCGGCCCAGAACCGTGCGACCTTTCCCGTGTCGTGGCAGTCGATCACGAGCTCGCTGAACCGGGCCGCCATCAGACGTGCACGCTGCTCATGTCGGCGTAGCGGTCCCCCGCCGCCGCGCCGACCGGTGCCGCAGCGTCGATGTGCGCGAGATCGTCGGCCGTGAGCACGATGTCGGCGGCGGCGGCGTTCTCCTCGAGATAGCGCACCCGCTTCGTGCCCGGGATGGGCACGACGTCCTCGCCCTGCGCCAGCACCCATGCCAGCGCCAGCTGCGACGGCGCGACGTGCTTCTCGAGGGCGATCTCGGTCACCCGGTCGACCAGCTCGAGGTTCTGCGCGAAGTTCTCGCCCTGGAACCGCGGGTTGGCCCGTCGGAAGTCGCCAGGAGGGAGGTCGTCGAGCGAGCGGATCTCACCGCTCAGGAATCCGCGGCCCAGGGGTGAGTAGGCGACGAAGCCGATGCCCAGCTCCCGCACGGTCGACAGCACGCCGTCGTCCTCGGGGTCGCGCGTCCACAGCGACCACTCGGTCTGCACGGCCGTGATCGGGTGCGTGGCATGTGCGCGGCGGATGGTGTCGGGCGCGGCTTCGGAGATGCCCAGGTGACGCACCTTCCCCGCCTCGACGAGCTCGCCGAGCGCGCCCCAGGTCTCCTCGATCGCCACGGCTGGGTCCACCCGGTGCTGGTAGTAGAGGTCGATGACGTCGATGTCCAGCCGGCGCAGCGACGCGTCACAGGCCGTGCGCACGTAGTCGGGGTGCCCATTGATGCCCAGCCGCTCACCGTTGGGCCCACGCTGGTTGCCGAACTTCGTGGCGACGACGACCTCGCTCCTGCGTGAGGCGATGGCGCGTCCGACGAGCTCCTCGTTGAGAAAGGGCCCATACATGTCGGCGGTGTCGAGCAGCGTGACGCCGAGGTCGAGCGCGCGCCTGATGGTGGCCAGCGACTCCGAACTATCGGCCTCACCGTAGAACTCGCTCATGCCCATGCAGCCGAGGCCGACTGCCGAGACCTCGAGACCACCGTTGAAGCAACCGAGCGTGCGCTTGTCCATGTCTGTCGTCCTGACGTGAGGAAGGAGCCGTGCACCCGAGGCATGCCCCCCGGTGGGCGTCGCTTCAACCCTACGGCGGCGGCGGGGGCGCGACGACGTCGAGCGCGGGGGAGCCACCCACCACCCGCCGGATCTCGGTCGTCCACCCGAGCTGCGCCGCCGTCTCCTCGACGTCACCGACGTCCGCGACGCACCCCCCGGCAGTGAGCCGCTCGAGAAGGGCGCGTGCGAGCACGCCCTTGCCGTGCTTGGAGAAGTGCGAGATGACGCGCGGCGGTCCCGCGCTGCGAGGGCTCAGCACCCGGACCTGCAGCACCTGGTTGCGCAGCGGGCCGGTCGGAGCCCACATGGCGGCGTAGTCAGTGGAGCGCAGGTCGACGGCGAAGCCGCGCCCGAGCACCGTGGGCATCGCGTCGCGCAGGGCGGTGCGCCAGACGGGGGTCAGCGGTCCGAGGCCGGGAACGGCGGCGGCGACAGGCACGCGGTGGTCGGGGATCGCGTCCCCGGCGGCCACGACGCCGAAGAGCCCGCTGAACACGAGCAGCGCCCGTTCAGCCTCGCGGCGCACCTCGCAGGTCATGGTCGCGGCGTCGAGGGCGGCATAGAGAACGCCGGTGTAGCGGTCGAGCGCGGCGCGGGTCGGTGAGCACAGGACATCGCGGTTGACGGCGAGGGCTGCCGCCGCGACTCCGGGCGGCAGGCGCAGCGCTGCCGCGGCCGGTGCCGCGTCGCCGTGCGCCAGCTCCGTCACCGAGCGCAGCACCCGCTCTCGCGCCCCGCCCAGGCGGGGAGCCACCAGCGAGCCGAGGCGTACGCGTCTGCCCTCACCCCGTTCGGACTTCGACTCGCTCGGCGGCAGCAGGATCAGCACTCTGCGAGGATGCACCGTTCGAGACCCGGCCGTCTGGGTAGGGCCCCGGCATGACTGAGAGCACGAGCGCACAGGACGCCCCGGAGGTCGCGACCTCCGTGGGCCAGACCGGTGGCCTGCCCGGCCACAACGCAGCTCCCGCCCCGCGCAGCTGGCGCCGGAGGAGCTCGCCGACACGGTCGACGTCGGCTCGAAGGCGCCCACCGACGACTGAACCTCACGAGGGGCGGGTCGCTTGTCACGGCACGTCAGTGTTCGCTGACCATGCCGGCCTCCACGGCCCACTGCCGGTTGGTGCGCACGCTGTGGAGCATGCGCCTGTCGTGGGTGACGAGCAGCAGCGTCCCGGTGTAGCTCTCGAGCGCTGACTCCAGCTGCTCGATCGCCGGCAGGTCGAGGTGGTTCGTCGGCTCGTCGAGCACGAGCAGGTTGACGCCTCGTCCTTGCAGCAGGGCCAGCCCGGCGCGGGTGCGCTCACCGGGGGACAAGCTCGAGCAGGCCCGAGTCACGTGGTCGGCACGCAGCCCGAACTTCGCCAGCAACGTGCGTACGTCGGCGCTCGGCCAGTCCGGCACCGCCGCGCCGAACGCGTCACGCAGGGACTCGGGCCCGGCGAACAGCGCTCGCGCCTGGTCGATCTCCCCGACGACGACGGCCGATCCCAGGCTCGAGCCGCCCTCGTCGGGGGTGAGCCGGCCGAGCAGCAGGGCGAGCAGCGTGCTCTTGCCCGAGCCGTTGGCTCCGGTCACCACGACGCGGTCGGCCCAGTCGAGCTGCAGGTCGACCGGTCCGAGGACGAACGACCCGCGACGCACGACCGCGCCGCGCATGGTCGCGACGACCGCACCGGCCCTCGGGGCCGTCGCGATCGTCATCGTGAGTTCCCACTCCTTGCGCGGCTCGTCCACGACGTTCAGACGCTCGATCGCTCGGTCGGTCTGGCTCGCCTTCGCGGCCTGCTTCTCGCTCGTCTCGCCACGGAAGGCCTTCGCGAACTTGTCGTTGTCGGTGGCCTTGCGCCGGGCGTTGCGTACGCCCTTTTCCATCCACGCCCGCTGCATCCGGGCCCGGGCCTCCAACGAACCCCGGGTCTCGGCGTAGTCCTCGAACGCGTCACGGGCGTGCTGTCGGGCGACCTCGCGCTCCTGCAGATAGGCGCCATATCCGCCGCCGAAGACGTGCACCTGCTGCTGCGCGAGGTCGAGCTCGACGACGGTCGTGACCGTACGGGCGAGGAACTCGCGGTCGTGGCTCACCAGCACGACGCCCGCACGAAGCCCGGAGACGAAGCGCTCGAGTCGTTCGAGCCCGTCGAGGTCGAGGTCGTTCGTCGGCTCGTCGAGCAGGAACAGGTCATATCTGCTGAGCAGCAGTGCCGCGAGGCCCGCCCTCGCCGCCTGCCCGCCGGACAGCTGCGTCATCGCCATCGACAGATCGATGTCCAGTCCGAGATCTGCCACCACCATCGCTGCACGCTCGTCGATGTCAGCTCCGCCGAGGGCCAGCCATCGCTCGAGCGCCTCGCTGTAGACGTCGCCCGCACCGTCCTCTTCGCGGGAGAGTGCGTCCGCCGCGTCGTCCATCGCGATCAGGGCCGCAGCGACGCCGGTGCGGCGGGCGAGAAAACCGCGTACGTCCTCGCCCTCGCGTCGGTCGGGCTCCTGCGGGAGATAGCCGATCGTGGCGCCCGGTGGCGTGGCGTCGACCGAGCCCGACTCGGGCTCGAGCAGCCCGGCGAGGATCCGCAGCAGTGTCGACTTGCCGGCACCGTTGGCCCCGACCAGACCGACGACATCGCCGGGGTCGACGACGACGTCCAGCCCGGAGAAGAGAATGCGGTCGCCATGGCCGGCCGACAGGTTCTTGCAGACGATGGTCGCGCTCACGGTGACCAGACGCTACAGCGTCCACAAGGTCATATCGCACAGAATTGGAGACCGTGCTCCGCAACGACGGGGGGCGTCACGGAGCACGGCTGAGACAGACCGTACCCTTAGTTCGCGCTGCAAGCATCAGGGAAGGGGCGAGTTCCCACGGAGATCACCCGTCCGATCACGCCCCTGGGCCTTCTTGATCAGTTGACCGATGCCATCGGTACTACGGCACCCGGACGACGGTTACGCGTCGCTGTCGACGGCGCACCGGCTGCGCATCCCGAGGACCTGGCGGACGCGTTGGTCGACCCCTTGCGCAGCCTCGGCCGCCACGTCGTACGCGCCTCCGGCCGTTTCTTCCTGCGGGCCGCGTCGCTGCGACTGGAGCGAGGGCGCACCGACCCTGACGCACTTCTCGACGACCAGCTCGATGTGCGTGCGCTGCAACGCGAGCTCCTTCGGCCATGGGCGCCGTCTGGCTCGGGCCGCTATGTCGCCAGCCTGCGCGACCCCGACACCGACCGCCCCACACGGGCGGGCTACGCCCAGGCTCCGCACGATGCGGTGCTGCTGCTCGACGGTGCCTTCCTGCTCGGGCTCGGTCTCGACCTCGATGTCGTGGTCCATCTTCACCTCAGCGACCGTGCCCTGGCCAGGCGCACGCCCGAGGCCGACGCATGGTCGCTGCCGGCCTATGCCCGCTATGGCGCGGAGGTCGAGCCGCGCGCCGTCGCCGACATCGTCGTGTTGGTCGACGACCCGCGCCACCCGGCGCTGATCCTGCGGACCCCCGTGGTTGGGAGCGATGACGACCAGGGAAAGCAGCCGCCATGACGATCCAGAGCATCCTCGGAGCAGTCGGCATCGGTCTGGTCATCGGCGCGCTCGGGCGCCTGGTGGTTCCGGGGCGGCAGAATCTGCCTGTCTGGTTGACGATCGTCGTCGGAATCATCGCTGCGCTGCTCGGCTCGCTGGTCGTCGGGACGCTGCGGGACACCAGCGGAGTGGACTGGGTCGAGATCCTGGTCCAGGTCGCCTTGGCCGCGGTCGGGGTGGCGACCGTGTCGGCTTTGCGCAACGGTGGCGGCCCCGGCCGCCGAGCCTTCTAGCACTTCTAGCACGTCGGGCGTGCGAAGCCGCCGGGCGTCAGACGGCCCAGGTGTCGCTGCGGCGCGCCGCCGCGTGCAGGTGGTCGACCTGGTTGTCCGTGAGCACCGGGGGCCGGCCCGCGATCCAGCCGACGAGTCCCTCCTCGGGCACCACCTCGACCCGGTGGGGTGCATGCACGACGCAGACGGAGCGCGGCGTCGCAACCAGGACAAGGCCGCTGACGGCGACCGAGGAGCCGCAGGCCGCTGAGAGCGCGGTCGCTGCTCGGTAGGCCCGTCGTCGCGCTCGCAGGACCTCGGCGCGCTTCGTGGAGCCGTCGACGAACAGGTCGCCGTCCACCAGCACGTCTGCGCGCGAAGCCGTGGCGACGACGGCGAACGCCCCGCCGCGGCCGACCAGCAGGTGCACGGGCAGGTTGTCGCTGTCCGTGCCGTGCAGCGGTACGCCGTGCACCGCACGCCAGCCGTCGCCCAGCGTGGTCAGCAGCGACGCGACATGGACCTCACGTGAGGCGGCCTCCCGGTGCATCCGCTCCGGCGACGGCAACCCGAGGATGCGCGCGAGTGCCGACCGGAGCGGAGCAATCGCCCGCGCGCGATCAGCAAGGTCCCCGGAGTGCTTGCCGGGCACCGTGCTGATGAGGTCGTACGCCTGCGGCGCAGCGGCGAAGGAAGGGGAAATGCGCTGACGGACGACGCGCGCGTCGAGTCGCCGACGAGAAGCCACAGAGGTCACCTCACCGTCCTCGGACGTCACGGGAGGTGTCTGGAGGGGCCGGCCGGGTGGCGCCGCCGTGTCGCAAATGCCCGAATTGGTCGTCAACGGTTAACAAGCCGATGCTGCTGCGCGCAACACGGCGTCCCTAGCGTCACGCTCATGCATCCCGGTCCGGATCCCACCATGCATACCGGGCATGACGGCCGCGAGACCGGTGGCGGCGACATCGGGCTGCGTGGTGAGCGCGCCTACAGCGAGCTCAAGCGGCGCCTGCTCATGGGCGACTTCCGCCTGCGTGAACGGTTGGGCGAACAACGGCTCGCCGTCGTGCTCAACGTGTCGCGGACCCCGGTGCGACAGGCCCTGCTGCGCCTGCACTCCGAGGGCCTCGTCGAGCGGTCCACCGACGGGGGCTATGTCCCGACGACCCCGGACCTCACCTCGATCCGTGAGCTCTACGAGGTGCGCAAGGGCTTGGAGATGCAGGCGCTGGTGCGTCCGGTTTCTCAGGGACGCGTGCACGACGCAGCCCTGCTCGAACCCCTGCGTGATGCCTGGCGCACGCTCCTGGTCGATGTCCCGGCGACCGACCCCTCCTTCGTCATGGTGGACGAGTCCTTCCACATGGAGCTGGCGAGGGCGGGCGGAAACACCGCGCTGGTCGAGATGCTCGGCGTCGTCAACCAGCGCATCAGGGTGGTGCGGATGCACGACTTCCTGACCGACGAGCGCGTACGCCTCACGGTCGAGGAACACCTCTCCATCGTCGATGCGGTACTCGCGGCCGACATCGAGCTCGCGCGCGAGCGCCTCGACTTCCACCTCGGTCACTCATTGGCAGTCGTCGACGAGCGCGCCACCAGGGCGCTGCTGCGGATGGTCGGCGCATTGAAGGAGGACGTGTGAGCACTGTGCCGTTCGTGACTGCCCGGGGCCTGACGGTGAGGTTCGGCGACCTGGTCGCCAACGACGCTGTCGACATCGACCTCTTCGCGGGGGAGGTGCACGCCGTCCTGGGAGAGAACGGGGCAGGCAAGTCCACGTTGATGAAAGCGCTCTACGGAGTGAACGAGGCGAGTGCCGGTGAGATCTGCGTCAACGGAACTGCACTTCGCATATCGTCTCCGTCGGTCGCGCGGGCGCACGGCATCGGCATGGTGTTCCAGGACCTTCGGCTCGTGCCGGCGTTCACCGTCGCGGAGAACGTCGCCCTCGCGCTGGGTCTCACCGGACCGCGCTGGAACCGCGGGGCCGTCTCCACACGCGTACGGGAAGCAAGCGAGAGCTATGGCCTCGCGGTGGATCCCGACGTCCTGGTGCGCCATCTCTCGGTCGGGGAACGCCAACGCGTCGAGATCGTCAAGGTGCTTCTCGCGGGCGCGCGGCTCGTCGTTCTCGACGAGCCGACCGCGGTGCTGGCACCACAGGAGGTCGACGGACTCTTCGCCGCCGTACGCGCCCTGACCGACGACGGAGTCGCTGTCGCCATCATCACGCACAAGCTGCCGGAGGCGCGGGCGGTCGCCGACCGCGTGACGGTGCTGCGCGGCGGCAAGATGATCCTGTCCGGCGAGGACCCGTCGGGCTACACCGACGACGAGCTGGTCGAGGCGATGGTCGGTCGCTCCGTGCCGCCGTTGCCGGCGCAGCGGAGCAAGGCCCCGGGGCTCGCCGCCCCGCTGGTCGACCTGCGCGACGTCAGCGTCACCGGTGACCGCGGGCAGCCGGCGCTGGTCAACGTGAGCATGCAGGTGCATCCGTGGGAGATTCTCGGCATCGCGGGCGTTTCGGGCAGCGGGCAGCGCGAGCTGTGCGACGTGCTTCTCGGCCTGCGCGCCTGGGACAGCGGCAACGTCGTGGTGAGCGGCCACAAGCTCGAGGGCGTCGACCCGTCGGCTCCGCTGCGCCACGGTGTCGTCGCCGTGCCCGAGGACGTCATCTCGATGGCCGTCGTCCCGGGCCTCACTGTCGGTGAGCACCTCGGCCTCGGCACCGTCGGTGCCAGGAGACCTGACCGCCGCAACGTGCGGACGCTCGCGCAGAACCTCGACCAGAAGGTCGGGCTGCACATGGCTGCCGCCGGGCGGCAGATGGCTGCGCTGTCAGGAGGAAACGTGCAACGCGTCGTGCTCACCCGCGCACTCGGGGCGCCTGCGCGAGTCGTGGTGGCCGCCTATCCCAGCCGAGGGCTCGACGTCGCCAGCACGCGGCGCACGCAGGAGCTGTTGCTCGAACACCGAGAAGCCGGCGCCGCCGTGATCCTGGTCTCGGAAGACCTCGACGAGCTGCTCGCCCTGTCCGACCGCGTCCTGGTCCTGCACGCCGGTGAGGTTGCAGGCGTCGTACGCCCGGAGGCGGCCGACCGCTATGCCATCGGCCGCCTGATGCTGGGAGGTGCTGCATGAGCGGCGCAACGGAGATCGCCGTAACAGCACCATCGCTCTTGCGCCGCATGCCGGGAACGAGCAGCGACGCGCGCAGGGTCGGTATGGCCGTGGTGCGAGCGGTGATCGTCATCGCCGCGGCCATCGTCATCTTCGGTGCGTTCCTCATCGCCAAGGGCGCATCGCCGGTGTCGGTCTACTCCTCGCTGCTGAGCGATCTGTCCTCGACCGCATCGATGCAGCGGGCCGTGGTGCGGTGGGCCTCGATCGCACTCGCCGCACTCGCCGTGGTCGTCCCCGCGCGGGCCGGTCTCATCAACGTCGGCGGTGAAGGCCAGATCATCATCGGTGCGGTCTGCGGGGCGGGAGTGGCCCTCGCCCTCGACGACACCGTCAACGGAACGCTGGTGCTGCTGCTGATGCTCGTCGCAGGAGCGCTGGGCGGGGCATTGTGGGCCGGTCTTGCGGCGGCACTGCGGCTGCTCGTCGGCGTCAACGAGGCGATCACGACGCTGCTGCTCAACTACGTCGCGCTCGACGTACTGCTCTACCTCGTCTACGCGCCGTGGAAGGACCCGCAGGGATCGGGTCAGCCGACCTCGCGGCCGCTGGCCGTCGGCGCACGGCTTCCGCTGCTCGTCACGGGCGGCATCCTCAACGCCGGCGTGATCCTCACCGCCGTGATCCTCGCCGTGGTCGCTTTCCTGTTGGCCCGCACGACGTGGGGCTTCCGGCTCCGCGTCGTCGGTGGCAATCCCGAAGCCGCAAAGCGTGCCGGTCTTCCGGTTTCGCGGCTGCTGCTCACCGCGATGCTCGGCGGGGGAGCTCTTGCCGGTCTTGCGGGCGTCATCCACTTCGCCGGGACGGAGTTCACCCTGCGCTCCGGCATGACCTACAACTTCGGCTACATCGGCTTCCTGGCTGCCTGGATGGCGATGCACAAGCCCATGCGCGTCGCGCTCGCCGCGCTGCTGCTCTCGGCGCTCGCCGTGGGCGCCGACTCGCTGCAGATCGATGCCAACCTGCCTGCCGCCACCATCAACGTCCTCATGGCCGTGGTGCTGCTCGTCGTCCTGTCCTCGCGTCACGG
>CAXSDR010000056.1:0-23271 GCA_964236445.1 uncultured Motilibacteraceae bacterium | reverse complement strand
GGCCATCGCGTTCATGCCGCTCGTTGCGGTGAGCCCCGCGGGGAGCGTCATCGTGTGCACGGGGTCATAGATGACCGTTCGGGGAAGCACGAGCGGCGACCGACCGGTGACCTTGCGACCGTCCTCCGTGGTGCCCCAGACCGGCGTGACCTCGGAGCCGGCGTAGGTCGTGGGCACCGCGACGATCGGCAGCGCCATACGCAGTGCGATCGCCTTTGCCGTGCCCGTCGTGGAGCCACCGCCGATGCTCAGCAGTGCGTCGGCCCCCAGTCCCCAGGCACGCTGGACCGCCCGCTCCACGATCTCGCCAGGCACGTGTGGACGCACCTCGCTGAAGACGCCGCACACGAGCTCGCCCAGCGGCTCTGCCAGCGCGGCAGCGAGCGCGGTCTCCTGCTCGGTGCAGATCACCAACACCTTGCGCGCGCCGAGCCGCTCGATCTCGTGCAGCAGTCGGCTCGTGCTGGATCCCCACCCGAACAGGACGCGCAACGGCAGCGACTCGACCTCGAAGCTGTCCACCCCTCGTCCGGTCATCGCGAGCCTGCGCGAAGCGGACGCGCGGCCGCGGTGTCGGACCCGAGTGCTGCGAGCAGCTCCTGCACCAGCGGCACGAGCGCACCGGCATCGGACCCTGTCGCCACCGTGCCCCACACGTAGAAGTCCGGGCGCACGACGACCGCGGAGCAGTCGTGGGCTGCGAACCAGCGCGAGTAGTCGCCCTCGACGTCGACTACTGCAGCGACGTCTGCAGCGACGCCCGTCTGCACAGACTCGGTGAGCGCCACCGTCAGGACGCCCGCAGCGTCGAGGCTGCGCAGCAGGCCTGTGGCGCCGAGCTCGCCGAGCTGCGACGGCGTCGTGAGCAGGCAGAACCCGCGCCCGACGACATCGTCGAAACGGCCTCGGCGCTCGCCCTGGGAAACCGTGCCCTGCAGGAAGAGCTCGCCGCGTCCAGGTGTCGACGCATGCGCGAAGAACCCGTCCGTGAGCCCGGGAAACCGCATCTTCTCCGGCGCTGCCCTGGCCGCGCGACGGGCCAGCAAGCGCCGGTCGCGCTCGACCGCCGCGACGGGGTCGCGCATCGTCTGGATACGGCCGAGCTCGATGCCCTTCTCCACCACCGCCCGCACATGCGGCTCGCGTTCGCTCTGGTAGGTGTCGAGCAGGCCGGCACCGGCTCGTCCCTCGAGGATCAGGTCGAGCTTGAAGGCGAGATTCTGCGCATCACGGATGCCCGAGCACATGCCTTGCCCGAGGAAAGGCGGCATCTGGTGCGCGGCGTCGCCGGCGAGCAGGACCCGGCCCGCACGCCAGCGCGTCGCGACCAACGACCGGAAGGTGTAGGTCGCAACCCTGATCAGGTCGGCGTCGTCGCGGCTCAGGTAGTCGGCGACGCGCGCCCAGACCCGGTCGGGTTGGCTCTGCCCGGCGAAGTCGTCCTCGGAGTCGAGCATGAAGCTGAACCGATGATGATGCGGCCCGAGCGAGATGATCGACGTGGGCTGACGGGGATCGCCGACCTGGAGCGCGGTCGGAAGGTCCACCTGACGCTTGAACGCGAAGTCGCAGACCATCCACGGCTCGGAGAAGCCATAGTCGTCCTGGTCGATGCCCAGGATCCGCCGCGTCGTGCTGTTGCCCCCGTCGCAGGCGACGACATAGCTCGCTCGTGCCGTCGTGAGTGAGCCGTCCGGTTGCTCGATCTCGAGAGTCACGCCGAGATCATCGTGGCGCAGCCCCGTGACCGGCGAGCTGTGGCGGATCTCGACCAACGGCGAGGAGCGGCAGACGCGATCGAGCGCGTCCTCGACATCGGGCTGATACATCATGTACCACTCCGCCCACCCGCTGCGGCCGGTCTCGGCGAAGAAATGCTCGATCAACAGATCGCCTTCGCGGTTGCGCCACTCGTAGTTGCGCTGCACGCGCAGCTTGGGCAGCAACGGTCCCGCGATGCCGAGCTTGTCGAACGTCCGCATGGTCTCGTCATCGAAGATGGCGGCGCGAGGCAGGTTGTAGAGCCCCTCGTAGCGCTCGAGGACGAGCACGCTGTGACCCGCCTGCGCCAGCAGTGCCGTCATGGCCATGCCTGCGGGGCCGTAGCCGATAACCGCGACGTCTGCGTCCATGCGATATCTCCCAGGATTCGCCACACCGGTCAACAAGGTTCGCACCGCGCTGTCTCCCACGTCACCGCGAACGGTCGCGCAGGCCGGTCAGCTGCTCGATGTCATAGCGGGACCGCAACGCCGCCACTTCGGCCGGGTCCGGTGAGCCTGCGCTCGACTGCAGGAGCGCGACCAGTTCGTCGAAGTAGTGCTCGTGCCCTGAGGGCGCCGACTGGAACAGCATCTTCGCCGGCGCGGCGGTGGAGTTCGAGAAGGCGTGCGGGCAGCCGGCCGGCACGAACAGCACCGAGCCCGGCCCGCCGCGCAGCAACTGGTACCCGGACGGCGACGTCCAATCGTGCCAGTCGGAGGAACGCGCGACGGGCTCGAATGCCAGCAGGTCGAGCTCGCCTTCGACGACATAGAACAGCTCCTCTCCCTTCGAATGGACGTGGGCGCCGACGTCAAAACCCGGCGGTACCACGATCTCGAAAGTCGAGGTGAGGGCTGCCCCTTCACCGCCTGCCACCTTGAGGGTCGCCTGGAGCCCGCCACCAGCGATGACCCGGCCATCGCCGGGCGCGAGCATCAGGCCCTTGGGCGTCGTCTTCATCATGTGCTCGCCTTCTGGTTGATGCGCAGAATGCGTCTGACCGCCGAACCGCGGCCGGGATCTGTCTGGAACTTCGCGACGGCTACAGCGATGAGCAGCGCGGTGCCGTTGAACGCATCTGGCACCCAGACGGGTGCTCCGGCGAGCTGCAGACCCTTCACCCCGACTGCAAGCACGTAGACCGCCACGATCGTGCCCCACACGTTGAAACGCCCGCCGCGGAACTGGGTGGATCCGAGAAACGCCGCGGTGAAGGCAGGCAGCAGGTAGCCGGCCCCGATCGTCGGGTCGGCGTTGGCCAGTCGTGCCGTCACGAGCATGCCGGCGAGCGACGCGATGAGTCCGCACGCCATCAGCGTGCCGACGATCACCAACGATGTGGGCACACCGGCAAGCCGAGCGGCATCCAGGTTGCCACCGGTGGCGTAGACGCGTCGACCGACAGAGGTGTGCTCGAGGACGTACCACACGAGCACGGCGACGGCGAACGTGATGATGACCGGATAGGTGATGCCCTTGATCTCGCCCGTGCCGATCTTCGCAAAGGTGTCCGAGACGCCGAGGATCTGCTCACCACCCGATATGCCGGTGATCAGGGCCGCGAGCAGGGAGCTGACGCCCAGCGTGGCGATGAACGAGTCGATGCGACCTTTGACGATGAGCAGGCCGCTGAGCAGGCCTATGAGCACTCCGGACGCTGCGGTGGCCACCATCGCGACGCCGATGCTGAAGCCCTGGTTCACCAGCAGCCACCCGGCGATCATCGACCCTGCGCCGACCTGCAAGCCGATCGCCAGGTTGAACACCCCGGCGGCAAGGGGCAGGACGAGCGCGAGTGCGGCGAGCGCGGTGATGGTCTGGTTGTCGAGCAGCGTCTTCCACGTCGTCCACGCGAGGAAAGTCTTGGGAATCCACAGCGAGAACACGACGAACAGCAGGAGGAAGACATAGAGCGCGCTGATGTTGGCGAAGGCCAGCCAGCGCTTGAGCCGGGCCGGTCGCGTCGACACGCGCAGGTCGAGCGACGTGGCCCCGGAGGAAGCCTCGACGGCACCCCGCGGTTCGACGAGCTGTGATGAGTTCATGACAGGACTCCGGTTGGCTGGGCAGACACTGAGGACGCGTCATCTGGCGTGAGCACGGCATGGACCAGGCGCGCCTCCGTCAGCTGTGGTCGGCGTACTTCGCCGATGACAACTCCGTGCCGTAGGACCAGGACCCGGTCGCAGATCGCCGCGAGTTCCTTGGTGTCAGACGATGCGACCAGGATGCCGGCACCGCTTCCAGCCGCACGCGCGAGCAACTCATAGATCCCAGCCTTTGCGCCCACGTCCACACCCTGCGTCGGCTCCTGCAGAAGCAGGACCTTCGGCGTCAGACGCAGCCACTTGGCCAGCACGATCTTCTGTTGGTTCCCACCACTAAAAAGTGCGAACTGTGTTTCAGGTGTGCTGGGGCGTACGGTGACGTCCTCGAGCCACTGCCGTGCAGCCACCCGCTCGGCCTTGGCATCGAGCCGGCCCGCGGCGCGCCGGAACGGCGAGAGCCGAGGCAGGGTGAGATTCTCTCTGGCGTTCATCGTGACGACGGCACCATGACGGCGGCGGTCCGCCGGCACGAACCCCATGCCGGCGGCGATCGACTGCGAGGGTGAGCCGCCGTCCACCGGCTTGCCATCGACGAGCACCTCGCCGCCCTGGCGCGGAAGTGCGCCGAAAAGGACGCCGGCGAGGTGGTCCATGCCGGAACCGATGAGACCGCAGATGCCGACGACCTCACCGGCGTGCACCTGCAGGTCGATGCCGTCGAGCATCGGCGCGCGCAGGTTCGTGACCGTGAGCCGAGGCGCGCCATGCTCGCTATCGGCCACGGCGGCGTTGTGCGCTATCTCCCGGCCCGCTATCAGCGTGACGAGCGCTTCATGGTCGAACTGTCCACGAAGCTTGTCCGCGACCACTGCGCCGTCGCGCAGCACGACCACGCGGTCGGCGAGGCGCACGACCTCGTCGAGCCGGTGGGAGATGAACAGGACGCCCGCTCCCCGCGAGGCGACCTCGCGTACGACATCGAGCAGCTTGTCCACCTCCTCACCACGCAGAGCGGCGGTCGGCTCGTCGAGGACGAGCACGTTGTCCGGCGAGGTCCAGCAGTCCAGCGCACGCACGATGGCGACGAGGGTGCGCTCGGCCGGTGTGAGGTTCGCGACGGGCACGTGGACGTCGAAGCGCGCGTCGAAGCGGTCGAGCAGCTCGAGGGCGCGGCGCCGCTCCCGGCGGCCCCGCACCGGGAGCATCGACGACGCGCCGAACGGACGGGTGAGGTCCAGGTTCTCGAGCGTGTTGAGCATGGGGATCAGCCCGAGGTCCTGATGGATGACGTGCAGCCGGCCGAGTCCGGCGCTCTCGCCCGACCTGCCCTGCCCGACACCGGGAAACAGCACCGCTCCCCCGGGGTCGGGCTTGTAGAGCCCGGCCAGGACTTTGATCAACGTGCTCTTTCCCGAGCCGTTGTGCCCGAGCAGCGCCACAACCTCGCCTGAGTGCACGCGCAACGACACGTCGTCGAGAGCGCGTACGCCGGGAAAGCTCTTGCTGACGTGACGGACGTCGACGAGGACGGCGCTCATCGGGCTTCCTTCCTGTGCAAACCGGCCGGCTGTGGCTGTCAGGAGGTGGTCTTCCACAGCGTCATGAACCGCTGCGGAAAGTCGGGATAACCGGTCCAGCCGCGGCTGACGTCGGCCGGCAGGTTCGCGGCGGTGAGGAACTGCATGGGCGGCAGGTCGCCCTTGGCGCCCGGGGCGGCCGGCTGTCCTGTCGTCAACCGGGCGAGCGAGTCCATCAGCGTCCAGGCCACCACAGGCAGATCCACGCCCAGACCGGCAGTCAGGTCACCGGACTTGATGAGCGACAGCGTCGCGGGGTCAGGGAAGACAGCGAACGTCTTGACGCTGATGTTCGCCGTCTTGAGGGCTGCCGGCAGACCGGCTGCCTGGTTCGCCTCACCGAAGACCACGGACGTCGTCTTGGGGTGCGCCTGCAGGTCGTCGGTGATCAGCGCGGGAGCGCGGGTGCCCATCGTCGCCGCAGGGACGTTGACAGCGCGTGCCTTGCATGACGGGCACAGCGTCTTCATCTCGGTCAGGAACGCCTTCTGCAGCACCGGGTTGAAGGCGATCTCGGGCGTGATGTAGATGACGACGTCGGACTTGTCTCCGGTGTCTGCCACGACGTAGGACGCCATCAGCTTGCCGGCCCGGTTGATGGCCGCGTCGGAGACCATGCTGACGCCGACCTTTGCCGGGTCGGCACCCGTGACGCCGGAGGTGACGACCGGGATCTTGGCGGCCACGAGCTGGTCGAGCCCGCGCTTCCAGAGCGAGGGCTGGATGGCAGGGACGAAGACGCCGTCGTACTTCGCCTGCACGACCGAGTCGAAAGCCGCAGCCACCGAGTCGGCGCTGAGCCCGGCCTTGATGCGGGTGAGACTCATTCCGAGTGCTTTGGCCGCGGGCTCGCCGAGAGTGAAGAACAGCCCGCAGACCGTCGAGCCGCAGTCCATGTAGGCGATGCGCTTGCCCTTGGCGGACGCACCGAGCGGGGTGTCGATCGGAAACGCCGACGGCGCGTTGAGCAGCGGCGCGATCTGCGCCTTCGCCGCGGCCAGATCGACGCCGGCCCCAGCGACGGCGCCTGATGCCCCCGCCGCGCTGGTGGCCTGAGAACTCGTCGAATCGCTCGATCCGGCACAGGCGGGCAGTGCCAGAAGCGACAGGGTGAGGCCGAGGGCTGACGTGACCCTACGGCGGCGCAAGGGTGAGACGGACATAGTTCCTCCGCGATGAGGGCGCCGCCGTCGCGGCTGGGGTGTGAGCAAGAACATCGGCAACAAGCCTGTAACGCTTGACAGGCGACACAGTGGCATCCACGATGCGTGAAGTCAATGCATCATCATGAATCGTTACGGAGTCGATCACATGCGGAAAATCGCGCTCGAGGAGCACTTCGTCACGCCGGATCTGGCTGCGTACGGCGCAGGGACCGCGGCCATCGCACAGCCCGGAGCATGGCGCGACGCGTCCCGCCGGTTGCTCGACTTCACCGACGAGCGGCTTCCGCAGATGGACGAGGCGGGCATCGACATCGAGGTGCTGTCCTTGAACTCTCCCGGCATCCAGGCAGAGCCTGACGCGATGACCGCCGTCGCGCAGGCCGCTGCAGTCAACGACGTCCTGGCCGGGATCATCGCCGAGCACCCCACGCGGTTCTCCGGTTTTGCGGCCCTGCCGTTGCAGGACGGCGAGGCCGCCGCCAAGGAGCTCGACCGTGCTGTCAACCAGCTCGGCCTGCGAGGCGCGCTCGTCAACGCCCACACGAACGGCAGATACCTCGACGACCCGTCCCTGCGCGTGCTGTGGGAGCGCGCCGAGGATCTCGACGTGCCGGTCTATCTGCACCCGGCGAACGGCTATGACAGCGCGCACGTCCTCTCGGAACACCCCGAGCTCATCGGGCCCATGTGGAGCTGGGGCACCGACACCGCGTCGCACGCGCTGCGGCTGGTGTTCGGCGGAGTGTTCGACGACTTCCCGAACGCGAAGCTGCTGCTGGGCCACATGGGAGAGGGGCTGCCCTATGCACTCTGGCGCCTGGACTCGCGCTGGGACTTCCACGACCACCGTGGCATCGAGCTTGCCCGCGGCAAGCCCTCCGAATATCTGCGGCACAACCTCTACATCACGACCAGCGGCGTGTGCTCGCCCGCGCCGCTGCTCTGCGCGATGCTGGCGCTGGGCTCGGACCACATCCTGTTCGGCACGGACTATCCCTTCGAGAGCATCGCGACCGCGGCGGCCTTCCTCGACAGCGCGCCCATCAGTGAGGCCGACCGGGAGAAGATCAGCTTCCGCAACGCCGAGGTCCTGCTCGGTCTCTGAGTGACCCGTGGCAGCTGCGGACGACGTGCGACGAACGAGAGGAACGGCGATGGACAAGATCGTGAGCGATGCCGCTGAGGCGGTTGCCGGCATCGTGTCGGGCTCCAGCATCGCCGTGGGTGGCTTCGGACTCTCCGGCATCCCGTCGGTCCTCATCAACGCGCTGTACGAGCAGGGTGCGACCAATCTGACGATCGTGTCGAACAACTGCGGCGTCGACGGTGCCGGCCTCGGCGTCCTGCTCGCCGCCCACCGCATCGACCGGGTGATCGCGTCCTACATCGGAGAAAACCGCGAGTTCGCCCGCCAGTTCCTCGCCGGTGAGCTGCTGGTCGAGCTCACGCCGCAGGGAACGCTCGCGGAACGGCTGCGCGCGGGAGGTGCCGGGATTGCGGCCTTCTTCACGCCGACCGGCATCGGCACCGTCGTCGCCGAGGGCGGCCTGCCCTGGCGCTACGATTCCGACGGCTCCGTCGCGCAGGCCTCACCGGCCAAGGAGGTCAGGACCCTCGACCTCGGCGGGCAGCGCCGGGCGTACGTCCTGGAGCACGGAATCGTCACGGACTTCGCACTGGTGCGTGCCGCTGTGGCAGACCGTCACGGCAACGTGATCTTCCATGGTGCAGCCCGGAACTTCAACCCGCTCGCTGCCACGGCGGGACGCATCACGATCGTCGAGGCCGAGCACGTGGTCGATGCCGGCGAGCTCAATCCCGATGCGGTCCACCTGCCAGGCGTCTTCGTCCATCAGGTGCTGGCGCTGACCCCGGAGCAGGCTGACGACAAGCAGGTCGAGAAGCGCATGACCTCGATGACGCCGCACTGACATGGCCTGGACAAGGCACGAGATGGCAGCGCGCGCTGCGCTGGAACTGCGCGACGGGGAGTACGTCAACCTCGGCATCGGCCTGCCCACGCTGATCCCCGATCATCTGCCTGGCGACACGACCGTCGTCCTGCACAGCGAGAACGGCATTCTGGGGGTGGGGCCTTATCCAGATGAGCATGAGGTCGACCCCGACATCATCAACGCTGGCAAGGAGACGGTGACCACACGTGCTGGCGCGTCATTCTTCGACTCGGCGCTGTCCTTCGCCATGATTCGCGGTGCCCACATCGACACGGCGATCCTCGGTGCGATGCAGGTGAGCGCCAAGGGCGACTTGGCCAACTGGATGGGTCCGGGCACCCTGGTCAAGGGAATGGGCGGGGCCATGGACCTCGTCGCCGGGGCGCGGCGGGTGCTGGTGCTGATGTCGCATGTCACCCGCGCCGGTAAGCCCAAGCTGGTGAACGAGTGCGATCTGCTGCTCACCGGCCGGGCCGTCGTGGATCGCGTCATCACCGACCTGGCCGTGATCGACGTGACGCCTAGCGGACTGGTGCTTCTCGAACTCGCGCCGGACGTGTCCGTGGCGGACATACGCCGCTGCACCGGGCCCGAACTGGAGGTCTCGGCCCAGCTGCACAGTCACCGTCGGCACGAACAGCTCAGCCCAGGTGGCGATCCAACAGTGTGAGCTCGGCCCGGAGCGCGGCCGGCAGCCCGGAGCCGAGCGAGGCGTAGTGCTCCGCGATGAGAGCCGCCTCTTGACGCCACACCGCGGTGTCGACGGTGAGCAGCATCGCCACCTGTTCCGGTGACAGGTCGAGCCCGTCGAGATCGAGCGATCCGGGCTCGGGCAGCAGTCCGATGGGAGAGGAGACCACCCCGGCTCGGCCTTCTAGTCGGTCGACGATCCACGCAAGGACGCGGCCGTTCTCGCCGAATCCGGGCCAGACAAATCGGCCTTCGGCGTCCTGGCGGAACCAGTTGACGCTGAAGATCTGCGGAAGTCGCGTGCCGTCTCCTTCAGCAGCGCTTCTCGCGCCGAGTGCCAGCCAGTGCGCGAAGTAGTCACCCATGTTGTAGCCGCAGAACGGCAGCATCGCAAAGGGGTCTCGCCGCAGCGCCCCGATCGTGTTCTCCGCAGCTGCAGTCCCTTCGGAGGCGACGTTGGACGCGAGGAAGACACCGTGCTGCCAGCTGAACGCCTCGAGCACGAGGGGAACTGCCGAGGCGCGACGACCACCGAACAGGATGGCCGAGATCGGCACACCGGCCGGGTCGTCCCACTCCGGTGCAAGCACAGGGCACTGCGTGATCGCGACGGTGAAGCGTGAGTTGGGATGCGCCGCAGGTTCGTTGCTCGCCGGCGTCCAGTCACGCCCGCGCCAGTCGATCAGGTGCGCCGGCGGCTCGTCCGTCAGCCCCTCCCACCAGACGTCGCCGTCATCCGTGCGCGCGACGTTCGTGAAGATGGCGTTCGCGCACAACGTATCGACCGCGCTCTCGTTGGTGCGCTTCCCGGTTCCGGGTGCGACGCCGAACAGACCCGCTTCGGGGTTGATGGCATAGACCCGGCCGTCCTCACCGAGCCGCATCCACGCGATGTCGTCACCGATCGTCTCCGCTTTCCACCCGGGAAGCGTCGGTTGCAGCATCGCCATGTTGGTCTTGCCGCAGGCCGATGGAAAGGCTGCGGTGATGTAGTGCACCTCGTTCTGGGGGGATGTCAGCTTGAGGATGAGCATGTGCTCAGCAAGCCACCCCTCGTCGCGAGCCATGACCGAGGCGATGCGCAGGGCAAGGCACTTCTTGCCCAGCAGAGCGTTGCCGCCATAGCCCGAGCCGTAGGACCAGATCTGCCTGCTCTCGGGAAAGTGCACGATGTATTTGTTGTCGCTGTTGGACGGCCACGCCACATCGGACTCGCCGGGCGAGAGCGGACGGCCGACGGAGTGCACCGCGGGCACGAAATGACCGTCGTCACCGAGCGCGTCGAGGGCCGGCGTGCCCATGCGCGTCATGATCCGCATGGAGATCGCGACGTAGGCGCTATCCGTGATCTCGACTCCGAGAACCGACTGCGGGGAGCCGATGGGGCCCATGCAGAAGGGAACGACATACATCGTGCGACCACGCATGCAACCGCGGAACAGCTCGTGCAGCGTCGCACGCATCTGCTGAGGTTCATGCCAGTTGTTGGTCGGACCGGCGTCCGCCTCGCGTTCGGAACAGATGAAGGTCCGGCTCTCCACCCGCGCCACGTCGCGCGGGTCAGAAGCAGCGACGAAGCTGTTCGGTCGCTTCGCCGGATTGAGCGCCATCAGTGTGCCGCTGTTCACCAGTCGCTCGGTCAGTCGCGACCACTCCTCGTCGGAGCCGTCGCACCACTCGACAACGTCGGGCTGCGTGAGTCCAGCAATGTCGTCGACCCAGGCGATCAGACCGGCGTGCGAAGTGGGCGCGAAAGCGCGGCGCGGGAGAACGTCCATGCTCGTCATGCAGCAAAACTAGGCACAGTGAACCATAGCGTCCAACTGCTTGTGGCTCTCCGTTTGATAGCCGTAGCCTATCGGCATGCAGCTGCAGCAACTCCTCTGCTTCGTCGCTGTCGCTGAGGAACGCAACTTCACCCGGGCTGCGGCGCGGCTTCATGTCGCGCAGCCGTCGTTGAGCAAGCAGGTCGCGAACCTCGAGCACGAGCTGGCGACGAGCCTGTTCGACCGCGGCGTGGGCGGCGTGCGTATCACTGCGGTAGGCGAGGTGCTGCTGCCGTACGCGCGTCGGATCCTGTCGGATATGGACAGTGCCCGGCGCGAGGTCGACGATCTCGTCGGGCTGCGCGCCGGTCGGGTGCGGATAGGTTCGCTGCCGAGCCTGTGCACGACCCTGCTCGCCGACTCGCTGCAGCAGTTCCACGCCGAGTATCCCGCGATCCAGCTTGTCGTCGAGGAAGCGAGCTCGCGTCAGCTCGCCGGTCGGCTGGCCGACGGCGCGCTCGATCTCGCCATCATCGTGCGGCCGCCACGCCATCAGGGACCCGATCTGGTGACCTCGCCGCTGCTCACCGAGGAGCTCGTGGTGGCAGTGGCTGCGGCCGATCGCAGCGTCACAGCACCCGTGATGAAAGTGACAGATCTGCGTCGTCATCCCCTCGTCATGTTCCGCGACGGCTACGACCTGCGGACGACGACGGTCGCGGCGTGTCACAAGGCCGGGTTCGAGCCGACGTTCGCCGTCGAGGGCGGTGACATGGACGCGGTCCTCAGCTTCGTCGAGTCCGGGCTCGGTGTGGCGGTCGTGCCGCTGCTCGCCCTGCGGGGCCGCGCCGCGCTGCGCCAGATCCCGTTCGACCCGCCCGTGCTCACGCGCACCATCGTGCTCGCGCGGCTGCGCCATGCCCGACCCAGCCGGGCCGCGCAGGCGTTCCACGCCACGGTGATGCGAACGTCAGCGACTTTTCGCGGTCTCGACGGTGCAACCGTGCCGTCGCGTAGGTGAGGGCGCCGTGTGCTGAGCCGTCTTCTGCCTCTACAGACCGATCAGGCGCCGCGCGCCCTCAGGACAGGTTGACGCCGTAGTCGAGCGCGATGCCCCGTAGGCCGGAGGCATAGCCCTGCCCCACGGCGCGGAACTTCCACTCGGCTGCGTGGCGGTAGACCTCGCCGAAGATCATCGATGTCTCCACCGAGGCGTCCTCGGTGAGGTCGTAGCGGGCGAGCTCGGTCCCGGTCGCCTGGTCCACGATCCGGATGAAGGCGTTGGACACCTGGCCGAAGTTCTGGCGGCGAGCGTCCGCGTCGTAGATCGAGACGGGAAAGACGATGCGGACCACCTCGGTGGGGATGCGCGCGAGGTCGATCTTGATCGACTCGTCGTCGCCTTCACCCGCCCCCGTCAGGTTGTCGCCGGTGTGCTCGATGCTCGCGTCGGGACTGCTGAGCTGGTTGAAGAACACGAACCACAGGTCGCTCAGGACTTTGCCGTCGGCGCCGCAGGCCAGCGCGCTGGCGTCGAGGTCGAACTCTGCGCCGGTCGTCACCCGGGCGTCCCAGCCAAGGCCGACGACGACTGCCTTGAGGTCGGGCGCAGCCTTGCTCAGCGAGACGTTGCCGCCCTTCTGCAGACTCAGGGCCACGGTCGTTCCTTCTGTCGAGGTCGGGGATCTCCTGTTCGACAGTCTGCCACCGCGTCCGCCGAACCCGCTCCAGGCCGCTCCGGGCCGACTTGTCGGTGCGGCAGACCACACTGGGCGACATGCCCCCTTCGCTTCCCACTCGTGACGACGCCGAGACCGTCCTGCGCGCCCTTGTCGGACGCGACGAGGCGCGCCTGCGCGACGACCAGTGGGACGCCATCACGGCGCTGGTCCACGACCGTCGCCGCGCGCTCGTCGTGCAGCGCACGGGATGGGGCAAGTCGGCGGTCTATTTCGTCGCGACGGCGCTGCTGCGCGCGGGCGGGTCAGGCCCGACGCTGCTGGTGTCACCGCTGCTCGCACTGATGCGCAACCAGGTGGCGGCGGCGCAGCGTGCGGGCATCCGCGCGACTAGCCTGAACTCCGCGAATCTCGAGGAATGGGCGCAGGTCGAGGAGCGCCTGGCAACCGACTCCGTCGACATCCTGCTCGTGAGCCCCGAGCGGCTCAACAACCCCGACTTCCGCGATCGGCTGCTCCCCCGCATCGCCGCGCACACCGGCCTGCTGGTCGTCGACGAGGCGCATTGCATCTCCGACTGGGGCCACGACTTCCGCCCGGACTACCGACGCATCCGGGACGCGCTGACCACGCTGCGTCCAGGCGTGCCGGTGCTGGCGACGACCGCGACCGCGAACGAGCGCGTCGTCATCGACGTGGCTGAGCAGCTCGGAGCCGGTGGCCAGCATGACGTGCTCGTACAGCGCGGGTCGCTCGAGCGCGAGAGCCTGCGCCTCGGCGTCCTGGAGCTTGCCGGTGCCGATGCCCGGCTGGGCTGGTTGTCCGAGCATCTCGGGGACCTCACGGGCAGCGGCATCATCTATGCACTGACCGTCTCCGCGGCCGAGGACGTCGCCGCACTCCTGCGCGTCGCCGGCCATGACGTGCTCGCCTACTCCGGCCGCACCGACACGGCAGAGCGGCTGCGCGCCGAACATGCGCTCCTCGCGAACGAGGTCAAGGCCCTCGTGGCGACCTCTGCCCTGGGGATGGGGTTCGACAAGCCAGACCTGGGCTTCGTGGTCCATGTCGGGTCTCCACCGTCGCCCATCGCCTACTACCAGCAGGTGGGGCGTGCGGGTCGAGGTGTGGCCAATGCGGACGTGCTGCTCCTGCCGGGAGCAGAGGATGCCGCGATCTGGTCCTGGTTCGCCGATGTCGGCTTTCCTGAGGAGCACGTCGTGCGCCGCACGCTCGACGCCCTTACCGAGGCCGGCGGGGTGCTCTCCACCGCCGCCCTCGAGACCCGCGTGGACCTGCGCCGTGCCCGCCTCGAGACGATGCTCAAGGTGCTCGACGTCGACGGTGCTGTGCGGCGCGTGAAGGGCGGCTGGGAGTCGACGGGCGAGCCGTGGCACTACGACGCCGAGCGCTACGCGCGGGTGCGGGAGGCACGCGAGCGCGAGCAGCAGGCGATGCGCGACTATCAGCGCACCGACGAGTGCCGCATGCTATTCCTCCGTCGCCAGCTCGATGACCCGCAGGCCCAGCCATGCGGTCGCTGCGACCGGTGTGCGGGACCGTGGTATCCCGCACGCGTCTCCGCCCAGGCGGCCGCGACAGCGCGGGCCACGCTGGCCCGGCCCGGCGTCGACGTCGAACCCCGAACCCTGTGGCCCACGGGGATGCGTGAACGCGGCGTTCCGGCGACCGGCAAGATCGCGGCCGGCGAGCGCACCGAGCCGGGGCGCGCTATCGCCCGGCTCTCCGACCTTGGCTGGGGTTCCCAGCTTCGTGCGCTGCTCTGCGCCGACGCCCTCGACGCCCCCGTGGACGACGTCATCGTCGGCGCGATGGTCGAGGTGCTCACACACTGGCAGTGGGAACAGCGGCCGGCGTGCGTCGTGGCGATGCCGTCGCGCACACGCCCGCAGCTGGTGCGCTCCATGGCAGAACGGCTCGCCGCCATCGGACGTCTCACGCTCGCCGGGCAGCTCGCCTATGCGGGAGACGGTCCGCTCGGGTCACGCGGCGGCAACAGCGCCTTCCGGCTGGCCGGCGTCTGGGACCGCATCACGGTGCCCGCCGATGTCGCGGGCGTGGTCCGCGTCGCGGGCGGGCCGGTGCTCCTGGTCGATGACCTCGCCGACTCGCGCTGGACGCTGACGGTGGCCGGGCGTGCGCTGCGCCAGGCCGGCGCCAGCGCCGTGCTCCCCCTGGTGCTGGCCCTCGACAGCTGACCGCCACTCAGTGCGCAAGGTCGGCCACGAGGCGCCCGCAGCAACGCCCGTGTCGGTGCGTCGGCGGCCGACGGCACCGGCCACGCGGGCGGCATCTGTGGCGATGCGCATGTTGCCGACGCCGGGGCCGCATGACCTAAGACGGGCGGTATGCAGGCCGATGACTGGGAGCGTGACCGTCAGCCCGCCGCAAGCAGGCCACGAAGACGTGGGTAGCGCCGGAGAAGACAGTGCGCCCGAGCGTGGCACGGGCAGGTGGGCCAGCCTGTGGCTCGCCAGGTGCGCGGCCGCAGTCAGCTGCGCAGGCGACGTCCCCTCGGCGCTTGCCGCCGGCGCCGACGTCGCGGCCGCCTGCTTCGACGTCGACGCCGCAGCAGTGATCACCTCCGACGATGTCCTGGCCATGAGCGCGGGGCGGTTCGTCGGCCCGCTGTCACCCGCCGAGCTGCGAGCCGCCCGCGCGGGGCGGGGCTCGCTGCGCGTACGCGCTGTGGACGTCGCTCACGGCGAGGCCGGCAACATCGCCGCCCGACACCACGTCGCCGCAAGCGCCTCCCCGCCAGCCCCGACCCGCGATCTGCCCGTGCTGGCGGCCGCGCCACTGTTCGATGCCGACGGGGCTGCCCTCGTGCTCGTCGACGCAGGCATGCCCGGCCTGACCGGTGACGAGGCCGCCGTTCTCGAGGCGATGGCGCAGACGTTGTCCCTCGCCCTGCGCAGCCACGGGCTGCTCGAGGCCAGTGCGCGCGATCGGGCCGTGCTGGCCGACCGCCTGGCACGGGCCGAGGAGGCGATGACCTGGCTGCGCCAGCGCGCGTACGGCTCCGAGCGACTGTCCCTCATCCACCAGTCGATCGCCGCACGGATGACGCTGCGCGACGTGCTGGACGCTGTCGTCGCTGCTGCCGGGGAGCTCCTCGGCGCGGAGCGGGTCTCGCTCCGGCTGCTCGACCCCAACCAGCCCCACCGCTCCGAGATCGTGGCACACCTCGGCATCTCGGCGGCTTCCCTCGCGCAGCTGCGCCAGGCCCCCGTCGACCGCGGCATGAGCCGCCGGAGCATCGCGGCGAACGCCCTGGTGGTGGAGTCCGACTATGCGCGCAGCGACTTCGCCCACCCGCACGCGGCGGACGAGGGGTTCACCGCCGCCATGGCCGCGCCCGTCCGGGAGAACGGGCGCCCCGTCGGCAGCCTCGTGGTGGCCTCGCGGCGGCCGGGACGTCGCTACGACGAGGCGGCTCAGGAGCTCCTGACGGCCCTGGCCGAGCATGCCAGCGTCGCCCTCACCGACGCCCGCACGGTCAAGGCGCTCGAAGACGCCCTGTGCCGCGCTCGTCACCAGGCCGAGCACGACGAGCTGACCGGGCTGCCCAACCGTCAACGACTGCTCACCGAGCTCGAGAAGGCCCTGACGCCCGACGTCGCCGGGGAGGTCCAGCCGCTCGCCGCGCTGCTGATCGACATCGACGGCTTCAAGGTCGTGAACGAGACGTCGGGCCACGTCGCGGGCGACGAGCTGCTGCGACTGATGGCGGGCCGGATCCGGGTCGCGCTGCCGTCGGGCGAGCTCGTCGCGCGCCTGGGTGCCGACGAGTTCGGCATCCTGCTCGCCGGCGACGACGCCCTGACGGAAGCCGCATGCCAGACCGCCGAGCGGCTCGCCCGGGCGCTGTCGGTGCCTTTCGCGGTGCGCGGCCGTGAGCTCCTCGCCACGGTCAGCATCGGCGTCACGACGGCGCGCGCGGGCGACGCCGCAGGAGACGTCCTCCGCCATGCCGACGTGGCTCTGCACTCGGCCAAGGTGAGCGGCCGCGGCAGGTCGGCGGTCTTCGCCGACCACATGGCCGAAGCGGTCCTGGCCCGGACCCTGCTCGAGAGCGACCTGCGCCACGTCATCGAACGTGGCGAGCTGCTGGTCGCCTACCAACCGATCGTCTCGCTCGCGACGGGGCGCACCGTCGGGACGGAGGCGCTGGTCCGCTGGAACCGCGACGGCGTCATGGTCGCACCGCTCGACTTCATCCCCGTTGCCGAAGACACGGGGGACATCATCGGGATCGGTACGTGGGTGTTGCGCGAGGCAACAGCACAGGCCCATATCTGGAACGACCTGCCCGTGAACGTCAACGTGTCGGTCAGGCAGCTGCTCGATGACGGCTTCGCCGCCGAGGTGGTCAGAGCCCTCGAGGACAGCGGACTCCCCCCCTCGCACCTGACGCTCGAGATCACCGAGAGCGTGGTCCTGCACGACACGACCGCTGCGCTGTCGCGCATCGACGGCCTGCGCCAGCTCGGCGTCCGCTTCGCCCTCGACGACTTCGGCACCGGCTATTCCTCGCTGAGCTATCTGCGCCGGCTGCCCATCGACGTCCTGAAGATCGACAAGTCGTTCACCAGCGGCATCGGCTGCGATGCCGACGACACGCTGCTCGTACGCGCCATCGTCGAGCTGGCGTCGACGCTCGGCATCACGACGGTGGCCGAAGGGGTGGAGACCGACGACCAGCGCACGGCGCTCGAGGCCCTCGGCTGCACGTTCGGACAGGGCTTCCTGTTTGCCCGACCCAAGACCGCTGACCTGATGGGCGAGCACGGCCCGCACTGGCTGGACACGGCCCACACCCGGCGCTGAGGTCTAGCCGCCGGTGGCCGACAGCCGGCCCACCAGCTCGCGGGCCCGCCGGTGGCGGATCGCCTCCTCCTGGACCGGGATGACGATCTCGCGCTCCGCCACAACTCCTACGGCCTGCTCCAGCCGCTCCTGCGCGCGCGCCGCCCGACGACGGGCGCCGACGCGAAGCAGGACCCTGCCCAGCGCTGCGAGCAACAGACCTGCGACGACGCCGCCGACAAGCATGAGGGTGGGCAGCGCCACCGGCCCGACATCGGGACCGGAGGACGTCGAGACGCGCAGATAGCTCAGCCCGGCCAGAATCGCCAGCCACGCCGCGCCGACCACCGCGACCAGCATGACCAACAGCTGGACGAGGTCCCAGGCCCGCCACCACATCGGCGTACGCGACACCTCGAGATCGGTCGTGGCTACGGCCACGTCTAGCGCATCGGTGGCCTGCAGCGCCGCCGTGGCCGCCTGCGCCCGCACCAGCTCCGCCCACCGCGGTGGCAGCTCGCCGGCCACGATCTCGACCGCGTCGCGTACGGCGTCGTCGACCCCCGCGCGCGCGACCGCGGTCGGCGGGCCGAGGGAGGTGCGGCCCGGCAACCGCGCGGTGTCCGTCCCGGATGCGGCGTTCTGGTCCTTGCCCAGGTGCAGCTTGCGCAGCGGGTCGGGTCTCAGGTGACGCAGCCACCTCGACGCCGGCCAGCCGGTGTGGCCCGCACCGCTGCGCAGGTAGGAGCGCCTGACGGCCTCGGTGACCGCGGGCACCCCGGCTGCCCGCCCCAGCGCCGAGCGCAGCGCCGCCCGCTCGCGTCGGCCCACGGTGTCGGCAGCACCGGGGCCGACAGCCTCGGCCAGCGGCACGACCACCCGGGTGATGTCGGCCTGCAGCCGGGCGACCGCTGCCTCCCTGCGCCGGACCGCGTCGGCGATCAGGGCGCGAAGGTCACCGACCCCCTCACCCGTGCGGGCCGAGGTGGCCACGACCGTGGCGTCACTGAAGCCGTCCTCGACGAGCAGCCGGCGCAGGTCCGCCACGCACGCGTCGGCGTCCTCGGGGCTCAGCTTGTCGATGGCGTTGAGCACGACGACCGTGACCGAGCCGTGGCCTGCGAACCGGCGAAGGTAGCGCTCGTGCAGCGCGGCGTCCGCGTATTTCTGCGGGTCGACGACCCAGACGATGACATCGACAAGCTCGACCAGCCGCTCGACGGTGCGCCGGTGGGTCGCCGAGGTGGAGTCGTGGTCGGGTAGGTCCAGCAGCACCAGGCCCCGCAGGTAGGACAGGTCGTCGCCGTCGAGCGCGGTCTCGCGGTCGATGCGGTGCCGGTTGGGCACCTCGAGGCGGTCGAGCAGGGGTCCGGCACCGTCCGCGCCCCACACGCAGGCGTGCGCCTCGCTCGTCGTCGGCCGCCTCACGCCGACCCCACTGAGCTCGAGCTCGGTCAGCGCGTTGAACAGCGACGACTTTCCGCTGCCCGTCGACCCTGCGAGCGCAACCACGGTGTGCTCACCGGACAGACGCAGCCGCGAGCCAGCACGGTCGAGGACGCCACGGGCGTCCGCGACGAGCGTGTCGGCAACCCGGCGGTCGAGGAGGTCGGCCAGCTGCTGCAGGGCGTCGAGGCGGTCATGGATCGCGGGCACGGCAGGCGCCGCGCGCCGTCGGGAACCGCTCATCAGCTGCTTTCCTCGGCGTCGCGCGCGGACCGCACGACCCGCTCCACGGCCAAGAGCTCCTGCGCCGTCGCGCTGTCCCCGGCACCCGCAGCTGCGTCGAGAACTTCGAGCCAGCGGTCGCGCTCACCGTCGAACAGCACCTCCACCCGGGCCCGCAGGTCCTGGCGTGCGGCGGCGGCGAGGGTGCGCACGGTCTGGTCGCCGAGCAGGGCTTCGAGCAGCTTCTGGCCCAGCGCCGACGCCCCACCGGCAACGACGACCTCGCCGCCGGTGAGACCACCCGTCTGGCTGAAGACCGCCACCATGACGACCAGGGCCGCGCCGTTGACACCGTAGGAGAGGAGCCGCGCGGTGGTTCGCCGTCCCTCACCCTCACGGCGGACGAGGTCGAGCACGCCGCCCTGCCAGTCACGCACGGCGCGCGAGCTGCGCTGCGCGAAGTCCTCACCCGTGCGACTGGAGCTCGTGCGGCCGGCCGCGGCCAGGAGCGTCTCGCCCGCTTTCGTAGTGGCCCACTGACGGGCCACGCGCTCCGCTGCGGCGTCTGCGCGTACGCGCACGAGGGTCTCGACGCCCGTCTCCAGTGCCTCGGACAGCTCTTCCACCGGTGCGGGCCGGCCGCGTACGGCTGCGACGAACCGGTCGCGCAGGCGACCGACGCGCGACTCCAGCGTGCGCAGCAGCTCCCCGGAGCCGACGAACTCCTGCCAGCGTGCGAGAACCTCACCCCGGAGCATGGCGCCGTCTCGCACGGCCTCGTCGATCTCGCCCACCGCATCGGCATAGGCCTGGTCCACGATCAGGCGCAACCCGGCCGCCTGCTCTTCCTGAACCTTCAGGCGCGCGGCGAGGGCGGGGACGCGCAGGCCGTAGGACGTCAGGGTCCCCTCGAGCGTGCGTCTGACGACGACGGCCCTGGCCTGCGGGTCGGCGGCAAGCCCCGTGAGCCATCGCTTCAACGACTCGACCGACGTCGGCGGCAGCATGCCGTTGGCGGCGAGGGTGACCTCGGGGATCACGAAAAGAGGCGACTGCTCGAGCCCGTTGTCGCGCAGCATCGTCGTGAGGTCCTCGACGATCGGCTCTGCTGCACCCTCGGGCACGCGGTCGAGGATGACCGCCACTGCGGCGGAGCGCTCACTGGCCTCGGTGAGGGCGTCCCACGGCACCGCGTCGGCATAGCGGGCCGCCGTCGTCACGAAGACCCAGAGGTCGGCGGCGGCGAGCAGCTGAGCGGCGAGGTCGCGGTTGGCCGCGACCACACTGTCGATGTCGGGCGCATCGAGCAGCGCCAGCCCGGGCGGCAGCGACGGCGAGGAGACCAGGCCCAGGGTGCCCGGCTCGGCGAGCGTTCCCGTCTGGCGGGGCAGGTGCGGGAGGACCTGCAGGTCGGCGAACCAGGCGGCGTCATCGGGATGATGGACCAGCACCGGCCCCCGAGTGGTGGGACGCAGCACACCCGAGGCACTCACAACCGTGCCGACGATCGTGTTGACCAGCGTCGACTTGCCTGCGCCCGTCGAGCCCCCGACGACGGCGAGCAGCGGCGCCCCGAGGCGTCGCAGGCGCGGCAGGACGTAGTCGTCGAGCTGGCCGAGCAGCCGGTCGCGCTCCCGGGCGTCCTCGGCGGCGCCCTCCACTGCCAGCGGGAAGCGCGCAGCAGCGAGCCGCTCACGCAGCGCGGTCAGCGCAGCGAGCAGCTCGCGGACCTCGGGAGTGGCGCTCATCGGTGCACACCCTGCCCTGTTCGCGGCTGCGGAACGCCATCGGCACGCCGCGAAGCGGTTCCGTTGCTGCAGCAGGAGCGGCGCAAGCACCACTGAGCTGATCGCTTAGGGTCGTCGTCGTGGCCGAATCGATCGAGACAGCACGCCTGCTGCTGCGCCCGTGGCGCGTCGCCGACGCCCCGGCCGCGCTGACCGTCTTCGGAGACGCCTCGGTGTCGCGCTGGCTCACCCCGTCGACGACCCGGCCGACCGACGTCGAGGAGATGTCGCAGCACCTCACCCGCTGGTCGGCGGCGCAGGAGACGCTCGTGCCCCCTCTCGGGCGCTGGGCGGTCGTCCGCCGCGAGGACGGTGAGCTCATCGGCGGGATGGAGCTGCGACCGATGCCTCCCCACGAGGAGGACGTCGAGATCGGCTGGCAGCTCGCTCCCGAGCACTGGGGTCACGGCTTCGCCACCGAGGCGGCCACCGCCGTCGCCAACTACGCGTTCGGCCAGGCCACCGACGAGGTCTTCGCCGTGGTCCGCCCCGGCAACGCCCGCGCCATCGCCGTGGCTCAACGCCTGGGCATGGAGTGGGTGGGTGAGACCGACAAGTACTACGCACTGGTCCTGCAGGTCTATCGGCTGCGACCGTCGGACCTCGTGGCGGCCAAAGCCGCAACGGGCTGAGATCACGCGCGTCACCCGGCCGTGATGCTCGCCAGCACCGCGCGGTGCCAGGCACGCACATAGGCGCGCACATAGCCGGCGATCGCGAGCCGGGCCAGTGGCGGGGCCAGCCGCGCGGGCACGACCACGGCGCGTGACACCGCCCGGACGCCGACACGCACGGTGCCCTGGTCGTCGCGCTCGACGAGGAAGCTCTCCTCGCCCTGCTCCGGGTGCAGCGCCAGGGTGCCGTAGGCGAAGCCGAAGCGCTGCGGCTCGTCGACGACCCGCACGATGCGACAGGTGGCGAGCAGTGCACCGACCGACAAGAATCCGGGCGTCACCGCCAGCGCCACGATGCCGTCGACCCGCAGTGGCGCTCCCGCCGGGGCGACCGTGATGCCGGCTCCCCGGTGCACGCTCCAGGTGTGCAGAGCGGCGACGGCCGCCTGCCACACCTCCTCGCCGGATCCCACCGTCGCCGTCCGTCCGCTGACCCGCCAGCCGCGGGGAGGAACGAGCCCGCTCCCGGGCAGACTGATGCCGATCTGGTCATAGGTCAACCGCTCCTGTGCGCAACGCTGAGCCAGCTCATGCAGCTCCGCCGCCGTCGGGCGGCGCAGCACCAGCGGTCGCATAAATTTCCGGGACATGAACGACGACTACCCCCCTGGGCGCATGACCGATCTCTCCGCGGGCACGACGATGCCATGAACATGCCGATGCCTGCCGCCCGAGGCGCGGTCTCAGCCGCGCTTCTCCGAGATCTGGTCGCCGACGACGGCGTCCAGGCGAGCACCATGGCAGCCGCTCGTCGCCTCGCCGACGGGTGCGTCGACGCCGTCGCCGACGAGGACCTGCAGATCTGCCTCACCATCTGCTATGAGCTGCACTATCGGGGCGTCGCGGGTGTCAGCGACACCTGGGAGTGGGACCCCGACCTCCTGCGGCTGCGGTCGCTCCTGGAGCGGCGCCTCGAGGCCGCGCTCCGGACCCGGGTCGTCGTCGCCGACGACGACGGGGTCACCATCGACGTCGCACTCTCGGCACTCGTCGCGGCGGACGACGGGCCGCCGCTGTCGAGCTATCTCGCACGCGAGGCGACGCTCGGGCAGTGGCGGGAGTTCGTGGCTCTGCGGTCGGTCTACCACCTCAAGGAGGCCGACCCGCACACCTGGGTGCTGCCTCGCATCGGCGGCCGTGCCAAGGCGGCGATGGTCGAGATCCAGGCCGATGAGTACGGCGGCGGCGACGTACGCCGGATGCACTGCGAGCTGTTCGCGCGCGTCATGCGAGCGTTGGATCTCGACGACAGCTACGGCGCCTACGTCGACGCCGCACCGGCCGTCGTCCTCGCCGGGACCAATGCGCTGTCGATGATGGGGCTGCACCGGCGGCTGCGCGGTGCCGCGGTCGGTCACCTGGCCGCCTTCGAGATGACGTCCACCGAGCCCAACCGTCGCTACGGCGCTGGCGTACGCCGCCTGAGGCTCGGCCAGGACGCCACGCTGTTCTACGACGAGCACGTGGAGGCGGACGCGGTGCACGAGCAGGTCGCCTCCGTCGACATGTGTGGCTCCTTCGTGCGCGACAACCCCGGTCTGCGCGCCGACGTGCTGTTCGGTGCGGGGGTCGCCCTCACGCTCGACGCGTGTGCGGCCGGTCACCAGCTGGCGTCGTGGAGCCGCGGCGCCAGCGCCCTGGTCGCGGCCCGGAGCCGCGCTGCCTAG
>CAXSDR010000055.1:20899-23665 GCA_964236445.1 uncultured Motilibacteraceae bacterium | reverse complement strand
CAGGTGCAGGCCGCCGGTCTTCTTCGTAAAGCTCAGGAGCTGGAAGATGTCGGGCAGGCTGAAGGCGTCGAGGGTCCCCTCAAGCTTCACGCTGTTTCCTACCAGGAACTCGTCGGGGACGCAGCGCCAGAGTCGGCGCTGCCGGGTGAAGTGTTCTGCGTGCCCCAGGAGGCCCAGCCGTCGGGCTGCACCGGCTGGAGGGGGATCTCTGCGCGACCCGGTCGCAGGGCCGATACGTTCATGGCGACCGGACGGGCCGCGGGGCCCTGGGCCGGAATGGCGTGCGCCGCGTGGGCCGGGGCAGCCGTCCCGTCGTCGGTGTGGGTGACATCAGGGACGTCAGGGGCGGCGCGTACGTCGGCCGCGTCGTCACGGCGCAGGATGTCGGCGACCATCCGCGCGGTGCGCCGGGCTTCGAAGAGCACCAGACCGGTCTTGGCGCCGCGCGCGGCGACGGCGACGAGGACCGCCTCGTCCTCGGCCGACACCAGGAAGACGGTGCCTGCCTCGCCCTCCACATAGACCTGGGTCAGCTCGCCACGGCCGAGCCCGGCAGCTGCCCGCTCGCCCAGGGACAGCAGCGCGGCGCTCATTGCGGCCACGCGCTCCTCGTCCATCGTGACCGGCAGGGCAGAGGCCATGGGCAGACCGTCGAAGGAGACGACAGCGGCCGCCTCGAGCTCTGGAGTCTGACCGAGCAGGTCTCGCAGTGCCCGGTCGAGCGCGACGGCTCGACCTGTCTCGTGGCGGGGGATCTCGGTCATGGGCGCCCCTTCGCGGCTAGTCGACCAGACGTCACCGCTCGCGCCGGGGTGACCTCTCCTACGTAGTCGGCTCAGCCCGCCTGGGTCTTGAGGCCTAGTAGGCCCGCTTCGCGCATGGCCGACGTCAATTCCTGCGTCACGCCGACCGCCCGGCCGAGCACGGGCCCGACCATGAGCGCCACCTGCAGCGCGGCCTGGTGCACCAACAGGTCGAGGCCACCGACGACCCGGCCGCCGAGGTGCTCCCAGGCCGCGGCGAGCGGCGTCGGCCACGGCGCGTAGATCACGTCGAACAGGACGCCGGTGACGGGCGCACCCGCAGCGAGCGCCGCAGCGATGTCGTCGGTGGACCCCGCCGGTGACGTCGCGACGACCAGGTCGCTCGTGACCAGGTGCCGCGCGACGGCCGGCACGTCCCAGGCCATCACGTCGAGCCCGAGACCCAGCCGCTGCGCGAGTTCGCGCAGGTCCCCGGCCGCTGCGGGGCGGCGTACGACCACGGTGGCACGGGCCGCCCCCATCCGCTGCAGCGCCGCGAGACCGGACGCAGCGGTCGCTCCCCCGCCGATAAGCACCGGGCGGTCGGCGGTGTGCACACCGTGCTCGCGCAGGGCGTTGACCAGACCGTCGACATCGGTGTT
The DNA here is from genome assembly GCA_964236445.1 of uncultured Motilibacteraceae bacterium. GTDB lineage: Bacteria > Actinomycetota > Actinomycetes > Motilibacterales > Motilibacteraceae > CAXSDR01. The sequence goes on along the minus strand of CAXSDR010000055.1, from coordinate 22,260 downwards.
GTGCCCGGCACGCGTGCCACCGCGCAGGACGACGGTGTTGGCCACACCGATCAGCTCGACCAGCTCCGAGCGCTCGTCGAGCAACGGCAGCACGGCGCGCTTGAGCGGCATCGTCAGCGACAGCCCCGCCCACTCCTCGCCGAGTTCCGACACGAACCCCGCCAGGCTCGACCCGTCGCGGTCGAAGGCGTCATAGCGCCAGTCCAGACCCAGCTGGGAGTAGGCGGCGCGGTGCAGCGCCGGCGAGAGGGAGTGCCCGATCGGGGAGCCGAGAACCGCCGCTCGGTGGCTGCCCATCAATAGTCGATGCCGTACTTCCGCTTGGCGGCGGTGAAGTCGCCGTACTTGCTGAAGAACAACGTCTCACCCGTCTTGGGGTCGACGGTGAGGAACCATTGCCAGTCCCCCGGCGTGGGCGTCAAGGCCGCCTTCAGCGTCGCCTCGCCGGGATTGCTGATCGGTGTCGGCGGCAGGCCGGCATGCTTGCGCAGGTTGTAGGGCGTATCCGCCTTGAGTCGTTCGGTCGTCAGTGGCTTGTCGTCGTTGTAGTAGTAGTGCAGCGCGGAGTCGAAGCCGATGGGACCGCCGTGGGAGAGCCGGTTCTCCAGGACCCGGGCCGCCTTGCCGTAGTCGGCGTTGTTGTTGACCTCGGCCTCGAGCATGCTCGCCATCGTGACGGTGCGGTAGGGATCGCTGCCCTTGTCGATGCCCAGCTTCGTCGCCGTGACCTGGTAGCGGGCGACCATCTGCTTGAGCACCTCGACAGCCGTGGCGTTCGGCGCGAACTCGTAGGTCGCCGGGAAGAGGAACCCCTCGACGTTGCCCTTGGCATAGTCCGGGAGCGCGAGCTTGTCCGGAGCCTTGACGGCGGCGTCGAAGTCGCCAAGCGGTATGCCGGTGCCCTTCGCGAGGGCGGCGAGGATGTCCTTGCTGCGCATGCCCTCGCGGATCAGGACCTTCTTCTCGGCGTGCGCGCTGCCGCCCACGATCAGCTCCAGCGCGTCGGCAGCCTTCATCTGCTTCGGCAGCGAGTAGTAGCCGGGTTGGATCTTGGTCGACCGGTTGTTCGCGGACGCGGCGTCGAGGAACGCCGTGCGGCTCTGCACCACACCCGCCGCCTTCAGCGTCGTCGCGACGTCCTGCGCAGTCTGCCCGCTCTTGACCTGGACGAGGACCGAGCCGGAGCCGGGGCCGGGATAGTCGGCTCCCTGCGCCGACGAGGTGTGCAGGCCGCTGGCGAGCTTGACGACCAGCACGGCGGCACCGCCGACGACGCCGGCGAGAACCAGCAGGGCGAGAAGCACCGCCACGATGTTGCGGCCGCGGTGGTGCTCCGTGCCACGGTGGTGCTCCGTGCCGCG
>CAXSDR010000055.1:8462-20799 GCA_964236445.1 uncultured Motilibacteraceae bacterium | reverse complement strand
CCACGATGTTGCGGCCGCGGTGGTGCTCCGTGCCACGGTGGTGCTCCGTGCCGCGCTGGAGGTCCCGTGCCTGCCTCGCAGGCACGTGCTGCATGTCAGGAAGATGCTCGTCCGCCGGGGCCGGGGCAGCCATGTCGGTGACGGCCACGGGGCGCACGGGCCGGGTGCCGGCCTTATCGGACGGCGAACGACGGCGGCGACCAGTGCTCATGCTTCGACGATCTCCCCTGCAGGCGTCCCCGTGCCTCGTTCGGTGTCCAGGGCAGTTTGCAGCACGATGGCCGCAGCCTCCGCATCGACCACCGGCCGGCTCTTGCGATCGCTGCGCCCGCCCGCGCGCAGACCCGCCAGCGCGGAGACTGTGCTCAACCGCTCGTCCACGAGGCGTACCGGCACGGGTGCCAGCCTGCGGGCGAGCCGCAGCGCGAAGGCACGCGCCGCGTCCGCCGCCGCCCCCTCCCCGCCCGACATCGCGAGCGGGAGGCCGACGATCACCTCGACGGCCGAGCGCTCCGCCACGATCGTCGCGATGCGGGCGATGTCCTTGCCCCGACGGGTCGCCTCGCTGCGCGGCACGGTCTCCACCGGGGCCGCGAGCATGCCCTGTGGGTCGCAGACGGCCACGCCGACGCGCACGGAGCCGACATCGACACCGATGCGTACGCCGGTCCTCACGCGGAGCTCATCCGGTCGTCAGACTCCCGTCACGGTCGCACCGATCGAGTGCTCGATCGCCGCGAGCGCCGCGTCGATGGAGCCGACGTCGGTGCCACCGCCCTGGGCGACGTCGTCCTTGCCGCCGCCGCCGCCGCCGAGGATCTGGGCAGCGGTGCGCACGAGGCCGCCCGCCTTGAGGCGCCACTCGCGGCCCTTGTCGTTGACCGCCACCACGACCACCGGTCGCCCACCGTTGTCGGCGGCCACCGCGACGACCGCGGGACGCTCGGCACCGAGGCGCCCCCGCACATCGAGCGCGAGCCGGCGCAGGTCGTCGGCCCCCGTGCCGTCGGGCGCCCGGTGGACGACGACGGCCACCCCGAACACGTCCGCCGCCGCCGTGGCGAGCCGGCCCGCGGCAGCCAGGACCTGACCCGAGCGCAGCCGCTCGAGCTCCCGCTCGGTGTCACGCAACCGCTCGACGATCGCCGCGACCCGCTCGGGCAGCTCCTCACGACGCACCTTGAGCACGTCGGTGAGCTGGTTGACCAGCACGTGCTCGCGCGCGAGATAGCCGTAGGCGTCGGCACCGACGAGGGCCTCGACGCGGCGGACGCCCGCGCCGATGCTCGACTCGCCCAGCAGCTTGATGACGCCGAGCTGCCCGGAGCGCTGCGCATGGGTGCCACCGCAGAGCTCGCGTGCCCAGTCACCGACGGAGACGACCCGCACCTCGTCGCCGTACTTCTCGCCGAACAGCGCCATCGCGCCCGAGGCCACCGCCTCGCGCTGGGTCATGATCTCGGCCGAGACAGGCAGGTCGTCGAGCAGCACCGCGTTGACACGCTGCTCGACATCACTCAGCACGCTGGCCGGGACGGCGCCGGAAGCGGAGAAGTCGAACCTGAAACGGCCCGGGCCGTTCTCGGAGCCGGCCTGCGTGGCCGTGTCACCGAGCGCCTCGCGGATGGCCTTGTGCACCATGTGCGTCGCGGTGTGGGCCCGCGAGATGGCGCGGCGGCGCTCGACGTCGACGGCGGCCTCGGCGCCGAGGTCGAGCACGATCTCGCCGGCCAGGACCGTGCCGCGGTGCACCACCAGCCCGGGAACCGGGCGCTGCACGTCACGGATGATCGCGCGGGCACCGTTGGCGAACACCAGCTCGCCCTCGTCGGGCAGCTGACCGCCGGCCTCGGCATAGAACGGTGTGCGGTCGAGGACGATCTCGACGTCGTCGCCCTCCTGCGCCGATGCCACGCCGACGCCGTCGACGAGCAGCCCACGCACCATGCCCTCGGCGACGACACCGTCATAGCCCACGAAGGCGACGGCGCCGACGCGCTCGCTGATCGTGCGGTATTCGGACAGGTCGCTGTCGCTGCCTCCGTTCTTGCGGGCGCGGGCGTCGACCTTGGCGCGGGTGCGCTGCTCGAGCATGAGGCGGCGGAAGCCGTCGGTGTCGACGCTGAGGCCCTGTTCGTGCGCCATCTCGAGCGTGAGGTCGATGGGGAAGCCGAACGTGTCGTGCAGGCGGAAGGCCTCGTCGCCCGTGAGGAGCCGGCCGCCGGCCGCCTTGGTCTCGGCGGCGGACACCTCGAAACGCGAGGTCCCCGACCGCAGCGTCTGCAGGAAGCTCGCCTCCTCCGCGACGGCGGCGGTGGAGATGCGCTTCCTGCTCGTGACGAGGTCGGGATAGGTGGGGCCCATCGCCGCGATGGACGCCTCGATCAGCTCCTGCATGGACGTCGGCGGGCCACCGAGCTGGCGCATCGTGCGGATGGTGCGGCGCATCATGCGGCGCAGGACGTAGCCACGGCCCTCGTTGCCGGGGCTGACCCCGTCGCCGAGGAGCATTGCCGCCGTGCGGGCGTGGTCGGCGACGACCCGCAACGCCACATCCGTGCGCTCGTCCCCGGCGCCGTAGCGAGAACCGGTCAGCTCGGCCGCCCGGTCGAGGATCTGCCACGTCGTGTCGATCTCGTAGAGGTTGTCGACGCCCTGCAGCAGCGTGGCCATGCGCTCGAGACCCATGCCGGTGTCGACGTTGCGGGAAGGCAGCTCGCCGCGCACGTCGAAGTCCTCCTTGGACCGGACTGCGCTCAGCTCGTATTGCATGAACACGAGGTTCCAGACCTCGAGATAACGCTCCTCGTCGGCCTCCGGGCCGCCGTCGCGCCCGTGCTCCGGGCCGCGGTCGAAGTAGATCTCCGAGCAGGGACCGCCCGGCCCGGCGACGCCCATGTGCCAGTAGTTGTCCTTCAGACCGCGGCGCTGGATGCGGTCCTGCGGAACACCGACGACCCTGGCCCACAGGTCCGCGGACTCGGTGTCCTCGGGCAGGACAGTGACCCAGAGCCTGTCCTCGGGAAAGCCGAATCCGCCGTCGGACTGGGAGCGCGTGAGCAGCTCCCACGCCATGGGGATGGCGAGCTCCTTGAAGTAGTCGCCGAAGGAGAAGTTGCCGCACATCTGGAAGAACGACGCGTGCCGGGTGGTCTTGCCCACCTCGTCGATGTCGAGGGTGCGTACGCACTTCTGCACACTCGTCGCCCGCTTCCACGGCGCAATCTGCTCACCGAGGAAGTAGGGCTTGAACGGCACCATGCCGGCGTTGACCAGCAGCAGCGTCGGGTCGTCGGCGATCAGCGAGGCCGACGGCACGACCGCGTGCCCGCGCTGCTCGAAGAACGCCAGCCATCGGCGCGCGATCTCCGCGGACTCCACGGCTCAGACTCCTGACGGGGTGTCGGGGATGCCGAGCGCTTCACGCAGCTCGACCTCCCGCTCGGTCATGGCGGTGCGGATCTCCACGGCCAGGGCACGAAGCCCGTCGCCGACGCTCGCGACGGCGGTCGCCAGGCCGCTCGGACCGAGCGTGGCCCCGACGGTGTGCACGGTGCGGGTGACCCTGCGGACGGCGTAGATGCCACCTGCCGCCCCGACGGACATCCAGAAGAGTCGGCGCACGGCTCAGCCCTTCCGCAGGCGGGCCGGCGCGGGGCGACGCCGGGTGATCGCGCGGCGCACGCCATAGCTGAACGCCGCGACCTTGACGACCGGGCCGCCCAGGGTCGCGGCGAAGACGCCGGTCAGCGCGGAGACGTTGCTCGTCATCTGCTCCACGTTGCCGGTGATGGCGTCGACGCGCACGAGCTGCGCGTTGGTGCTCGCGACCGTCGTCGTCACCTCCCGCAGCAACGGAACGGTCTCGTCCGAGACGCCGTGCACGAGCAGGCGCGTCTCGTCGAGGACCTTGCCCAGCTTGACGAGCGGCAGGGCGAGAGCGCCCACCAGGAGCACGAACGCGATCGCCGCGATGAGGCCGGCAAGGTCTCCAACAGACATGGCGGGAACCCTACCCGGGGGGCTGGCCTGAGTCCTGCGGCTGCTGGGCCTCCTGCCCCCGCAGGACGGCCCGCAGACGCTGCACCCGCTCGGCCATGGGTCGCTCGCCGCCGTGGTCGGTCGGTGTGTAGTAGTCGCGCCCGTGAACCGCGTCGGGGGCGTACTGCTGGGCGACGACACCGTGGGGATAGTCGTGGGCGTAGCGGTAGCCCACGCCGTGCTCGAGCTTCTTCGCGCCGCCGTAGTGGGCGTCGCGCAGGTGGGCAGGCACCGGGCCGGCGAGCCCGCGGCGTACGTCGGCGAGCGCGGCGTCGATGCCGAGGTAGACCGCGTTGGACTTCGGCGCGAGCGCCAGCGCCACGACAGCCTGCGCGAGGACGAGGCGAGCCTCGGGCATGCCGATGAGTGCGACGGCCTGAGCGGCCGCCACGGCCGTCACGAGCGCCGAGGGGTCGGCCATCCCGATGTCCTCGCTGGCGGAGATGACGAGCCGGCGGGCGATGAAGCGGGGGTCCTCCCCCGCCTCCACCATCCGGGCGAGGTAGTGCAGCGCGGCGTCGACGTCGGAGCCGCGCACCGACTTGATGAACGCGCTGGCGACGTCGTAGTGCTGGTCGCCGGTCTTGTCGTAGCGCACCGCGGCGCGGTCGACCGCCTGCTCGAGGGCCGCGACGTCGATCTCGCTGACTCCCGCGGCGAGCGCCGCCCCTCCGGCCGCCTCCAGCGCGGTGAGGGCTCGACGGGCGTCGCCGCCCGCGATCCGCAGGAGGTGCTCCTCGGCCTGCGTCGTCAGCCCGACGGCACCGCCGTAGCCGCGCGGGTCGGTCAGCGCGCGGCGCACCAGCGACCGGACGTCGTCCTCGGTCAGCATCGACAGGGTGAGCAGCAGCGAGCGTGAGAGCAGCGGCGAGACAATCGAGAAGTAGGGGTTCTCGGTGGTTGCCGCGACGAGCACCACCCAGCGGTTCTCCACCGACGGCAGCAGTGCGTCCTGCTGCGTCCGCGAGAAGCGGTGGACCTCGTCGACGAACAGCACGGTCTCCTGGCCGCTGCTCCCGAGCCGGCGACGGGCGTCCTCGACCACCGCGCGTACGTCCTTGACGCCGGCCATCACCGCGGACAGCTCGACGAAGTGGCGCCCGCTCGCGGCCGAGGCGAGGTGGGCCAGCGTGGTCTTGCCGGTGCCGGGCGGTCCCCACAGGATCAGCGACGAAGGCGCGTCGCCACCCTCGACGAGCCGCCGCAACGGTGTCCCGGGCCCGACCAGCGACTGCTGACCGACCACCTCGTCGAGGCTGCGGGGCCGCATGCGCACGGCCAAGGGCGCGTTGGCGGCTGCCCGGTCGTCGCCGGCGGCGGTGAACAGGTCGGTCACGCAGCGAGGCTACGTTGCCCGCGAGTTCCCCCGCCCGGTCACAGCACCACTGGCTCGTCGCGAGGCAGCGTCACGACCAGCGCCTCAGGCAGCGCCCGGGGACGGCCGAGCAGGTGACCTTGGCCATAGGGCACGCCGAGCACGGTGAGCACATCGAGCTCGCGGCGGGTTTCGATGCCTTCGGCGATCACGAGCGCGCCGATGCTGCGCGCGAAGGTGAGCAGCGACGCCACGAGCGCGCGGCGTATCGGGTCGGTGTCGATGCCGGCAGTGAGGCTCATGTCGAGCTTGACGACGTCGGGACGAAGGCGCACCACGTGCCGGAAGCTCGCGAACCCCGCGCCCGCATCGTCGACGGCCACGCGCGCACCCTGCTCGCGCAGGCGCGCCAGAGCGGCGACGAGCTCGTCATATTCCTCGACCGGGACATGCTCGGTGAGCTCGAGCACCAGGCGGTGGCAGTCGGACTTCGCGAGCATGGCGGCGAGCTCGGGCGTCGTCGCCGTCGCGGGCGAGACGTTGACGGCCAACCATGCGTCGGCCGGCAGCAGGTCGAGCATCGTGAGCGCCTGCCGGGCCGCGAGGAGCTCCAGCTCGACGCCGACGCCGGCGTCGTTGGCTGCTCCGAAGAACGCGGTCGGCGTGACCGAGGGGCTGCCGTGGAAGCGAGAGAGCGCTTCCAGCCCGATCGTGGCGCCACCGACGAGATCGACGACAGGCTGCAGCACGATCTCCAGCTCCCGACCGCGCATCAGGTCCTGCACCGTCCGCACCGTTCGGGGCACCGCGGTGCGGCGCGGACCCCCGCCGTCCCAGCTCCGGCGCGGCGCAACGACGAGGCCACGTGTCTCGCCCGGGACGAACTCCTCGGCCACCCCCAGGTCTGACGCCGCCCGTCGCACCTCCGTCCCGAGCCCGCCGGCGAGCTGCTCGGCGAAGCCTTCGAGGGAACGGATCAGGGAGACGAGCCCGGCGAGCAGGCCGATGAGAAGGACCACCGAGCCGAGCAGGAACAGCGCTCCCGCCGACCACCACGCCACGTCGAACCGGGTGCGCGACGCCGCCCGCATGGTGAGGCCCCAGCACTGCACGACGAGCAGGATCAGCGGCCACCGCAGCGGCCAGCCCGGATGGGGTCCTGCGGCCCGCGCCAGGGCGACGGCCGCGAGCACGCTCACGGCGAGCACACCGACGCTGCTGACGATGTGGCCTGCGGTCAACGAGCCGTCGGCGCGTACGAAACTCGGGAGCGCAGGCCCGGACAGCGCGGCCCACGCACCCGCGACCACCAGTGCCGTCGCCACCGCCGCGCGCGCCGGCCGGCCCGCCCGCGGCCAGAAGGTCGCGGCCACTCCGGTGACGGCCACAGCCAGCGCCACGAGCAGTGACAGGGCCGAGACACCGTTCTCGCTGGTGCCGAGCGGTCCACCGCCGAGACCGCTCGCGAGGCCGTGGACGCCCTGCGCCGGACGCGTGGTCTCAGCAGAGGTGCTGAGCAGGCCGAGCAGCGTCAGGAGGGCGGCGACGGCGTAGCCCGTGGCGAACCACTCCAGGCGCGGGTCGTGGTCGGCGACAGCGCGACTCACCAGCAGCAGCGCCGCCGCGAGCAGGCACACGATCGAGAGGGTCGCGCCGATGGGAACCAGGCCGCGCAGCCGCGCCGCACCGACGTCTCGAAGCACCAGCAGGGTGAAGAGGGCGCCCGCTGTGGGGACGACGACGAGCCAGCCATGGGCGTACGCCTCACGCCAGGGGGTCGTGGCACCCGTGTCAGGGCGAGGTGCTCTCCGAAGCCATCGCGAAGACTGGAACGAGCCGGCCGCTTCCGTGCCCATGACGTCCTCCTCGACGTCGCCGCGAGCCAGGAACTGCACTCGCGGCGACTACCTACCCCATGTGATGAATCCGTCACACAACGAGCGGAAGGGTTCTGAGGTGACGTTCCGTGGCCAAAGAGTTGCCACGACTTGGGATGGATACGGCAAACGGGTCTAGGAAGCGGCCGCAGCAGGCGGCACGGCGTCGACCCCGGCCTCCTTGCGCTGCAGCGCCGTGATCGGTGTCGGCGCGCCGGTCAGCGGATCGAAACCTCCGCCGCTCTTGGGGAACGCGATGACCTCGCGCAGCGACTCGGCACCGGCGAGCAACATGCACACGCGGTCCCAACCGAACGCGATGCCACCGTGGGGCGGCGCGCCGAACCTGAACGCCTCGAGTAGGAAGCCGAACTTGTCCTGCTGCTCCTCGGGACCGACGCCGATGACCTCGAAGACGCGCTGCTGGATGTCGCGGCGGTGGATACGGATCGATCCGCCGCCGATCTCGTTGCCGTTGCAGACGATGTCGTAGGCGTAGGCCAGTGCCTCGGCCGGCTCGGCGTCGAAGCGCTCGCTCCAGTCGGCGTTGGGCGAGGTGAACGGGTGGTGGACCGCGGTCCAGCCGCTCGAAGGCGCTCCCCCGGTCGTGGCAGCCGCCGTGACCTCGATGGGCTCGAACATCGGCGCGTCCACGATCCAGACGAACGACCACGCCGCCTCGTCGATGACACCGGTGCGCCGGCCGATCTCGAGTCGCGCGGCACCCAGCAGAGCGCGGGCCGACGACGTGTCGGCCGCCGCGAAGAACGCGCAGTCACCCGGTGATGCGCCGAGAGCGTCACGAAGGCCGGCGCGCTCGGTCTCGGACAGGTTCTTGGCCACCGGCCCGCCGAGCGCGCCGTCGGTGTCGTCGCCGCCGAAGGTGACGTAGGCCAGTCCCCGGGCGCCTCGCTGCTTGGCCCACTCCTGCCAGGCGTCGAAGGTCTTGCGGGGTTGAGAGGCTCCTCCGGCCATGACGACCGCGCCGACGTAGGGCGCCTGGAACACGCGGAACGGCGTCGCGCTGAAGTAGGCCGTCAGGTCGACGAGCTCGTTGCCGAACCGCAGGTCGGGCTTGTCGGAGCCGTAGCGCGCCATCGCCTCGGCGTAGGTCATCCGCGGCACCTCGCCGATCTCGTGACCGAGAACGCCCTGCCACAGCGCGCGGACGACCGCCTCGCCCACCTCGATGACGTCGTCCTGCTCGACGAAGCTCATCTCGATGTCGAGCTGGGTGAACTCGGGCTGCCGGTCGGCGCGGAAGTCCTCGTCGCGGTAGCAGCGAGCGATCTGGTAGTAGCGCTCGACTCCCGCGACCATGAGCAGCTGCTTGAACAGCTGGGGCGACTGGGGCAGGGCATACCACGACCCGGGCTGCAGTCGGACGGGAACGAGGAAGTCGCGCGCTCCCTCGGGCGTCGACCGCGTCAGCGTGGGCGTCTCGACCTCGATGAAGTCGCGGGCCGCGAGCAGCTCGCGCGCGATGCGGCTGACCTCGCTGCGCATCCGCAGGGCACGCGCGGGGCCGGCCCGGCGCAGGTCGAGGTAGCGGTAGCGCAGCCGCGTCTCCTCACCGACCTGCAGGTGGTCGTCGAGCTGGAAGGGCAGGGGCTCGGCCGCCGACAGCACGTCGAGGACGTCGGCCCTGACCTCGACCTCGCCGGTCGCGAGCTCGGGGTTGGCGTTGCCCTCGGGCCGGGTGAGCACCTCGCCCTCGACGCGGACGCAGTATTCGGCGCGCAGGTCGTGGGCGACCTCGGACTCACGGACGACCACCTGCACCGATCCGCTCGCGTCGCGCAGGTCGAGGAAGGCGACACCGCCGTGGTCGCGGCGACGCGCGACCCAGCCGGCGAGCACCACGCGCGTCCCGGCATCGCTCGCGCGCAACGTGCCGGCGTCATGGGTGCGGATCACAGGAGGAGCCTTTCGGAGGGGTTCTGGCAGAGCTCACGGATGTGCTGGACGAGCGCGTCGAAGGGGACGGCCTCCTGGGAGGTGTCGCCGAGGTCCTTCACCTGGGCCACACCTGCGGCCAGGTCACGGTCACCGACGAGCACCGCGACGCGTGCGCCGCTGCGGTCGGCACCTTTCATCGCGCCCTTCACCCCCCGGTCACCGTAGGCCAGATCCGTGCGTACGCCTGCGGCACGCAGCTCGCCGGCCAGCGCGACGAGCCGTCGCTTGGCGTCGGGGCCGAGCGGCACGAGGTAGGCGTCGACCCGAGGCTCCTCGCCGACGGGCAGGCCTTCGGCCCGGCAGGCCAGCAACGTGCGGTCGATGCCGAGGCCGAAGCCGATGCCCGAGAGCTCCTGCCCGCCGAGGCTCGCCATGAGCCCGTCGTAGCGGCCGCCGCCGCCGATGGCGGACTGCGAGCCCAGCAGCGGGTGCTCGAACTCGAACGTCGTGCGGGTGTAGTAGTCGAGCCCCCGCACGAGCCGGGGCGCCTCGGTCCACGCCACGCCCAGCGCGCGCAGGTGCTCGCGCACCTCGTCGTAGTGGGCACGGGCGTCCGGAGACAGCGAGTCCCTCATGAGCGGCGCGTCGGCCAGCTGACGCTGCACCTGCTCACGCTTGTCGTCGAGCACGCGCAGCGGGTTGATCTCGGCACGGCGCCGGGTGTCGTCGTCGAGGTCGCAGCCGCGCAGGAACTCCTGCAGCTTCTCGCGATAGGCGGGCCGCGTCTCCGCGTCGCCGAGCGAGGTGAGGTGCAGCACGACCTGCGTCAGCCCGAGCGCCCGGAACCCCTCCGCGGCCGTCGCCACGACCTCGGCGTCGAGGGCAGGATCGTCGGAGCCCAGCGCCTCGAGACCCACCTGGAAGAACTGGCGGTAGCGCCCGTGCTGGGGCCGCTCCGCGCGGAAGAACGGACCGGCATACCACAGCTTCACCGGCAGCTGGCCGCGGTCGAGGCGGTGCTCGATCGCCGCGCGTACGACGCCGGCGGTGCCCTCCGGCCGCAGGGTGATGGACCGGTCACCGCGGTCGGTGAAGGTGTACATCTCCTTGGAGACGACGTCCGTGGACTCCCCGACGCCGCGCACGAACAGCTCGGTGTCCTCGAACACCGGCAGCTCGACATAGCCGTAGCCCGCGAGCACCGCGGGGCGCGCCAGCGCGTTCCGGACGGCCAGGAAGGCGGACGAGTCGGGCGGGACGTATTCGGCGACGCCCTTGGGAGCCTGGAAAGCGGTGGTCACGAGCTCAGCCTGTCGCGTCGTCGTTGCGGAGGTCCACCAGATAGGGGTTGGCAGCACGCTCGGCGCCGATGGTGGTGGGCTCGCCGTGACCCGGCAGCACCACCGTCGCGTCGGGCAGCGGCAGCACCTTGGTCCGCAGGCTGGTGCGCATGGCGTCCCACGAGCCGCCTCGCAGGTCGGTGCGCCCGATGGCGCCGGCGAAGAGCACGTCACCGCTGAGGCACACCGGTGCCCCTTCGGTGGCGTCGCCGCCGTCGTCGATGCCGAACATCACCGAGCCGGCGGTGTGACCGGGGGCGTGGGAGACGCGCAGAAGCACGCCGGCGAGGTCGAGCACGTCACCGTCGTTCATGGGGCGTACGTCGTCGGGCTCCTGCCAGCGCAGCGTGGCCGCGAACATCTCGCGCGAGCCCTGGCTCAGCCAGGCCAGCGGGTCACGCAGCTGGTCGACGTCGCTGCCGTGGACATAGGCGGGAATGCCACGGGAGCCGCACAGCGGCGTGACCGAGAGGGTGTGGTCGAGGTGACCGTGGGTCAGGACCACTGCGGCCGGGGAGAGCCGGTGCTCGGCGAAGATCTCCCCGAGGCGGTCCAGGACACCGCCGCCGGGATCGACCACCACGCACTGCTCCCCGGGCCCGGGCGCGAGCACCCAGCAGTTGGTGCCGAACACCGCGGCAGGAAAGCCGACAACCAGCACGCGGGCGTCCTCCTGCAGGTCCGGGGGTAGATCTCGATTTGGTGGAAGAAACGTCGGGAGCCTACCGGCGCCGCCAAGTCGGCAGCGTTCCTGCCTACACTGGCCCGCGTCGATCGCCGTGATGCGTGCCGTGCATGCGAGACCGTCCGTCGACGTGGTTCCCATTCTCGATCCATTCCGGTGCCGGAGGCGACACGCGTGGCCAGCAACAAGCGCGAACGAGAGCTGGCGCGCGAGCGCTACCAGCGGCAGCAGGCACGCCGACTGGCGGTCCAGCGCAAGGCGAAGCAGCGCAGCCAGGTGATCGCAGCTGTCGTGGCGGTCCTCGCCGTGCTTGCCGGCATCTCCGCCATCGCCGCGCTGAGGCACCACGACGACAAGGGTGGCGTTCAGGCGGCCGCCGACCCCGGTGCGGCCGCCACGTCGAGCCTCGCTCCCGCAGCCTCGGGTGCGCCCGCCGTGACGCCGTCGGCGACCACACCGGCCCCGCCTGCCGGTTGCGCCTTCACCAAGAGCGGCACCGCGTCGCGACCCGTGTCGGTGCCCACGCTGGCACCCGACGCCAAGGTCGCCGACTACACCGCGACCATCGCGCTCACCGGCGGGACGATCTCGTTCAAGGTCGACGGTGCACATGCTCCCTGTGCCGCGACGTCGTTCGCGCACCTGGCGAAGGCGAAGTTCTTCGACAAGACCCCGTGCCACCGCCTGACCACGGGCGGGCTGTCGGTGCTCCAGTGCGGTGACCCGACCGGCTCGGGGTCGGGCGGCCCCGGCTATTCCTATGCCGAGGAGAACCTGCCCAAGGCCGACGCGGCCGGCACCGCGAACTACGCCGCCGGGGTGGTCGCGCTGGCGAACGCAGGCAAGGGGACATCCGGCAGCCAGATCTTCCTCGTCTACAAGGACAGCCCGCTGCCGCCGAGCTACACGGTTCTCGGCACCATCACGTCGGGGCTCGACGTGCTGAAGGGCATCGGTGCCAAGGGTGTCAAGGGCGGCGGCGGCGACGGTGCCCCCGCCGAGACGGTGACGATCAGCTCCGTGACGACGACGGACAAGGCGACAGCATGAGCGAGAGCAGCGATCGAAGCGACGGCGTGGCCAGCGCAGCTGCCGGCGCAGCAGCAGAGGTCGACGCCGCCATGACCGCGACCGCTGCGGCTGCGGAGCGGCCGATGACACCGGCCGAGACTCCCGTCAG
>CAXSDR010000055.1:0-8362 GCA_964236445.1 uncultured Motilibacteraceae bacterium | reverse complement strand
GTCAGCCCAGTCAGCCCAGTCAGCCCAGTCAGCCCAGTCCTGGAAGTGGCTGTCGTGGAAGTGGCTGTCGCCACAGGGGGCGACAGCGACGTGAGAGCGCAGCACGACGACGAGCCGGCCGGTGTGCCCGCAGCCGAGCCGACTGAGCCCACTGAGTCCGCCCAGCCCACGGTGCCCATGACCCCGCGCCCCGTCCCGGGCCCGCCCCGGGCGGTGCCGCATCCCCCGCCCGCCCGGCCGAGCCCACCGACCGCTCCGGCCCCGGCGGCTGAGGCGACCGAGGTCGCCGGCTCGGCGTCGGACGCCACGACCCCGGATGAGCTCGACGCCGGCCCGCCCGTGCCCGACGCCACCGAGTCCGACGCCACTGTTCCCGCTGGGGCAGACGAGGGGCCTGAGCCCGAGTCCTTCGGCAGGGTGGCCGAGGACGGCACCGTGTTCGTCCGCGTGGACACCGACGGCGAGGTGGAGCGCTCGGTCGGCTCCTACCCCGGCGCGACACCTGACGAGGCGCTGTCCTACTTCGCGCGCAAGTACGACGCCCTGGCGGCGGAGGTCGCCCTGCTCGAGCAGCGCATTCGCAACGGCCTGGTGCCCAAGGAGGCCACGCCCGGCATCGAACGGCTGCGCGTGGCGGTCTCGACGGTCAACGCGGTCGGCGACCTGCCCGCGCTCGACGCCCGCCTCGACGTCCTCACCGCCATCGTCGCGAAACGGCGCGCCAAAGCCGATCGGGAGCGCAACGCCGCCCGCGAGGCCGCCCGCGTCACGAAGGAGCACATCGCCGAGGAGGCCGAGACGCTGCAGTCCTCGACGGCCTGGAAGGTCACCGGCGACCGGTTCCGCACGCTGTTCGACGAGTGGAAGGCCGCGCCTCGCCTCGACAAGCGCGTCGACGACGAGCTGTGGAAGCGCTTCAGCGCTGCCCGCTCGGCGTTCGACAAGACCCGGCGTGCCCACTTCGCCGGCCTCGACGCCGAGCGGGCCGAGGCGTCGCAGGCGAAGGAACGCCTGGTCAGCGAGGCCGAGAAGCTCTCCGGCTCGACCGAGTGGGGCGCCACGGCAGCCGCCTACCGCGACCTGATGACGCGCTGGAAGGCCGCCGGGCGGGCGGGCCGTGAAGAGGAGGAGACCCTCTGGACACGCTTCCGCGCCGCTCAGGACACGTTCTTCGACGCCCGCACCGGCGCACTCAGCGAGCGCGACGACGAGCAGCGCGCCAACCTGACCGCCAAGGAGGCGCTCGCCGTCGAGGCCGAGGCCCTGCTGCCGGTCACCGACCTCCCGAGTGCCCGCGCTGCCCTGCGCGGGATCGCCGAGCGATGGGAAGCCATCGGGCACGTGCCCCGCGGCGACAAGGAGCGCATCGAGGGGCGCCTGCGCGCGGTTGAGGACGCGGTCCGTGGGCGTGAGCAGGACGATTGGCAGCGCACCAACCCCGAGGGCCGGGCCCGGGCGGAGGCCGCGGTCAACCAGCTTCGCGCCGCCATCGACAAGCTCGAGACCCAGGCCGCCAAGGCCGAGGCGGCCGGCAAGCCCCGCGAGCTCGAGCAGGCGCGCAGCGCGATCGCGGCGCGCCAGGAGTGGCTCGCGGAGGCACAGCGCGCGCTGACGGAGTTCAGCGGCTGATCAGGCGAGCGCGGAGTAGGCGACCACGCCGCGCCGGACGCTCTCGATCGCCGACGGGGCGGTCGCGCGCAACCGTGACCCCTCGGGCGCAGCGTTCGACAGCTGCCCGAGCAGGTCGATGAGCTGCTTGCACCAGCGGACGAAGTCGCCCGCGGCGAGTCCGGCCTCCGAGAGCACAGGCTCGAGGCGTGACCCGTTGGCCCACCGGTGGACCGCCCACGCGAGCCCGAGGTCGGGTTCGCGCGTGCGCGCCACGCGGGCGTCGTCCTCGACCTCGCCGAGCTCCGCCCAGAGGCGCAGCGTCTCGTCGAGGGCGGTCCTGACGGACCCCGCCGGCACGCGAGGAGCGCCGGGCTCGTCGCTCTGGCGCGACTCGTAGACGAGCGCCGACGCGCACGAGGCCAGCTCGGCGGGGGTCAGCTTCTCCCAGATGCCGGCGCGAAGACACTCGGCGACCAGCAGGTCGGACTCCGAGTAGACCCTGCCGAGCCGCTCCCCCGCACCTGTGACCGTGTCGCCGTCGAGGTAGCGCAGCGTCTCGAGCACCCCGCACACCCGCTCGAACGTGCGTGCGACGGTGTGGGTGCGGTTGGACACCCGCTTCTGCAGCGCCTCGGTGTCCCGCTCGAGCCGCAGCTCGCGCTCGGCCCAGCGCGCATGCTGCTCGCGCTCGGGGCACTGGTGGCACGGGTGGCTGCGGATCGCGGCGCGCAGCCGCTCGATCTCCGGGTCGTCCGCGGCGCTTCCCTTGCCCTTCTTGGCGCGGGCGGCACCGCTGCGCACGTCGGTGGCGCGCAGCGTCGACGCCAGGTCGCGTCGCTGCTGGGCGTTGCGGGCATCGAAGTTCTTGGGGATGCGCACACGCTGCAGCGCAGTGACGGGCACCGCGAAGTCCACCACGCTGAGGCGCCGCACCTGCCGGTCGCTGGTGAGCACTGTCGGGCGCGGGCCCTCCAGCGTGACGTTGGTGCCGGGGTCGAGCACCACGGCGAGCCCGGCACGCCTGCCCGCCGGCACTTCGATGACATCGCCCGGCCGCAGCCGCTCGAGCGCGGCGGCCGTGGCGGCCCGGCGGTCACCCATGTCACGACGCGTGAGCGCGGTCTCGCGCTCCTTCAGCGCGCGCCGCAGCCCGGCGTAGTGGGCAAAGTCGCCGAAGTCGCAGTGGCTGGCCTCGCGGTAGCCCTCGAGGGCCTCCTCGTTCCTGCGCACCTGGCGGGCGATGCCGACCACCGCGCGGTCGGCCTGGAACTGGGCGAACGAGGTCTCGAGCAGCTCGCGGGAGCGGGCGCGACCGTACTGCCGCACGAGGTTCACCGCCATGTTGTAGGTGGGTCGGAAGCTCGAGCGCAGCGGATAGGTGCGGGTCGAGGCCAGACCGGCCAGGGCCACGGGGTCGGTGCCGGGTGCGAGGAGCACGACGGCGTGCCCCTCGACGTCGATCCCGCGGCGGCCGGCGCGGCCGGTGAGCTGGGTGTATTCGCCGGGCGTGATGTCGACGTGCGCCTCGCCGTTCCACTTCACGAGCTTCTCGAGCACGACCGTGCGGGCCGGCATGTTGATGCCCAGGGCCAGGGTCTCGGTCGCGAAGACCGCCTTGACGAGACCCCTGCTGAACAGGTCTTCGACGACCTCCTTGAAGGTCGGCAGCAGGCCCGCGTGGTGTGACGCCACGCCTCGGACCAGACCGTCGAGCCAGCCGACGTAGCCGAGGACGTGCAGGTCCTCGTCGGGCAGGTTGGCCGTGCGGGCCTCGACGATCGACCGGATCTGGCGCGCCTCGGCCGTCGTGGTCAGGCGCAGCCCGGCCGAGAGGCACTGCTGCACGGCGGCATCGCACCCGGCGCGGCTGAAGATGAACGTGATGGCCGGGAGCAGGCCCTCGCGCTGCAGCCGGTCGATGACCTCCGCGCGGCTGGGCACCCCCGAGCTGCGCCCAGCCGGGCGGCCACCTTGTCGCGGGCGCCGTCCGCCACCCCGCCGCACGTCGTAGGTCCGCTCGTTGGCCTCACGCGCCACCTGTGCCAGCTCGGGGTTGACCCGCTTCTGCTCGATGTCACCCGGGATGAACAGGTCGTAGAGCCGGTCGGCGGCCAGCACGTGCTGCCACAACGGCACCGGCCGGTGCTCCTCGAGCACGACCGTGGTGTCGCCGCGCACGGTGACCAGCCAGTCGCCGAACTCCTCGGCGTTGCTCACGGTCGCCGAGAGCGACACCAGGCGTACGGTCTCGGGCAGGTGGATGATCACCTCCTCCCAGACGGCGCCACGGAAGCGGTCGGCCAGGTAGTGGACCTCGTCCATCACGACGTACGCCAGCCCCGCCAGGGTCGAGGAGCCGGCATAGAGCATGTTGCGCAGCACCTCGGTCGTCATGACGACCACCGGTGCCTCGCCGTTGACGGTGCTGTCGCCGGTCAGCAGCCCGACCGACTCCGGTCCGTAGCGGCGGACGAGATCGGCGTACTTCTGGTTCGACAGCGCCTTGATCGGCGTGGTGTAGAAGCACTTGTGGCCCTCGGCGAGGGCCAGATGGACGGCGAACTCGCCGACGACGGTCTTGCCGGAGCCGGTCGGCGCTGCGACGAGCACTCCGTGGCCCGACTCGAGGGCGGCGCAGGCACGCTCCTGGAAGTCGTCGAGACCGAAGGGGTAGCCCTCACGGAAGACGGCCAGCTGGGACCGGGCACCGGCCAGACGCTGACGCGACGCGGCATAACGCTCGGCCGGGGAGCTCATTGCCCCAGACTATGGCGGCGCTAGAGGGGGGACACCTCGTCGTCGGCCAGCGCGCCGTAGTCGGGCTCACCGGCAGCGACGCGACGGCGACGGTCGTTCCACAGGCAGAACAGATAGGCGATGCCCAGGAGCAGGATCATGGGCAGGGCGAGTGCCATCATCGTGTAGGGGTCGCCGGTCGGGGTCGCCACCGCGGCGAACAGGAAGATCCCGAAGACGATGCCGCGCCAGTGCCGCTCGATGCCCTTCGCCGGCAGCACGCCGACGGCGTTGAGCAGCACCACGAACACCGGCAGCTCGAACGCCAGGCCGAACGCGATCATGAGATGGCCGACGATGCTGAGATAGTCCTGCACGTTGACCGATGCCGTGGCGTCCTGCGGGGTGAAGCCGAGAAGCACCTTGACGATCTTGGGCAGGATGGCATAGCAGAGGCCTGCGCCCGCGAAGAACAGCGGCACGGCGGTGGCGAGGAAGGCGAGGCTCCAGCGGCGCTCGTGGCGGTGCAGCCCCGGCGTCACGAACGCCCAGATCTGATAGAGCCACACCGGAGACGCCAGCGCGATGCCGGTCACCAGCGAGGCGCTGACCGCGAGGTTGATCGGACCGGTCAGGCCCGAGGTCACGAACAGCGAGCACGGGCCGTTGCCGACACCCCTGACGCCGGCGTCGCAGCCGGGCTTGAGGACGAAGCGCAGCAGCTGCTTGTAGTAGATCCACCCCAGGATCGCGCCCGGGACAAGAGCGAGCAGCGACTTGACCAGCCGGGTGCGCAGCTCGCGCAGGTGCTCGACGAGCGACATGCGCCCGTCCTCGGGACGCGGGGGTTTCGGCGCCCGCGCGGTGCGACGTCCGGCCGTCAGCACCCGACGGGGGCGCGGCAGGGTGCGCTCAGCCACGGGCAGGTTCCGGGTCGGCTCGCCGCGGCGTCAGGAGCTCAGCGCTCGGTTGACTCGGCTGCGCGCGTCGTGACGTCGTCGACGTGCACAGCCTCGACCCGCACGGGCTCCACGCGGGTCGCCTCGACGCGGGCGGCCTCGCGGGCGCGCAGCTCGGCCTCGGTCGCGTAGGCGCGACCCTCGATCGGAAGGCTGGCCGGGCGCTCGTCAGCGGCCGCCACAGGGGTGATCACGGTGTCGTCGTCGTCGCGCAGGCCCTTGGTCTCGGCCTTCAGGATACGCAGCGACCGGCCGATGCCACGCGCCGCGTCGGGCATCCGCTTGGCACCGAAGAAGAGAATGATCACCAGCAGAAGGATGATGACCTCAGGGCCGCGCAAGAACTCAGGCATGAGACTTCCTCGCATCTGTGGACGGGCCGAGGGAGTCGGCTCCCACGACAACCATACGCCGCGGCCGCAGCTCGCTAGCGGCGACGCTCGGCCTCACTGAGACTGTCCAAGGCGGTGCCCAGCTCGTCGAACCGGCGCATCGCGAGCCCGAGCTCGCGGGTGAAGGCCCGCGCCTGCCGCCACAGCCGCCAGGCCAGCAGCGCGAGCACGACGAGGGCGCAGAGGACGAGAGCGATCCAGATCCACAGCCACGGCACGAGGTGACCCTAGCGGTCCCGCCGTCGCGGTCGGGTCGCTGCGCTGGTCGCTCAGCGCTGGGAGCTGGCGCGCAGCGCGAAGGCGGCCACGTCGAGACGGTCGAGGTTGAGAACGAAGTCGAGGACGTCGTCGTAGGAGATCGCGAGACCGGCGTGGCTCTCCATCGCCTCGGCCGGCACGTGCCAGCGCTCGGCGAGCACACCTCCCGAGACCAGCAGCGCGACGATCTCCTCGTCAGCGGGCTTGCGGATCTCGTCACGGCAGGTGGTGCACGTGAAGGCGTAGTACGACCATTCGGAGCGGCTGCACACCACGAGACGCAGCTGTGCGGGCTTGAGCTCCACGTCCCCGCAGATGGGGCATGACGCCTTGATGGTGGTCATTCTCGGCCTCCCGTCGACTCGACATTGACGGTCCTTCGTCAGCGTCAAGTCAGATGTCGGCACCTGGCCTTCGCACCTGAACCCCTGCGTCACTCGTATGCCGCGAGCGCCTGGCTCGCACGCTGGGCCACCTGCTCGGCCAGGGTCGTTGGACCCACGACCCTCCCGGCCCCGCCCAGGCGCAGCATGAGGCGCTGGACCCAGGCGGTCTCCTGGGTCCGAAGAACGATGCGCAGCCGGCCGCCCGCGAGCTCCTCGACCGACTCGCAGGGGTAGTACTCCGCGACCCATCGCCCGGCGGGTTCGAGCTCGATGACCACCGTCGCGTCCTGCGGTGACGGCTGGAACAGGCCACCGCTGACATCGCGCGGCTCGGCCTCGGCCGGGACGTCGGCGGCGACGTCGAGCTCGACGACGCTGACCACGCGGTCGAGCCGGAAGACGCGCACGTCCTCGACCCGCCTGCACCAGCCCTCCAGATAGGTCTGACCGTCGACGACGAGCAGGCGCATGGGGTCGACGTCGCGTTCGGTCGTCTCGTCGCGCCCGGCGACGTAGTAGGTGAGGTGCAGCCGGCGGCCGTGCTGCAGGGCCTCGCGCACCACGGGCACGACGTGCGACTCGGCCTCGACCGTCACGGCCACGCTCGAGGCCGCCGACGCCGCGTCCCCCGCCGCTCGCTCGAGCTTGGCCAGTGCCCGCTCCAGTGCGTCACGCGCCTGCAGGCCCGGCACGCGCAGGTCGAGGTCGGGCACCTCGCCCAGCGCGCGCAGCCCCACGAGCAGCGCCACGGCCTCGTCGGCGCCGAGCCGCAGCGGTCTGGCGATGGCGTCGGCGTTGGCGACGTGGATGACGCCGCCCTCGAAGCTGGCCTCGATCAGGTCGTCGGGCAGGTGACCCGGCAGCCCGCAGACGAACAGCAGCTGCAGGTCGTCGATCAGGCGGTCCTCGTCGATGCCGAAGGCCTTGGCGACGTCCGCGACGCGGGCTCCCGGGCGCGCGAGGAGGTAGGGCACGAGCGCCAGCAGCCGCGCCAGACGGTCAGATGCCCCACGCCCGCCCGCGGCGGCGTTCCCCGCGGCCATCAGCCGGCCTGCGCCGCTGACAGGGCGCCGGCGAGGCGGCGTACGACCGCGTCGCGCACCTCGTCGGGAGCCAGGACGACGACGTCGGCACCGAGGCCGACGACGTCGCCCGCCAGCTGCCCGGCATCGGCGTAGGCAACGTCGAGCAGGTCCCACCCGTCGACCGCGTCACCGCCGGCGTCGGTGACGGCCGTCGCGGTGCGGCGAAGGAACGCGCCGCTGCCATGACGCAGGCGGACCCGCGACGATGACGGCACGGCACCGGGGCGCTCCCGTGCCACGGCCGCCCGCAGGTCGACGCCGGGAGGCACCACGACGTCGCCGGCCCGCCCGGACACGGTGACCTCACCGACGATGCGGCTGAGCCGGAACACGCGCGGCTCGGCGCGGTCGCGGTCGAGACCGACGAGATACCACCGGCCGTGCCAGGCGACGATGCCCCAGGGCTCCACCCTGCGCCGCGTCACGGCGTCGGACGCCGTGCCCGTGCCCGTGTCGGCCTGTGCCTGCGGCTGCCAGCCCCGGCGGTAGCCGAAGCGCACCGGGCGGCGGTCCCGCACCGCCTGCCACAGCGGTTGGAACGCCGGCTCGCTCGCGTCCACCCGGGGCTCGAGCCCTGCAACCGCGAGCTCGTCGGTCTCGACGCCGTAGGCCTGCAGCTTGCGCAGTGCGCTGGCCGCGGCGCCCGCGAGGGCTGCCGACTGCCAGGCGCGCGCCGCCAGCCCCAGGACGGCCATCTCGTCGGGTGCGAACGAGACCTCGGGCAGGGCATAGGCCTCCTTGCGGACGCGGTAGCCGATGTCGTCCTCGAACAACGAGCTGCCCGACACGCTGCCCGTCTCGACCGGCACCCCCATCTCACGCAGCTCGTCCTTGTCACGCTCGAACGCTCGCTCGAACGCCTCCTCGGACCCCTCGGGATAGCCCGGGACGAGACGGCGTACGTCCTGCTTGGTGAGGTAGCGCCGCGTCGCCAG
>CAXSDR010000054.1:0-23895 GCA_964236445.1 uncultured Motilibacteraceae bacterium | reverse complement strand
GCGTTCGAGCACACGCTGATCGACGCGCTGGTGCGGCGGCGACGGATGCAGGGCTACGAAGCGCTGTGGCTGCCCGGCATGGACCATGCCGGCATCGCGACGCAGAACGTGGTGGAGCGCGAGCTGTCCGAAGAAGGTCTCAGCCGCCACGACCTCGGGCGCGACGCGTTCGTCGCACGTGTGTGGCAGTGGAAGGCCGAGTCGGGCGGGCGCATCCTCGGCCAGATGCGACGCCTCGGCGACGGCGTCGACTGGACCCGCGAGCGGTTCACGATGGACGACGGCCTGTCGCGAGCCGTGCAGACCATCTTCAAGCGGCTCTACGACGACGGCCTCATCTATCGCGCCGAGCGCATCATCAACTGGTGCGTACGCTGCCACACCGCGCTGTCCGACATCGAGGTCGAGCACAGTGACGACGACGGTGAGCTCGTGTCGATCCGCTACGGCGACGGTGATGCCTCGATAGTGGTGGCCACGACGCGGGCCGAGACGATGCTCGGCGACACCGCGGTCGCTGTGCACCCCGATGACGAGCGCTACGCGCACCTCGTCGGCACGAGCATCGTGCTGCCACTGACCGGCCGGTCGATCCCGGTCGTCGCCGACGCACACGTGGACCCCGGGTTCGGCACCGGTGCGGTCAAGGTCACCCCGGCCCACGACCCGAACGACTTCGAGATCAGCCAGCGCCACGAGCTGGCCTCGATCTCCGTTCTCGACGAGCACGGGTCGGTGACGGCTCACGGCCCGTTCCTCGGCCTCGACCGTTTCGACGCCCGTGCGGCCGTGGTCGCCGCGCTGCGTGCCGACGGCCGGATCGTGGCCGAGAAGCGGCCCTATGTGCACGCGGTCGGCCACTGCTGGCGCTGCAAGACCGTCATCGAGCCGCGACTGTCGCTGCAGTGGTTCGTCGACGTGGCGCCCTTGGCGCTCGCTGCCGGCGACGCCGTGCGCGACGGACGCGTACGCATCCATCCGCAGGAGCTCGAGCCGCGGTGGTTCGCGTGGGTCGACTCGATGCATGACTGGTGCATCAGCCGACAGCTGTGGTGGGGGCACCGGATCCCCGTGTGGTACGGCCCGAACGGTGAAGTCCAGTGCGTAGGTCCTGATGACGCGCCGCCCGGCGAGGGGTGGCGCCAGGACGAGGATGTCCTCGACACCTGGTTCTCCTCCGGCCTGTGGCCGTTCTCCACGCTGGGTTGGCCCGACGACACGGCCGACATGCGCCGCTTCTATCCGACGAGCGTCCTGGTCACCGGCTACGACATCCTGTTCTTCTGGGTCGCGCGGATGATGATGTGGGGGCTCTACGCCACGGGCATCCCGCCCTTCCACACCGTCGCGCTGCATGGGATGGTGCGCGACCAGTTCGGCAAGAAGATGTCCAAATCCTACGGCAACGGCGTGGACCCGCTCGACTGGATGGACAGGTTCGGTGCCGACGCCGTGCGGTTCACACTGGCGCGCGGTGCCAACCCAGGCACCGACGTGCCCATCGGCGAGGACTGGGTTCAGGCGTCGCGCAACTTCTGCAACAAGCTGTGGAACGCCACCCGCTTCGCGATGATGAACGGTGCTGAGGTGGGGGAGCTGCCTGCCGCGGGTGAGCTCTCGGTCGTCGACCGCTGGATCGTCTCGCGGTTGCACGCGACGATCGCCGACGTCGATGCGCTCTACGAAGACTTCCAGTTCGCCAAGGCGACGGACGCGTTGTGGCACTTCGCCTGGGACGAGGTCTGCGACTGGTATCTCGAGCTCGCCAAGGTGCCCCTCGCGCAGGGCGGCCGGCCGGCGCGGGCCACCAGGCTGGTGCTCGGACACGTCCTCGACAACCTGCTGCGGCTGCTGCATCCCGTGGTGCCGTTCGTGACCGAGGAGCTGTGGACCACGCTCACCGGTGGTGAGTCGCTCGTGGTTGCTGCCTGGCCCACGGCCGACAGCGGCCGTCTCGACGCCGCTGCGGAGGCCTCGGTGAGCTCCCTGCAGGGGCTCGTCACCGAGGTGCGGCGCTTCCGCAGCGACCAGGGCGTGAAGCCGGCTCAGCGGGTGCCTGCGCGCCTCGTGGGGATCGACGTGTCGTCGCTCGCCGAGGTTGCCGACGAGCTGCGGTCGCTGAGCCGGCTCGCGCTGCCCGAGGCCGACTTCGCTGCGACGGCGTCGCTGCCGATCGGCGACATCGTCATCGAGCTCGACCTCTCGGGCACCATCAACGTCGCGAGCGAACGCAAGCGCCTCGAGAAGGAACAGGCCGCGGCGTTCGTCGAACAAGGCAAGGCGCAGGCGAAGCTCGGCAATGACGAGTTCCTCGGCAAGGCACCTGACGCCGTCGTCAGCAAGGTGAAGGCGCAGCTGGCACGAGCAGAGGGCGACATCGCGCGGCTGCGGGCGCAGCTCGACGGGCTGCCGCAGGCATGAGCGTCGGACCCGAGATCGCCTCGCGCGTCGCCGAGATCGAAGCGCAGATCCTCGCGCGTACGCCCGAGTGGGATCTCGAGCCGTCGCTCGACCGCATCACCGCCGTGTGCGAGCTGCTCGGCGAGCCGCAGCGCTCGATCCCCGTCATCCACATCACGGGGACCAACGGCAAGACCTCGACGGCACGCATGGTCGAGACGCTGTTGCGGGCGTTCGGCCTGCGCACCGGTCTCTTCACGAGCCCTCACCTGCAGAGCATGAGGGAGCGCATCTGCTTCGACGGTGAGCCGATCGACGAAGAGCGCTTCATCCGTTCCTACGACGAGGTCCGGCCGATCGTCGAGCTGGTCGACACGCGCAACGAGATCCCGTTGTCGTTCTTCGAGATCCTCGTCGCGATGGGCTATGCCGCATTTGCGGACGCCCCGGTCGACGTCGCCGTCATCGAGGTCGGCATGGGCGGGTCGTGGGACGCGACGAACGTGGCTCACGGCCAGGTCGCCGTCGTCACCACGATCGCCCTCGACCACGAGCGCTACCTGGGCTCGACTCCGGCAGACATCGCCGTCGAGAAGGCAGGCATCATCAAGGCGGGTGCGGTGGCCGTGCTCGCCCAGCAGGAGCGCGACGTCGCCGAGGTGCTCCTCGCCCGGGTCGCCGAGGTCGGGGCCACCGCGGCGCGCGAGCACGAGGAGTTCGGCGTTCTCGAGCGGGTCGGCGCCGTGGGTGGACAGGTGCTGAGCCTGCACGGTCTCGGCGGCGACTACCACCAGATCTATCTCCCGCTGTTCGGCGAGCACCAGGCGCGCAACGCCGCGTGCGCCCTCGTGGCCGTCGAGGCGTTCCTGGGTAGCGGCGGCGACCGCCTCGACCCGGCCACCGTCGTGGAGGCGTTCGCCGCGGTCACGTCGCCCGGCCGCCTCGAGGTCGTACGCCGCGGCCCGACCGTCGTGCTCGACGCCGCTCACAACCCGGCCGGCGCGCGTGCGGCGGCGGCGGGCATCCGCGACGGGTTCTCGTTCTCGCGCCTCGTCGGGGTGGTCGCCGTGATGGGCGACAAGGACGCCGTGGGCATTCTCGAGCAGCTCGACGACGTGCTCGACGAGGTCGTCGTCTCGCAGGCCCGCACGCCGCGCGCGATGGACGTCGACGAGCTCGCCGCGATCGCGGTCGGGATCTTCGGTGCCGACCGCGTCGAGGTCGTGCCTGGCCTCGCCGACGCCATCGACACCGCCATCACCCTGGCTGAGGAAGACGGCGACCTCGCCGGGGCCGGCGTGCTGGTGACGGGCAGCGTCGTGACGGTCGGGGAAGCGCGTGCGCTGCTGCGCCGCGGGCGCCACTAGTGCGCCGCATCGTCAGCTCGACGACGCTGGTGATGGAGGCCTTCGTCCTGGCGTTCGCCCTGCTCATCGCGCGCGACCGCCACGTCGCGGGGTGGCCGGTCGCCTGTCTCGCCGTGCTCGCCGTCGTCCTGCTGCTGTTTCCCGGTGTGCTGCGCCGGCGCGGTGCCTACGCCGTGGGCTCGGTGCTGCAGGTCGCGCTGGTGCTGACCGGGTTGATCGTCTCGGTGATGTGGTTCCTCGGCACGCTGTTCGCGGTGCTGTGGTTCGGGTTCCTGGCCCTCTCGATCGGTGTGGAGAACGACCAGCGCGCCCGAGCGGCGGCCGAGGCTGCGGGCGACCGCCGATAGGGTCGCCGGGTGACCGAGCAGACACCGCAGACCATCGAGCGCACCCTCATCCTCGTCAAGCCCGACGGCGTACGCCGTGGGCTGACCGGAGAGGTGCTCCGCCGCATCGAGGCCAAGGGCTACCGCATCGTCGCCCTCGAGCAGCGCGTCGTCGCGCGCGGGACGGCGGAGCAGCACTACGCCGAGCACGTGGGCAAGCCGTTCTACGAGCCACTGCTGGCGTTCATCACGTCGGGCCCTGTCGTCGCCGCCGTTCTCGAGGGGCAGCGCGTGGTCGACGGGTTCCGCTCGCTCGCCGGCTCGACCGACCCCACGGTGGCGGCGCCCGGGTCCATCCGCGGTGACCTCTCGCGCGACTGGGGTGTGGCGGTGATGGAGAACGTCGTGCACGGCTCCGACTCGACCGAGTCGGCCGACCGCGAGATCGCGATCTACTTCCCCGGTCTCGCGCGCTGAGCCCCGCCCGACTGCCTGTGCGGCGGGTCGCGGCGACGGGCCGATCCGTCGCCGGTGCGGGCTAGCATCGGCGCGTACGCCCACGATCTGGGAGGTCCGCCCGTCATGGCGAACAAAATGAGCTTCATCGGCCGCGACATGGCCGTCGACCTCGGCACCGCCAACACGCTGGTCTATGTGCGTGGTCGCGGCATCGTGCTCAACGAGCCGAGCGTGGTGGCGATCAACACCAACACCGGTGACATCGTCGCGGTCGGGGCGGAGGCCAAGCGGATGATCGGGCGCACCCCCGGCAACATCGTCGCGATCCGGCCGCTCAAGGACGGTGTCATCGCCGACTTCGACACCACCGAGCGCATGCTGCGCTACTTCATCCAGAAGGTGCACAAGCGTCGGCATCTCGCGAAGCCGCGCATCGTCGTGTGCGTGCCCAGCGGCATCACGGGGGTGGAGCAGCGCGCGGTCAAGGACGCCGGCTACGCCGCCGGAGCGCGCAAGGTCTACATCATCGAAGAGCCCATGGCGGCGGCGATCGGCGCGGGCCTTCCGGTGCACGAGCCCACGGGCAACATGGTCGTCGACATCGGCGGCGGCACGACCGAGGTGGCCGTCGTGTCGCTCGGTGGCATCGTCACGAGCCAGAGCATCCGCGTGGGTGGCGACGAGCTCGACAACGCGATCATCCAGTACGTCAAGAAGGAATACTCGTTGATGCTCGGCGAGCGCACGGCCGAGGAGATCAAGATGGCGATCGGGTCGGCGTTCCCCGCGCGCGAGGAGCCACACGCCGAGATCCGCGGGCGCGACCTCGTCAGCGGCCTTCCCAAGACGATCGTCGTGTCGGCCGAGGAGATTCGCAAGGCGATCGAAGAGCCGGTCAACGCCATCGTCGACGCCGTCAAGTCGACGCTCGACAAGTGCCCGCCCGAGCTCTCGGGCGACATCATGGACCGCGGCATCGTGCTCACGGGTGGCGGTGCGCTGCTCAGGGGACTCGACGAGCGGCTGCGACACGAGACCGGCATGCCGATCCACATCACCGACGACCCGCTCGACGCCGTCGCGCTCGGCTCCGGCAAGTGCGTCGAGGAGTTCGAGGCGCTGCAGCAGGTCCTCGTGCCCGAGCCGCGCCACTGAACCGCCCACTGACCTGCCCGGCTGCTGCCCGGCCGCGCGTGACGACGCACGGCCCGCGCGCGTGGTGCCCTCATGGGTCGTGACACCCGGCGCACGCGTGTGATCCTGGCAATGCTCCTGCTCACCGCCGTGACCTTGCTGGTCGTGGACCCGCACGGCAGCGGAAGACCCTCTGCGGCCCTTCGCTCACGCGCCGGGAACGTGATCGGACCGCTGCAGCGCGCGGGGGCGTCGCTGCTGCGCCCGATCGGGTCGGCCGCCGGAGGCCTGCGTCACCTGGGCACCCAGGACGAGCGCATCCGCACGCTCCAGCGTCAGAACGACCAGCTGCGCGGTCTCGTCGTGACGAGCGAGGACGAGCGGCGTCGCCTCGCCGAGCTGGAGAAGCTGCTCGACCTGCCCACGCTCGCCGACTACCCCGCGACGGCGGCCCGCGTCGTCTCGACCTCGACTCCGCAGGGCCTGCTGTCGACGGTGACGATCGACGCGGGGTCGCGCGACGGCGTACGCCTGGATGCAGCGGTGGTGAACGGTCGGGGGCTGGTCGGGCGCGTGACCAGCGTCAGCACCAGCACCGCCACGGTGCTGCTCGTGTGCGACCCACGCGTGACCGTCTTCGTGCGGGCGGGCAGGGGAGGTCAGCAGGGTGAGGTGACCGGTGCGGGCTGCCGCAGGGACGCGGCTCTGCTGGTGCCGGACCCCAGCGTCGTGCTGCAGCCCGGAACCACGCTGCTCACCACCGGATCACCGGAGGACCGGCCCTACGTCCCCGACATCCCGGTCGGCACGGTCCACACGGTCTCGAGCGCCCCGGGCACACTGTCGACGCGCGGGACCGTGACGCTCCTGCTCGACGTCGGCTCGCTCGACCACGTCGCGGTCGTGCTGCCGCGGCCGCGACCCGCGCGTACCCCCGCGGTGCTGTCGCCGGCGAGCACTCCGCCGCCGACCAGCCCGGCGCCCGCAGCGGTCCCTACCCCGTGACCGCGCCCCGGGCGCTGGTGACAGTCGTCCTGCTGCTGACGGGCTTCCTCGTGCAGACCACGGCGATCAGCAGGCTCGGGCTGCCCGGTGCTGCGCCCGACCTGGTCCTGCTCGTGGTGGTGGCGCTCGCGCTCGCGTGGGGCACGGAGGGGGGCGCGGTGGCCGGGTTCGTGGCAGGGCTGCTGATCGATCTCGCACCACCGGCTGACGGCCCGTTGGCCCGGTGGACGATCGCCCTCACTCTCACCGGTGCTGCAGTCGGGGAGCTCAGCGACGACTCCGAGCGCTCGCTGCTCGTGCCGCTCGGAGCGGTGGCCGGTGCGGCCCTGACCGCCGGTCTGCTGGTCGCCGCGGTGGGTGCGCTCGTCGGCGAACCGGGCACCTCGTGGGGCCGCGTGTTCAGCGTCGTGCCGAGCGCTGTCATCTACGATGTCGTCTTGTCTCCCTTCGTGCTGCCGGTGGTGCTGGCCCTCGCGCGGCGCACCGATCCGGAGCACGACCTCGCGCACGGGCCGCATCGTTGAACGAGCGCTCCCGGCTTCGCCTCGTCGTGCTGCAGGTCCTCGTCGCTTCGCTGCTCGCGACGCTCGTGGGGCGGCTCTACTTCCTGCAGGTCGCGAGCAATGCCGAGTTCACCCAGGCAGCGACGAGCAACCGCGTCCGCGAGCTCGTCACCACACCGGTGCGCGGCCTGATCCTCGACGCGCGCGGTCGCCAGCTCGCCCGCAACCGCACCGCTCTCGTCGTGTCCATCAGCCGCACGGAGCTCATGCACCAGAAGGACGGTGGCAAGGCGCTCGTGGCGCGGGTCGCTGCGGTGATCGGCAAGCCGTTCGCCGAGGTCTGGGGACGCACGCGCATCTGCGGGAGCGACAAGGACGCACCGAAACCGCCGCTGTGCTGGAACGGCTCGCCGCTGCAGCCGATTCCGGTGACGGACGACGTGAACCTCTCGGTCGCGCGTCAGAACGCGATGGCGCAGCAGATCCTCGAAATGCGCGAGGAGTTCCCCGGCGTGACGGCCGAGGCGCAGGCCGTTCGCGAATATCCCGGCGCGGGCGTCGGTCTCAACGCCGCGCAGCTGCTCGGCTATCTGGGCCCGGTCTCGCAGGCCGAGCTCGACGCGCAGGCCGCGTCTCAGAGCTCTGACGGTGCCGAGGTCGTCAGCCAGCTCGCGGGCTCCGACCTCGTGGGTCGCGCCGGGCTGGAGAAGCAATATGACAGTTATCTGCGTGGAACGCCCGGGTTGCGCCGACTCGCCGTCGACTCTGTCGGCGGCATCACCTCGACGGTCGACGCCAAGGCGGCGGTGCCCGGCAGCTACCTCGTCACGACCATCGACGCCGACGTGCAGAAGACCGCCGAAGACGCGCTTCTCCGGGCCATCACCAATGCGCGCACGACGGGAGACCCGAACAAGAAGGGCAAGAAGTTCAAGGCCGACTCCGGTGCGGTGGTCGTCCTCGACGTCAGGACCGGCGGCATTGTCGCGATGGCGAGCTATCCGATGTACGACCCGAATCTCTGGGTCGACGGGCGCATCACCGCCAAGGACTACGCGGCCATCACGGGCGCGGTCAACAACTATCCCAACCTGTCGCGGGCGACGCAGGTCGAGTCGGCGCCGGGCTCGACGTTCAAGGCGGTCACGACCCCCGCCGCGGTGAAAGCCGGCTACTCCGTGAACGGCAGCTATCCGTGTCCGGCGAGCTATCCCATCGGGGGCACCGCGAAAGGCAACTACGAGTCCGAGTCGTTCGGCACGATCTCGCTCCTGCGCGCCATCCAGGTGTCGTGCGACACCGTGTTCTACAAGTTCGCGGCAGAGACCTGGTACAGGCTCGGGGGCTTCGACCAGAAGAGCGATGCGAAGGACCCCTTCGTGCAGATGGCGCGCGCCTACGGCCTGGGCAAGCCGACGGGTGTCGACCTGCCGAGCGAGGCCAGCGGGCGCATTCCCGGACGCGAGTGGAAGCGCGACTACTGGAACACCACGAAGGCGGTCGCGTGCGTACGCGCCCAGAAGGGTTATCCCGAGCTCTTGTCCCAGCCGGTGCGCGCTGCCTACCTGCTCAAGCTCGCGAAGGAGAACTGCACCGACGGCTGGCGCTACGGCCCGGGTGACGCCGCGAACTTCGCGATCGGCCAAGGTGACGTCCTCGTCACGCCGTTGCAGATGGCGCGGGTCTACGCGGCGGTGGCCAACGGCGGCACGCTCGTGACGCCGCACCTCGCGCAGGCGGTCGTCCGGCCCGACGGCCACGTGGTCAAGAGGTTCGCGCCGCGTGCCGCCGGCACGCTTCCCGCGAGCCCGTCGACCATCGCGTTCCTGCAGAAGGCCCTGCGCTCGGTCACCGAGGTCGGCACCGGCCACGGCCCCTTCGCCCGCCCGACGCCGTTCCCGCTCGACAAGCTGCCTGTCGCGACCAAGACCGGGACGGCCGAGGTCTACGGCAAGCAGTCGACGTCGTGGTTCGCGTCCTACGCCCCCGCGACCCACCCGCAGTACGCCGTCGTCATGACGGTCAGCCAGGGTGGCACCGGCTCCGGCATCTCGGGCCCCCAGGTGCGCACGATCTACGAGAAGCTCTTCGGGGTCAGCGGTTCGACGGTCGACCTCTCGAAGGCGACGCCGGTCGGTGGGCACCCGGCAACCAGGCTCCCGCTCGTCCCGGGAAGCCGGGCTGCCCTCGCCGCGCAGACGCGTCAGCGCGGTGCCGCCCCGGCCCGTGTGCCGACGAGGCGCACACCGCAAGCGCCTCGCACGTCGGCCGGCGACGTGCCGACCCAGCCGCCGCGTCCGCCGAAGCGTCGATGACGACCAGCCGGCCGGTCTATGGCCCGCCGCGCCTCACCAGCCCGCCGCACTCGCGAGGAGTGCTGCCCGGCGTCGGTCGCATGTTCGCCGCCGAGGGGCTGGTGCGCCGGCTCGACTGGCTGCTGGTCCTCGCGGCCGGCGGGCTCGTCACGCTGGGCTCCCTGATGGTCTGGTCGACCACGCGTCAGTCGCTGCTCGCATCGCACGGCGACCCGGCGGCCGTGCTGAAGCGCCATCTCCTCAACGTCGCCATCGGCGTGGTGCTGGCGATGTGCGCGGCGCTGCTCGACTACCGCGTGCTGCGCGCCTACAGCCCGGTCGTCTATGTCGCGTCGCTGCTCGGGCTGGTCGCTGTGCTGTCCCCGCTCGGGGTGACGATCCGCGGCTCGCACTCGTGGCTCCTGCTGCCCGGCGGTTTCAGCCTGCAGCCGTCGGAGTTCGCGAAGGTCGCCCTCGTCGTGGGGCTCGCCGTCCTGCTCGCCGAGAAGCGTGACACCGAGACCGAGCCCGCCGACGGTGACGTCCTGCTCGCGCTGTTGACCGCGGCCGTGCCGCTGGCGCTCGTGATGCTGCAGCCCGACCTCGGCACCGCGCTCGTCATCGGCACGCTCGTCATCGGGTCCATCGCACTGTCGGGTGCGCCCGCCCGCTGGGTGGTGTCGCTGGTGGGCGCGACGGTGGTCACCGCCGTGGTCGCCGTACGCGGGGGCCTGCTGCAGGCGCACCAGGTGGACCGGCTCACCTCGTTCATCGACCCGACGAGCGACCAGCAGGGCTCCGCCTACAACGTGCACCAGGGACTCATCGCCATCGGTGGCGGCGGCTGGACCGGGCACGGGCTGTTCCACGGTCCCCAGACGCAGGGCGGCTTCGTGCCCGAGCAGCGCACCGACTTCATCTTCACCGCGGTGGGGGAGGAGCTCGGGCTGGTGGGCGCCGCGGTGCTGCTGCTCCTGATGGCGATCGTGCTGTGGCGGGCATGCAGCATCGCGCGTCACGCCGACGACCTGTTCGGCCGGCTCGTCGCGGTCGGGGTCGTGTGCTGGCTGACCTTCCAGACCTTCGAGAACGTCGGGATGACGCTGGGGATCATGCCGGTCACCGGCGTACCCCTCCCGCTCGTCTCCTACGGCGGGTCGTCGATGTTCTGCGTCCTGATCGGACTCGGGCTGCTGCAGAACGTCCACATGAAGCACTACGCCTGACGCGCCGTACGCCTTAGAGTGCCCAGATGTCGCGTACCCGCGGGAGCTCCGTGCTCCTGCCGCGCGCGCACGTGGTCGACGAGCGCAGGTCGTCGACCGTCGGGACCGCCGCGGTCGTCGGGCCGGTCGCCTTCGTCGCCTTCGTCGTCTTCGTCGTCTTCGTCGTCCTGGCCGCCGCAGTCGTCGGACCCTGGCAGCCGCCGCTGCGCTCCACGGCGCCGAAGGTCCCCCTGCCCCCCAGGACGATGCCTCCGGTGACGCCCTCGTCGCCGGTCGTCCATCGGGGGCGCACGTGGGATCCCACTGCGCTGCTCCACGCGCTGGTGCTGCTCCTTTTCGCGCTGGCCCTGACGGCTGCGGCGGTCGGCCTCACCGTGCTGCTCGCGCGCCTGTTGAAGATGGCGGCGCCGTGGCGGGAGCCGGGCGACGATCTCGTCGACCGGGACCTGGTCGCCGAGAGCGAGCGCCGGGTCGACCTGCCGGCCCTGCGCCGCGGCATCGGGCACGCGGCCCGGCACCTGCGCGAGATCGGGGTCCCGCGGGACGCGGTGATCGCCGCGTGGGTGGCGCTCGAACGTGCGGCGGAGGCGTCCGGAGTGCCGCGGTCACCCGCGCAGACGCCGACCGAGTTCACCCTCGACGTGCTCGGCAGGACCTCGGCCGACCCCATGGCCACCCGTTCGCTGCTCGGGCTCTATGCGCGCGCGCGTTTCGGGGCCGAGCCGGTCACGGTGCAGGACGTCGCGCAGGCAGCCCGGTGCCTCGCCTCGCTGGCCGAGGCGCTCGACCTCGATCCGGGCGGTCGGGCCGACCGAGCGCCGGCACCTGCGGCCGGGGCCGTCCCGTGACGACGCCTGCGGCCATGGTCAGGGCCGCGTTGCACACCGCGTGGGAGGCGCGCCGCCCGGTCGTGCTCGCAGCGCCGGTGCTCCTTGTCGTCGGCTGGGCCTGCGGGCTGCCCGTGGCACAGGCGGCGCTGCTCATGGTCGCCATCGTCACCATCGTGCTGGTCGCGTTGAGCATCCGGGTCCCGCAGGTGCCCGGGGGCTTTGCGCCGATAGTCGAGGACCGCGAAGGCACCCGGAGCGACCTCGCGCGCATCAGCTGGAGCTTCAACGGCAACGGGGGTCGCGTGAGCGAGGCTGCCATCCGACGGCTGCGGATCACAGCCGAGGGACGGTTGCTCCGGGTCGGTGTCGACTGGCACGACCCCGCGGGTCGCGCACGGGCCGAGCAGCTGCTCGGCGCCCGGGCCTGGGCGACGCTCACCCACCCTGGTGGCCTCCTGCCGAAGCTGCGCGAGATCGAGCACTGCCTGACGCAGCTCGAGCAGCTCGAGCAGCTCGCGCGCAGAGCCGCGACACCGGCACCAGCCGACGTCCCTCGACCGGTGACAGGCTTCCCCGCATGAGCGACCCAGTGGTGCCAGGGGTGCCAGGGGTGTCAGTGGTGTCAGGGGTGCCAGGGGTGTCAGTGGTGTCAGCCGAAGCAGGCGACGCGCTGCCGGTCTGCGAGGTCGCTCGCCTCTCCGAGCTGGTCCTGGCCGAGGTGGGCACCGCCGTCGTCGGCATGCGGGGCCCGCTGCGCACCGCGCTCGCTGCCGTCCTCGCGGGCGGGCACGTGCTCTTCGAGGACGTGCCCGGGCTGGGCAAGACCCTGGCCGCCCGGTCGATGGCCACGGCACTGGGCCTGGAGTTCCGTCGGGTCCAGTGCACCCCTGACCTGCTGCCGGTGGACATCACCGGATCCAGCGTCTACGACCCCTCGTCGACCTCCTTCCTCTTCCGTCCGGGGCCGGTGTTCGCCGGACTGCTGCTCGCCGACGAGATCAACCGGACCTCGCCCAAGACGCAGTCGGCCCTGCTCGAGGCGATGGCCGAACGCCAGGTGACGGTCGACGGTCAGACCTACCCACTGGCGTTGCCGTTCCACGTCATGGCGACATCGAACCCGGTGGAGTACGAAGGGACCTATCCCCTGCCCGAGGCCCAGCTCGACCGGTTCATGGTGCGGCTGGCCGTCGGCTATCCCGACCTCGCCGCGGAGAGCGACGTGATCCTGCGCCGGCTCGACCGCCGCCAGGAGGCCGCGCCGGTCACGCCCGTGGTCGAGGCGCAGACCTTGCGGGCGATGCAGGCCGGTGTCGAAGCGGTGGCGGTCGAGCGCGACATCGTCACCTACTGCGTGGCCCTGGCGGCGGCCACGCGCACCCACTCGGCGGTCGAGGTCGGTGCCTCGCCGCGCGGGTCACAGGCCCTGGTCCTCGTCTCGCGGGCGTTGGCGGTGCTGTCGGGACGTGCCTTCGTCACGCCCGAGGACGTCAAGGAGGTGGCGGTCGCGGTCCTGGCCCACCGGCTGACCCTGGCCGTCGAGACCTGGGCCGCGGGGTTGGCTCCCGCCGACGTGGTGACCGAGCTGCTCGGCCGGGTCCCCGGCCCGGCCGCCGTGCCGGCAGTGTGAGCCCCGAGCCGTACGCCGTGCCGGCGCCGACGGCGTGGTCACCGAACCGGGTCGTCGCGTCGTCGCTCGGCGCCGGCCTCGTGCTGCTCGTGCTCGGCGCGCTCGGAGGCCGGCCCGATGTCGCGGTGCTGGGTGCCGCCCCTGTGCTGGGGGCGGCGTGGGACCTTCGCCGCCGGCCGCGCGGGGTGCTGGGTCTCGAGGCACCCGCTGCGACCGCAGCTGCTCTCGCCGCCACCGAAGTGGGCGTCCTGCGCGCACAGGTGGTCCTCTCTGCGCCGGTCGGCACCACCGCCGTACGCCTGGGTGTGAGCCGCCCCGACGGCACCCGCACAGATGCGGTGCTGCGCGCGGCGCGTCGGCGGGTCGTGCCGGCGATGATCCCGTCGGTGCGCACCGGGTCGCAGGAGCTCTTCTCCCTCGACGTACGCGCTCTCGGGCCTGGCGGCGCCACCGCGTCGCCGGTGCAGCAGCTGCCGGGAGCCCGGGTGCTGGTCCTGCCGCGCGCGAGACGGCTCGTCGACGCCTCCCGCGTGGCGCTCCCCCCGCGGCTGCGCGGACACAGCGGGGCGCACGAGTCGCGCCGCCCGGGTGACGGTGGTGGCTTGCGCGACATCCACCGGTTCGCACTCGGTGACAGCCTGCGCCGGGTCGACTGGCGGGTGACCGCCCGCCGCTCGCCCGACCTGACCGAGCTCTACGTCCGTCGCACCCACGCGCTCGCCGAAGCCCTGGTCACGCTGGTCGTGGACTCCCGTGACGACGTCGGTCCCGACCCGCTGACGTGGAACGGCGACCGCACCGTACGCGCGGACCTCCTCACCTCGCTCGACCTGGCGCGAGAGGCGACGGCGACCCTGGCTCAGGCCTATCTCGGCATGGGTGACCGGGTGAGCCTCGACGACCTCGGCTCGCGGCGCCGTCCGGTGCCTGCAGGGTCGGGGCGACGCCAGCTCGACCGCATCGTGCACCGGGTGGCGCTGCTGCTGCCCGAGGGTGAGCCCGCCGCTCGGCCGCGGGCGCCGCAGGTGCCCGCCGGTGCGCTGATCTATCTGATGTCGACCTTCCTCGATCCGGAGGCCGCCCGCACGGCGTTGCTGTGGCGCCGGGCCGGGCACCGCGTCATCGGCGTCGACGTCCTGCCAGCCCTTCGCCTCGGTCGTCTCGGCACCAACGACCGGCTCGCCCTGCGGATCGTCACCATCGAGCGCGACGACAGGCTCGCCGAGCTCGCGTCGGGCGGCGTCGAGCTCATGCGCTGGGAGCGCGCAGAGTCCTCGGATGGCGGGGGAGCGGCTCGGGCGCAGGATCCCGACCGCGCGCTGGCCCTGCTCGCACGCCGCTCGCACCAGCGGCCGACGGGCCGGGCGCGCCGGTGAGCAACGACCGGCGCGCACCGCGCATCCGCCTGGCGGTGGGCCCCAGCGTGACGGGGTTCGCCCTCTCCGCGGCGCTCGGCGCGGTGGCCGTGGGGTGCTGTTGGCTGGCCACCACAGGTGTCGTCCCCGCCGCCCTCGGCCTCCTGATGGCGCTGGTCACGGTTGCGGTGGTGCGCCGGCCCGCGAGCCTCGCGCCCGCTGCGCTGGTCCTGTTGATAGGCGCTGTCACCGTCTTCACCGGCTCGGGCATCGGGGCCCGCACGTTCGGTCTCGTGCTCGCGCTGCACGTCATGCTGCGCCTCGCCGCGGTCTGCTCCTACCTGCGATGGGACACCCGGGTGGAGCTCGCGGTGCTGCGCGATGCGCTGCTCGAGCTGCTGCCGGTGCAGGTGCTGGTCCAGGTGCTCACGGTCGGGGCCGCTGTCGTGACCTCCGCGCCCGGGTCGGCCGGGCCGCTGCGCTGGCTCGCGGTCGGCGCAGCGCTCGCCGTCGCGCTGCTGGTGCTCCCGCGGAGCTGGCTGACCAACCGCGACTGACCGCCCGGCCCGGCCTCGGCGGTTAGGCTGGCGCCATGGCAGTGCAGTCGATATTCGCAAGTCTCGAACCACTGCTCACGCAGGTGCAGAAGCCCGTGCAATACATCGGCGGCGAGCTCAACGCGCAGGTGAAGGACTGGGACGCGTGCGATGTCCGTTGGGCGCTGATGTATCCCGACGCCTACGAGGTCGGCCTGCCCAACCAGGGCCTGCAGATCCTCTATGAAGTCCTCAACGAGCGCGAGGGCGTGCTGGCCGAGCGCACCTACAGCGTCTGGCCCGACCTCGAGGCGCTCATGCGCGCGGCCGGCGTGCCGCAGTTCACGGTTGACGCCCACCGCCCCGTCGGTGCCTTCGATGTGCTCGGCGTCTCGTTCGCGACCGAGCTCGGCTACACCAACATGCTCACGGCGCTCGACCTCGCCGGCATCCCGCTGCTGTCGCGCGACCGCGACGAGTCGCACCCCATCGTCCTGGCCGGCGGTCACGCGGCCTTCAACCCCGAGCCCATCGCCGAGTTCATCGACGCCGCAGTGCTCGGCGACGGTGAGCAGGCGGTCCTCGCCATCACCGAGATAGTCCGCGCCTGGAAGGCAGCCGGCTCACCGGGCGGCCGTCAGGAGCTGCTGTTCCGCCTCGCCCGGCCCGGCGGTGTCTACGTCCCTGCGTTCTTCGACGTGTCCTACGCGCCCGACGGCCGCATCGCTGCCGTCACGCCGAACCGCGCAGACATTCCTCACCGCGTGAGCAAGCACACGGTGATGGACCTCGACGAGTGGCCCTATCCCAAGCAGCCCCTCGTGCCCATCGCGGAGAGTGTCCACGAGCGTATGAGCGTCGAGGTCTTCCGCGGCTGCACGCGCGGCTGCCGTTTCTGCCAGGCGGGCATGATCACCCGCCCCGTGCGCGAACGCAGCATCACGACTATCGGCGAGATGGTGCAGCGCGGGCTCGACGCGACCGGTTATCAAGAAGTAGGACTCCTGAGTCTGTCTTCCGCTGACCACAGCGAGATCGCGCCGATGGTGAAGGGCCTCGCCGACCGTTATGAAGGGACCGGCACGTCGCTGTCACTGCCCTCCACCCGCGTGGACGCCTTCAACATCGACCTTGCCAACGAGCTGACGCGCAGTGGGCGCAAGTCGGGGCTGACGTTCGCGCCCGAGGGGGGGTCGGAGCGGCTGCGTCGGGTCATCAACAAGATGGTCAGCGAGGACGACCTGATCCGCACGGTCGCCGCGGCCTACGGAGCGGGCTGGCGCCAGGTGAAGCTCTACTTCATGTGCGGCCTGCCCACGGAGACCGACGAGGACGTCCTCGCGATCGCGGCCATGGCCCACCGTGTGATCGAGACCGGGCGCAAGATCAGCGGGCAGCGCGACATCCGCTGCACCGTGAGCATCGGCGGCTTCGTCCCCAAGCCGCACACCCCGTTCCAGTGGGCGTCCCAGCTCGACGCCGGGACGACCGATGCGCGGCTGCAGAAGCTGCGTGACGCGATCCGTGCCGACCGCAGCTGCGCCAAGGCCATCGGTTTCCGTTATCACGACGGCAAGCCCGGCATCGTCGAAGGCCTGCTGAGCCGCGGTGACCGCCGCGTCGGGGCCGTGATCCGCCAGGTCTACGAGAACGGCGGCCGCTTCGACGGCTGGAGCGAGCACTTCTCCTACGCGCTCTGGATGGACGCCGCCGCGTCAGCATTCGCGGACCAGGACGTGGACGTCGACTGGTTCACCGTGCGCGAACGACGACGCGACGAGGTCCTGCCCTGGGACCACCTCGACTCGGGGCTCGACAAGGACTGGCTCTGGCAGGACTGGCAGGACGCGCTGTCCGATGTCGAGGTGGAGGACTGCCGCTGGTCTGCCTGCTTCGACTGCGGCGTCTGCCCGCAGATGGGCAGCGAGATCCAGGTCGGCCCGACGGGGCGCACGCTGCTGCCCTTGACGCCGGTGGTGGCGGTGCCGGCCGTGCACTCCTGACGTGGCGCGCACCCCCGACGGCCCTCCTCCCGCTCCCGCGGTCCAGAAGCTGCGTATCCGCTGGGCCAAGCGGGGCCGCATGCGCTTCACGAGCCACCGCGACTTCCAGCGGGCTTTCGAGCGAGCCCTGCGCAAGGCCGGCGTGCCGGTCGCGCTCTCGGCCGGGTTCAACCCGCACCCCAGGATCTCCTACGCCGGAGCAGCGCCGACCGGCACGGGCAGCGAGGCGGAATACGTCGAGGTCTCGCTGACTTCGTGTGTCGAGCCGATGTCGATCCTCGCTGCGCTCGACGCTGCGCTGCCCGAAGGGCTCGACATCCTCGACGTCGTCGAGGCGCCGGCGGGTCGCAGCGGCAACCTGCCCGAGCGTCTCGAGGCCTCGGTGTGGCGCATCGAGCTGCCGGGTGTCTTGCCGGCGTCCGCCTCCTTGGCCGTCGCCGCTTTCCTCGCGGCACCGGTTGTCGAGGTGCAGCGACTGACCAAGGACGGCATCCGTCGGTTCGACGCCCGCGCCGCGGTGGCGGCGCTGACGGTCGAGGAGCGCAACGGCGCGCCCGAGCCGGCTGTCGCCGCCATTGACGGCGATGTCGAGCAGCCGTGTGCGATACTCCGAGTGGTTGTACGGCACGGCTCGCCGACCGTACGACCCGATGACGTCCTCTCAGGACTCCGCATGGTGGCTGATCTCGTGCCGCCGGTCCCGCCTCGTGCGGTTCGGCTGGCACAGGGCCCCCTGGACGAGACCGCGGGTGCAGTGACAGATCCACTGCTGCCCGACAGGGATGCCGTCGGCGCACCCGGTGCGACGAGCGCCGGCGCCTGAGGCCCGCACGGGAGATTCCCGCGTTGCCGCCCGCGCCGCTGCCCCCGCGCCTGGCGCTATCCAGCAGGCTTCCCGCCGGTGTGACCGGTGGGCACGACACGAAGACCGTTTCCGTGCGGCGCGAAGGCGCCCGGGAATGGCCGAAGGGGACCACCCTCGATGAGCGAGAACACCAACGACCAGAGCGGCGCCGCGCCCACGCCTCGGCGCCGCCGCGCTGCGAGCCGACCGGCCGGGCCGCCGGTCGCCGACGAGATCCAGACCTCCGACGCCGCGCCCGGCGTCGAGCCGGCAGCACCGGCTGCAGACGCACCTCCCGCCGCGCCGAAGCGGCGGCGTACGACCAAGAAGGCTGCTGCGGCGCAGGCGACGCCAGAGCCGGTCGCCACGCCACCGGCGGCAGCCGAAGCAACCACGGCCGAGCTCGCCGAGCCCGCGGCCGAGACCCCGCAGCCGGCTCCCGCAGCCAAGAAGGCCGCCCGCAAGCGCGCGTCGAAGAAGACGACCGCCCCCGCCGAGCCGGTGGCCCTGCCCGTCGCCGAGCAGGACGTCGAGCAGGTAGCCGACCCGCTGCTTGCCGACAGCGACATCGCCGCCATCGCCGCCATCGCCGAGGTCGTCGAGGCGAGCCTGGCGTCGTCCTGGCCCGAGCCCGCCGTCGCGCCGCTGTTCCCGTCGGTGGCGCCCGCGCCCGAGGTCACGCAGCCGGCAGCGGCGGCGCCTGCCGTCCCGCTGGTGCCGGTGGTGCTCTTCCAGGCCCCGGACGCCGACGCCGTGCCCGCGCCGGCGCGCTCCCGCCGCCGCCGCGCCACGTCAGGGGCCACGGGCGTCGACGCGACCGCGACGGTGGCCGACGAGGTCGCCGTCCCCGCGGTGCCCGCTGCTGACACGACGCTCGATGCCGGCGACCTGGCCGATGACGGCGAGACCCCCGAAACCGCTGAAGCGGTCGAGGGCGACGACGGCGCGGACGATGTCGCTCGCCGGCGCCGTCGGCGCGGCGGTCGCGGCCGTCGGTCCCGCACCGCGGGCGACACCGGCGACCCGGTCGAGGGAGGCGCCGCCGACCTCACGCACGAGGCACACGCCCCCATCGGCGACACCTCCTCCGATGACGTCGAGTCGACCGAGGACCCCGGTGACGAGGCCGACGACGAGGGTGGCTCCGAGAGCACCCGCCGCCGTCGCCGTCGCCGTCGGCGTACCTCCGGCCCCGACGACGCGCCCGTCACGGCCGAAGACCCCGAGCGCACGGTCGTGCACGTACGCCGTCCCCGGGGGCAGAGCGGGCAGGGCGGTTCCGGTGGGTCCGGCCGTGACGACTCCGACGAGGTCCAGTCGGTCCGCGGGTCGACGCGGCTCGAGGCCAAGAAGCAGCGTCGCCGCGAAGGTCGCGACCAGGGTCGGCGCCGGGTTCCGCTGCTGACGGAGTCCGAGTTCCTGGCGCGCCGCGAGGCCGTCGAGCGCACGATGGTGATCCGCCAGACCGCGAAGCGCACGCAGGTCGCCGTGCTCGAGGACGGCGTGCTCGTCGAGCACTACGTCGACGGCGGCGACAACGGTGCCGGCATGGTCGGCAACATCTATCTCGGCCGCGTGCAGAACGTGCTGCCGAGCATGGAAGCGGCGTTCATCGACGTGACCAAGGGGCGCAACGGCGTCCTCTATGCCGGCGAGGTCAACTGGGACGCCGCAGGCATGGAGGGCCAGCCGCGCCGCATCGAGCTGGCCCTGAAGTCGGGCGACCCGGTGCTGGTCCAGGTCACCAAGGACCCGATCGGGCACAAGGGCGCCCGCCTGACGAGCCAGATCAGCCTCCCCGGACGCTTTCTCGTCTATGTGCCCGAGGGCTCCATGACGGGCATCAGCCGCAAGTTGCCCGACAAGGAGCGTGCCCGGCTCAAGGCCGTGCTCAAGTCGGTCGTGCCCGAGGGCGCCGGCGTCATCGTGCGCACGGCGGCCGAGGGTGCCAGCGAGGCCGACATCGCCGAGGACGTCGCTCGGCTACAGACGCAGTGGGAAGACATCCTGCGCAAGGCCAAGTCGGCGCCGCCGGCGAGCATCGTGCACGGCGAGCCCGACCTGATGCTCAAGGTGGTGCGCGACGTCTTCAACGAGGACTTCACGCGCCTGGTCGTCGCGGGGTCGCACGCCTGGGACGTCGTCGAGCCCTACGTCGCCGGCATCGCCCCTGACCTTGCCGACCGCCTCGAGCGGTGGACCGACACGCGCGACGTCTTCAGCGCGCACCGGGTCGACGAGCAGCTGGCCAAGGCGCTCGACCGCAAGGTCTGGCTGCCGAGCGGCGGCAGCCTCGTCATCGACCGCACCGAGGCCATGGTCGTGGTCGACGTCAACACGGGCCGCTTCACAGGCAAGGGCAGCGGCAACCTCGAAGAGACGGTCACCCGCAACAACCTCGAAGCCGCCGAGGAGATCGTGCGGCAGCTGCGTCTGCGCGACCTCGGCGGGATCATCGTCATCGACTTCATCGACATGGTGCTCGAGAGCAACCGCGACCTGGTCATGCGTCGGCTGCTCGAGTGCCTGGGGCGTGACCGCACCAAGCACCAGGTGGCCGAGGTGACGTCGCTCGGGCTGGTGCAGATGACCCGCAAGCGCATCGGGGCCGGCCTGCTCGAAGCGTTCTCCGAGCCGTGCGAGGTGTGCAAGGGCCGAGGGGTCCGGGTGTCCTACGAGCCGGTCGGCAGCGCGCCCGGCGGCTCCTCTGCATCGACCGCGCAGGGCTCGCCGGGAGCACCGCCGTCCGCTGCCCAGGCGCCGCGCGAAGGGTCCGGTCGCGCCGAGCGCGGCCGCGGTCGGCGCGACCGGTCGGCTGCGCAGAGCGGCTCGGGCACCGCCGAAGCGGTCGAGGAGCAGCCGACCGCGATGACCCAGGACCCGGTCGCCATGGAAGACCCCGTCGAGCGCCACGCTCACGCAGACGCGCCTCGACGTGTCCCGCCCGTGCTCGCGCCCAGGGGCCTCGCCGTGGCAGCGCCGCAGTCCGTGGGCTCGGTGCCGACCGCTGTGTCCTCGACACCGACGCCGACACCGACGCCACCGACGCCGCTAGCCCTGCCGACGCCGCTAGCCCCGGCGGAGCTGGGTGAGCCCGCCTCCGACCCCGGCATCGAGGCGACAGACTCCGGTCGACCGGCGAGGCGTCGTCGCCGGGCCACCGGCTGACCGCTCGGCCGGGGCGCGTTGGCCTCGGCCGGTCGATGTCCTGTAGTCTGTGACTTCTTGTGGCGCCCCCCGGCGCCCCTTCCCGCGCGTCCCTCTGCTGGTCTCGAACCACGGGCGTTGTCGTGTGGGCACTGATCCAAGCACGTCGAGAGGGAGTTCCG
This sequence comes from uncultured Motilibacteraceae bacterium, assembly GCA_964236445.1. Lineage (GTDB taxonomy): Bacteria > Actinomycetota > Actinomycetes > Motilibacterales > Motilibacteraceae > CAXSDR01. The sequence goes on along the minus strand of CAXSDR010000054.1, from coordinate 2,654 downwards.
TGGTCTACGCGATTGTCCGGTCCGGCGGCCGGCAGGAGAAGGTCGCTGTCGGCGATGTCGTGACCATGGACCGGGTGTCCGGCGGTCCGGGTGCGACGATGCAGCTGACCCCGCTGCTGCTCGTCGATGGCGACACCATCACGAGCGACGCAGCAGGGCTGGCGAAAGTGACGGTCACCGCCGAGGTGATCGACCACAACAAGGGCCCCAAGATCATCATCATGAAGTTCAAGAACAAGACCGGCTACCGCAGGCGTGCCGGTCACCGCAGCAAGCTGACGACCGTCAAGGTCACCGGCATCGAGACGGGGAAGTAGGTCCAGCCATGGCTCACAAGAAGGGCGCGTCCTCGACGCGCAACGGTCGCGACTCGAACGCCCAGCGTCTCGGCGTCAAGCGCTTCGGCGGCCAGCTCGTCGGTGCGGGCGAGATCATCATCCGCCAGCGCGGCACCCACTTCCACCCCGGCGCAGGTGTGGGCCGTGGCAGCGATGACACTCTGTTCGCCCTGCAGCCCGGGCACGTGGAGTTCGGCACCCGCCGCGGTCGCCGCGTGATCAACGTCGTGCCGGTCGCGCTGCTCGCACCCGAGCCGGTGGCGGTCTCCTAGCCCAGGCGCTTCCTGTCTGCTTCACCGCAACGACCACAGGCGAGGGCGACCGGGGATTTCTCCCCGTCCGCCCTCGTTCTGCTTTTCAGCCCGCGAACCGCTGACCGTCGCGGCGGCCGCGGGCTCTAGTTCGGAGGTTTCGTGACCACGTTCGTCGACCGGGTCGTCCTGCATGTGGCTGCCGGGCACGGTGGCAACGGCTGCGCCTCCGTGCACCGCGAGAAGTTCAAGCCGCTCGGCGGTCCTGACGGCGGTGACGGTGGCAACGGCGGCGACGTGGTGCTCGTCGTCGACCCCGAGGTCACGACGCTGCTCGACTACCACCACGGCCCGCACCGCCGGTCGGCATCGGGCAAGCAGGGGCAGGGCAGCTGGCGCACGGGCGCCTCCGGCGACGACGTCGTCCTCCCGGTCCCCGACGGCACTGCCGTCACCTCCGTCGACGGCGAGCCCCTCGCCGACCTGGTCGGGGTCGGCACCCGTTTCGTCATCGCACGGGGTGGCAAGGGCGGTCTTGGCAACGCCGGGCTCGCCTCGTCCAAGCGCAAGGCGCCCGGATTCGCGCTGCTCGGCGAGCGGGGCGAGGCACGCGATGTCGTCCTCGAGCTCAAGTCGGTGGCCGACGTCGCGCTCGTCGGCTATCCCAGCGCCGGCAAGTCCTCGCTCGTGGGCGCGCTTTCCGCGGCGAAGCCCAAGATCGCCGACTATCCTTTCACCACGCTGATCCCCAACCTCGGCGTCGTCGAGGCCGGCGAGCACCGCTACACCGTCGCCGACGTGCCAGGGCTCATCCCCGGCGCCAGTGAGGGGCGCGGTCTCGGGCTCGAGTTCCTGCGCCACGTGGAGCGCTGCTCGGTGCTCGTCCACGTGCTCGACTGCGCGACGCTCGAGCCCGACCGCGACCCCATCAGCGACCTCGACGTCATCGAGGCCGAGCTCGCGGCCTACGGCGGGCTCGCAGACCGCCCCCGCATGGTCGCCCTCAACAAGGTCGACGTTCCCGAGGCGCGTGAGCTCGCCGAGCTGGTGAAGGCCGATCTCGAAGCACGCGGGCTGCAGGTCTACGTCATCTCCGCCGTGTCGCACGAGGGCCTGCGCCAGCTGTCCTTCGCGATGGCGGCGGTGGTGGCAGCCGCCCGTGCCGCGGTGCCCGCGTCGACCGGCGAGCGCACCGTCCTGCGCCCGAAGCCGCTCGGCGAGAAGGAGTTCTCGATCGCGCTCGACGGCGGAGTGTTCCGCGTCCTCGGTGACAAGCCCCGCCGCTGGGTGGAGCAGACCGACTTCTCCAACGACGAGGCGGTCGGCTACCTCGCCGACCGGCTCAACCGCCTCGGCGTCGAGGACGCCCTGCTCGCAGCGGGCGCCACGGCCGGTGCCGAGGTGGCGATCGGACGCGGGGACGACGCCGTGGTCTTCGACTGGGAGCCGACGCTCATCGCCGGCGCGGGTGCCGGCTTGCTCGGCCCGCGCGGCACCGACCTGCGCCTCGAGGGCGACGGCCACCGTCGCTCCCGTCACTACCGGGCCGAGCCCGACGAGCCGTGAGCACGCCGCTGGTGGACGAGCCGGGGGGTGGCCACGCGCGTACGCCGGTGGCCACTGCGACCCGCATCGTCGTGAAGATCGGCTCGTCGTCGCTGACCGACGCGTCGGGTGCCATCGACGACGACCGCATCGAGGCGCTGGCTGATGCCGTCGCTGCCCGGCTCACTGCCGGCACGCAGGTGGTCGTCGTGAGCTCGGGTGCGATCGCAGCCGGGCTGACACCGCTCGGTCTCACCCGGCGACCCCGTGACCTCGCCACGCAGCAGGCTGCAGCGAGCATCGGGCAGGGCCTGCTGGTGCACCGCTACACCGAGGCGTTCGCGCGGCGGGGCGCGACCGTCGGGCAGGTGCTGCTGACGGCGGAAGACGTGATCCGCCGCAGCCACTACCGCAACGCCCAGCGCACCCTCTATCGACTTCTTGCCTTGGGCGTGGTCCCGGTGGTCAACGAGAACGACACCGTCGCCACCGACGAGATCCGGTTCGGCGACAACGACCG
>CAXSDR010000053.1:2069-24112 GCA_964236445.1 uncultured Motilibacteraceae bacterium | reverse complement strand
GCACGGCCTGTCCGGTGTGCTCGGCAACGGTGTCGGGCTCACCCAAGCGTTGACAGCCAGTCTGCGTACCACGCCGCGCGCAATCCGCACGGAGGTCCAGGACCTGGTGGCGCGACTCGACGCCGGCTGGCGAGCGAAAGATGCACTGCGGGCGTTCGGTGACGACCTCAACGACTCCAACGGTGACCTGGTCGTTGCAGCGCTGACGCTGGCCTCGACTCGCACCGGCGCTGATCTGGCGAGCGTGCTCGAGGGGCTCGCCTTGACGACCGCTGAGGAAGTGTCGATCGCGGAGAAGATCGAAGCTGAACGCGAAGAACCACGCTCGGTTGCACGAATCATCACCATCATCACGCTTGCTGTGCTGGCGCTGGCGCCGCTGTGGAAGACATGGCGCACGGGCTACGGCACGGCGATCGGCGGCATCGCGCTCGTGATCCTCATCAGCGCCTACCTCGGCTGCCTGCTGTGGATGCAGCGAATCAGCGCACCGCAGCCGGAGCCCCGGTTCCTGTTCGACGACACCACCAAGAGGGTCGGACGATGAACATTCTCCCGGGAGCACTTCTCGCCGGCGGCGTGATGGGCCTGGGTGTCGCGGTGGCCGCCCGGTCACTGGTGGCCCAGCCGCTGGATCTGCGCGAAGCGATGGCACGGCTGGATAGCCGCAACATCTCGCGTGGTGTCGTCTCACACGAGCAGCCGGGGGTGAAGCGCAAGCTCGCCGTGTGGGTTCAGCGCACCGTCGGGGGCTCGGTGCTCGCCCCGGTCCCGATGCGTGACCTCGCCCTGCTGCGCCAGACTCCGGAGGAGTATTTCGAGCGGAAGGCCTTCGCCGCGCTGGGCGGGTTCTTTCTCGGCGCGTTCCTCGCCGCGCTGGTGACACCGTTGCTGCTGCTGTTCGGGGTGTCGTTCGCCCTGCCTGTGCCGTTGGCGGTCGTGGTGCTGCTGACCGCGGTCATGTGGTTCATCCCCGACGTGGAGACCCGGCAAAAGGGCGAGGAGGCGCGCCAGCAGGTGCGGCGCGCGTTGTGCGCCTACTTCGACCTGGTCGCCCTCGAGCGCCGCGGCGGGGAAGGTGCGGTGTCCGCGTTGACGAACGCCGCGGCCGTCGGTGACTCCTGGGTGTTCATGCGCATCCGGGAGGAGCTCGTGCGCGCCGAGATCAGCGGCGTCCGTCCCTGGGACAGCTTGCGCCAGCTGGGCGAGCAGATCGGCATCACCGAACTCGAAGGCCTCGGTGACGTCATGCAGAACACCGGTGACTCCGGCGCCGAGGCGTACGCGCAGCTGCGCTCACGCGCCAAGAGCCAGCGCAGCGCTCTGCTGTCACAACACCAAGGCAACGCCGCGGCAGGCACCCAGAAGATGACCGTCCCGTCAACCGCCTTGTCTCTCATCTTCTCTCTCCTGCTTCTTTTCCCCGCAATGGCGCATCTGCTGTAGCAAACCTGCGACAGCAGCAAAGCAAATCCCACCAGAAAGGCTCCACCTGATGTCTCGTCTCTCCGCAATGTTCGCCGTCTGGATGCTGCTCGCGATGAGCTTCGTCTCGGATCGACGCAAGAAAGTGCTCGCTCGCAGCGACGAGGGCTCCCTCAGCGTCGAGGGTGTGATGATCGCCATCGGCCTCGTCGTGGTCGCCGGCGTCATCATCACCGGCTTGACGCTGTACGTCACCACCAAGACCGGCGCCCTCAACGGCCCGTGACCATCCACCGATTCGTCGTTGCCCGCGGTCCTCGCATGCGCGAGGACCGCGGGTCCGCGGCGATCCAACAGCTGCTGCTCTTCCCGTTGATGCTGCTTGTTTTCGGGGTCGCCGTTCAGGGCGGCATCATCTGGCACTGCCGCAACATCGCCTTGGCCTCTGCTCGTCAAGGTGCGGCGACCGCTGCCAGCGCCGACTCGACGGTGGCCCAAGGCCAGACGAAGGCGATCACGTTCGCAGCTGCCGCCGGCGACGGTGCGCTGACCTACATCCACGCGAACCACGACGGCTCCACCGCGACACAGGTGCGGATCACCGTCTGGGGCCATGTCCCTGGTGTCCTGCCGGGCCTGTCGATGATCACGGTCCGCCAGAGCGCCAGCGCCAACAAGGAGCACTTCACCTCATGAGCAGCACCCGCAGCCGCTTCCGCGGCGAGGAGGGCAGCGCAGCTGTCGAGCTCGTGCTGCTCGCGCCGGCGATGATCGTGCTCGCGGCGTTGATCTACTACGCCGGTCGCGTCACCCTGGCCGGGGGAGTCGTGCGCGACGTCGCCCAGTCCGCAGCTCGCACCGCCTCAGCTGCACGCACACCATCGTCGGCCGTCAGCGAAGCGACATCAGCTGCGCAGACCTCCCTGGCCGACCAGGGCCTCGACTGCATCACGACGACCGTCACCATCGACACGTCACAGTTCTCCCACCCGGTGGGGACGCCGGCGACAGTCAAGGCCACCATCGCCTGCAAGGTCTCGTTGGCCGATCTCGGCGTTCCTGGTGCACCGGGCACCAAGACGCTCACGGCGTCGTTCCGCAGTCCCCTCGATACCTACCGGGCTCGCTGACATGGCCCGGCGCGAGCGCGACGACCGCGGGTCAGTGTCCGTCTTCTACATCGTGGCCATCACCGGGATCACCGCGATCTTCGGGCTCGTCGTCGACGGCGGCCGCGAACTGCAAGCCCGAGAGCAGGCAAGCTCAGCCGCCGAGCAAGCCGCACGAGCCGGGGCACAGCAGATCAAGGTCTCGACCTCAGTCCGCGGTGACCGTGCAGTCGCGAACCCCGCCCAAGCCAAGAACGCCGCGCAGCTCTACCTGAGCGCGGCGGGCGTCACTGGCACAGCGACGCTGTCGAACGCCGGCACCGTGATCACGGTGACGACGTCGGTGACCTACACACCGGTGTTCCTGGGCGCGTTCGGAGTAGGGCCCAGCACCGTGACCGACTCAGCCCAAGCCAGGCTGGCTGTCGGAGTCACCGGAGAGGAAGCGCCATGAGCATGCGAACCATAGGTGGAGCCTTCGTGCGCGCTGTGCGGGCGCTCGTCGCCCTAGTCGTGCTGCTGGTGCTGCTATTCGGTGTGCCCGCCGCGCTCTGGGCGTTGCAAGGCTCCCCGCTGCCCGATCACCTTCCGACCGCAACCGAGCTCAGCAACCTGTTCACGACGTCGGACAGCGCCGGCGCGTTGCTCAAGGTGCTGTCCTGGTTCGGGTGGCTCGGTTGGGCGGCGTTCGCCGTCAGTGTCGTCGTCGAGTGCGGCGCCGCGCTCCGTGGCCGCACCGCACCTGAGCTGCCGTCGCTGATGGGCGCGCAGCAGCGAGCCGCGAGCATCCTCATCGCCACGATCATCGCGGCAATGCCCACCGCATCAGCGTTTGCCGCCACCACCGCGCCTGGGACCACGCCGGCCGGGCCGGCGGGACGAGCCCCGGTTGCCGCAGCGAGCGCACCGATGACCGTCGACGGGCATCAGCACGGCGCCGGGCACGCGCGTACGACACCGGTCCGCACCATCACCTACGAGGTGCAGCCCGGGGACACCCTCGGCGCGATCGCCGAGACCCAGCTCGGAAACTTCTCCCGCTGGCAGGAGATCGTCAAGCTCAACCTCGGCCACCGCCAGGCCGACGGGCGAGCCCTGGACAACAGCCACTGGATCCACCCTGGGTGGGTCCTTCACCTGCCGGGCGACGCCCGCACAGCGAGCCCGGCAACGACGAAGGCGCCGCCGGCGGGGCGCCAGCACGTCGTGCGCCCGGGAGAGACCCTGTCCGGGATCGCCGCAGCGGAGCTTGGCGACTCGAGCAAGGCCGGCGCGATCGCTGCAGCCTCAGCTCACATCGCTCAGCCCCGTGGCGAGCACCTAACCGACCCCGACCTCATCCGCCCCGGCTGGACCGTCGACCTCCCCGGCGCCACCAGGCACGCCCCCACGGCGGCCGCCGGGCCAACGCACACGCCGGCCCACCACCCGACGGCCCACCACGCTCCTGAGCACCCGGCGGCTCATCCCGCGCCCACGGCAGCCCCGGCTGCGCCGGCGCCGGCTGCCGCAGCGCCGGCGGCCCACAGCCCCGCGCCGGCGCAAGCACCCCGGCACAGCAAGGTCGACGAGCCCACCGTCAGCCACCCCGCCGGCCCCCCTGGCGCTGCACAGGCCCCAGCTGCCGCTGAGCAGCCTGCAGGGACGCCGCGAGGCGACGAGCGCGCACCGGTGACCGTCGACCCTCTGCAGCGCTCTGTGGTCGCTCCTGCCCACGACAGCAGCAGCGAGCACGACAGCAGCGACGAGAGCGAGCGGCCGGCGATCTCGGCGCGCATCGCCGCGGAGAGCGGGCTGGGTATCGGCGCCGTCCTCGCCGGCGGCCTGCTGGCCCTCTACGCCGGCAAGCGGGCGCGCCAGCTGCGCTCTCGCCGCGCCGGGCACCGCATCCCTGTCCCTGACGAGTTGAGCGCCGTCGAGCTCGAGGCTCGCGTGCTCGAGGAGCCTGACACCAGCCAGCTACTCAACCTCGGCGTACGCACCCTTGCCCAGGCTCTGGCTGCGACGGGCACGCCGGCCCCGACACTGCGTGGAGCCCGCCTCACCGGTGACGCGCTCGAGCTGTTCCTGGCCGCTCCGCGGCCGGCGCCGCCGGCACCGTTCACCCGTGGCGCCGATGACACGGTCTGGGTGCTGCACGCCTCCGAGACAGGTGCCCTGATCGACGCAGCTGCGGCCACGCAAGTCCCCGCGCCCTACCCGACGCTCGTCACGATCGGCAAGGACGCCGACGGAGCAGCTGTGCTGCTCGACATGGAGTCCATCTCGGCCCTGACTCTGGTCGGCTCAGCTGAAGACGCGCAGGAGGTTCTCGCCGCGATCGCGCTCGAGCTCGCCGTCAGCGACTGCGCCGACGACATGGCCGTCCATCTGGTCGGCTGGGGCAAGCAGCTCGCGCAGGTCGTCAACGCCGACAAGCTGCACTACGCCGACGACCTAGACAGCGTCCTGGACACCCTCGAGGACCACGTGCGCGAATCGCGCGAGCTGCTCGACGAGGACGACGTACGCGACGTGCCGACCGCTCGTGCAACGAAGACAGCGAGCGCCACTTGGACTCCGGTCGTGGTGCTGTGCGCCACGGCCCCGACCCCGGATCAGAGGGCTCGCCTGTCCGACCTTGTCCCTGCGGTTCCGCGTCTTAGCCTCGCGGTGGCCGTCTCCGTTGCGGACGCGTCGCGGGCGCTGCCCGCGTCACTGCTGATCTCCGTGACCGGAACACGGTCACGCATCGAGCTGCTCGACATCGACGTCGAGATGCAGCGCGTACGCCCCGAACAGGCCCGCAAGTTGCTGTCCTGGCTGGCGCCGGCGAACGAAGCACCTACCGCTGACGCCGTCATTGACTTGCGCGAGCTTCCCGACGACGTCGGCGGCTTGGTGCCGGCACCACTGGCCGCCGGCGACGACGCCGGCGATGGTGGCGACGGTGACGGTGGCACGGGGGACGGCGAGGGGACCGCAGCAGGCGTCGAGCTCGCCGCCGAGCACGTCGACGACGCTGCGGACACGCCAGTGGCCGAGGTTCACGTCTTGGACGTCAACGCTCCACAGATCTGCTTCCTAGGACCGATGCTGGTGAAGAACGCCCGCGGTGAGCTCGACGACTACACCAAGCGGGTCAAGCACTGCACCGCTCTGGCTCTCTACATGGCGCTGTTCCCCGGGCGCGGCCGCACAGCGATCAGTGAGGACATCTGGAACGAGTCCGACCACGCCAAGAACATGGGCAACCGCAACTCCACGATGCGCCGGCTGCGCAAGTGGTTCGGCAAGAACGACCAGGGCGAGGACTACGTCCCGATGGTCAAGCAGGACCGCTACCTGATGCTGAGCTCGGTGAACACCGACTGGCACCAGTTCAAGGCCCTCGCCGGGCGGGGGCGCGCCGCCAACAACGTCGCCGACCTCGAGGCAGCACTCTCGCTCGTGCGGGGCAAGCCGTTCGAGAACTCCGACCTCCTGACCGACTTCGCCCGATGGACCGAGCCGGTCGACCTCGAGGCGCGTCAGCTCATCGCCGACGTCGCGCACCTCGTTGCTCAGCACCGACTGGACTCGGGCGACGTGACCGGAGCGATCGCCGCGATCTCGCTCGGGCTCAACGTCAACCCCTACGACCAGTCGCTGCGCGCCGATCTGATCGACGTGGCCGCGCACACCAGCAACCGCGAGGGCCTCGACAAGGCCATCCGTGAGTTCTACGACTGGCTCGGCGGTGAGCCGCCGACGCCGGAGACGATCAGCCTGCTCGAGCGGGTCCGCGAGAGCCGCCGCCAGGCGGTGTGACCGCCATGGTCGAAGGCGCACGCGTGCGCATCGAAGTTCCCCATCTCGAGCGGTGGTGGCTGGTTCGTCCTGATGACCTCGCCGATCTCGCTGATCCTGACGTAGAGGACGGACACCAACGTCATGCAGATCGCGATCTGATCGACTGGGGCAGCATTGGCGACACCGTGAGCGCAGTGTGGCGACAGCTCAACGCCGCACAAGCCCCCTCCGGCGGCGCGCGTGACGACAGCCAGAGCCTCAGCGGCTGGGCTGACCTCGACGAGAGCTCACTGGGCGCTGTAGAGGCCCACATCGTGCGTAGCTGGTTCAGTGATGATGAGGCACCGCGATGCGACGCCTGGGATGACGAAGTCGACGACGGACGGCACCGACTGTGGAACGTCTGGGCCAGCCGCCCAGGTCTTGAGCTCCCGGTGGCGTCACCCACGCTTGAGTCACTCGACAACGTCCCTCTGGAAGGACCCGACTACCTCGAGGCGCTGTGCGCGGGAACTCGCGACGGCCTCGCCGACGCCTCGCAAGATGTCTTGCAGCGCAACAAGCGCTACGCCAGCGAGCTGCGCCGCGTCGACGCCCTTGCAGCGCCACCTGACGACGAGTTCATCTTTGAGCGACTGTCATGGCGCTCGCAGCCCACGCGCGTCACCCACCCTCAGGTCCGCTCTCGTTTGCAGTTCCCCACACACGTCGTTGTCGTGGACGGTGACTTGCTCGAGCAGGACGTCGACGCGCTCGTGAATCCGTGGAACCGCAACCTCGTACGACCGCACTGGGCGTTGCCGACCAGAGGTGTCAGCAGGGCGCTGAAGCGCGCGACGGGGCCCCAGCCGTGGCGTGAGCTCGCCGGCGTGGGGCGACTGCCTGTAGGCGCTGCGGTGGTGACACACGCCGGGCACATGAGCGACGACAAGTTCCTCGTGCACGCGGTTGGGCTCAACGCCTGGTGGCGCGCGAGCGAGGACAGCGTCAGGAAGGCGTCCATGGCCGCTGCCACCGCCGCCTGGGCCGCCGGCGCACGCTCAGTAGCGATGCCGTTGATCGGCGCCGGCCAAGGCGGACTGAGCGATGAGGACAGTCTGCACGTGATGCGCGAGGCACTGACCGTGAAAGCTCGCCGTGATGACGATGCGTTGCCGTTGAAGATCCGCATCGTGCGATGGTCGCCGTCATGACCGCTCAGCATCCTGAGAACCTCGACCGACCGACCGGCAGCTACGACCCCGACGAGCTGCTCGTCGTGCGCTACGGCGACGTGATGGCCGCGCGCAACGCGGTCGGGGCGTGGATCCAGGCCCTCAAGCACCGCGGCACCAGGGACGTGTCCGCCTATCAGCAGTCGGCGCTGCGGTCCGCCATCGCGCTGTCCGTCGAGCGCGAGTCGCTGGTCTTCGACACCAACGACGAGCTACTCGCCTGGCTCCGTGAACTGCAGGCGCGCCTCACCCACGCACTGCCCGACTGAGCGAGCCTCGGCGAGCCGGCGCCTCGCGGATCACTGCACCAGACGTCGGAAGAGCTCCACACCAACTGCTGTAGCGAGCGCGGCGACGGCAATCAACTGCAGCGACTGTCCCCACGTCAGCAGCGACGCCTTCTTGTTGTTCCCGATGCGGATCGACGCGATAGTCCTGGCGTTCGCTGTCGCGCAGATCAGTCGCGCGGTGAAGTCGCCATCAGACCAGTGTGGGGCGGTCACCATCATCTGCAGCGTCGTGGTGTCCGCGACCTTGTACCAGCGGCCAAAGCTCGTTGAGACACCCAAGATTCCGGATCCAAGGAACGCAACAAGAGCACCAACAAGCAGCCAAGCCGCTACCCCAGTGACGCGGAAGTCTTTGCCGAGGGCCAACGCCGAAAGGGCAGCGACAAGCCCGACAAGTCCCGTTGACGTGGTGATGAGCGCGGCTCCACGGGCGTCGAGTGACGAACGCCGGTCGCGTTCAGCCTTCAGCTCGTTCTCGATGAACGCGGTGTAGAGCTCGCCCTTCGCCACGTCGGCCAGACCCTACTTCGGTCCTTGATCTTCCTTGATCTCAACCATTTGCAGCCACGACGTGTCGACGTCGTCTGCTGACTCAGGCTCGTTCGGTGGTTCAGTCGGCTCGGTCATCAATCCTCCTGGCGTGAGAAGTCGATGACGTGCTCCCCAGGGCGGCTAGCGCGGATCTCCTCCATCGCCACCCAGCTGGTGTCCACGTCATCGGCACTCGAAGGCTCACTCACAGCCACGGCTTGCGCCTGCTGCGGGTCTTCGTTCGGGCTCGTTGCCACTTGCCCCTCCGACAGGGTCAGCAGGTGCGGTCGGTCTCGATGCTACCGAGGATCGGTGCGACGCCGGGAGAACGCGCGGACCGCGCTACACGCCAGTCTGGGCTGGGCCGCCCGCAGCTGGGACCCGAGTCGGTCAGGCCGCGGCCGCAGATGCAGCGTCGACAACTCATCGGTCACTGGCCCAGTCCGCTGCGGTCAGAGCCGTAGCTCGGGTCACCGCTGCGAGACGCTCGTAGTCGAGCCTGTCGGGCGTGTCGCCGGGGCGGTGGTATTCGGTGTTGCGGAAGCTGGCTGTGCCGGTGACCATCATCGCCGGGATGCCGCGGTTCCAGAACGATGCGTGGTCGCTGCGGCCGAGCTGGGCGTATCCCGGGCGCACATAGCCCGCGAGCAGGCCCTTGACGCCGTCCGGGCGGGGATCGAAGGTCAGGACCGTCGGCAGCGTCGGCGAGCTGCCGGCGGCGGCCGCGCTCCACATCTCTGCGGCCGCCGCTGATGAGCGGCGGTGGGCGACGAGGACGAAGTCTCCGCGCTTGCCGGTGGCCATGAGCTCGCCCGCTGCTGGTCCCAGCACCTTGCCGGCGCCGAGTGGCATGCGCTGGGAGTTCGGCTCGCTGCTGAAGTAGCCAACGGACTCGAGCGAGATCATGCCTCGTACGTCGTGGTGCTTGCGTAGCTGCGCGGCGGCCGCGGCTGAGCCGACCATCGACAGCTCCTCCATGTCGAAGATGGCCAGGGTCACGTTGGGCTGGGGGTGCACGGTGGGGAGCACGCGGGCCAGCTCGAGGACCGCTGCGACGCCGGATGCGTTGTCGTCGGCACCGGGACTGTTCTGGACGGTGTCGAGGTGAGCCCCGACGACAACCTGCGGCTCTGTGGCGTCGGACAGGCGGGCGATGAGGTTGGTGCCCGACAGCCGGCGGTGCAGGCGTAGCGGGAACAGCTTGGCCCGGCGGGTGGTGCTGTCGGTCAGGCCGAGGCGCCATCGCGTGGTGAACGCCTGGCGCTCGACGACCCAGCCGGCGTCTCGCAGCTCGCCGGCGACGTAGTCCTCAGCGGCTTGCATCGCTGCAGGCGCGTGCAGACGACTGCGGGGGCCAATGCTGCACAGCGCCTCGACGTCGCGCCGGAGCCGAGATGGCTGCACCGCGGCCGCGAGCTCAGTGGTGATCATGGTTGACGGCTGATGAAGTCGTGCATCCCTGGGACGGTGAATGCGAGGAGCCCTCTCTCAGGGGAGTAGGCGAGGCCTTTGCGGATGAGCTCGGTGCGCGCGACGGACAGGTCAGAGGTGCGCGGCTTGCCCATGGCACGGGCCAGTTCGGCGATCGGTGCCGGCTCTTCGGCGTACGCGGCGAGGTTGCGCAGCAGCTCACGTTGGGCGGGTGTCGCTCGTTCCCACCGTGACCGGTACAGCCCGTCGTCGACTTCGCGGCGCGCTTCGGTGAGGCCGAGGTCGACGTCCTGGACGCTGATCGGGCTGGCGCTCGCGTAGTCCCAGACGTGCTTACCGATCGCCTGCAGGAAGTACGGGTAGCCACCTGCCGTGGCCACGGCAGCCGTCAGCGCTTCCGCCTGCCACTGCACGCCTCGGCTCTCGGTCGGCACCGTCAACGCGTCGCGGGCCGCTGCCTCGTCGAGCAACCCGATGAGGCGGTAGTCGTAGAGCCGCTCCGCGTAGCTGGTCGCTTCCGCGAGCTGTGCTGGCAGTGACGGCAAACCCGCACCCACGAACAGCACGGGCAGCGGTGTGGGTGCCTGCCCGAGTTGGTGGACGGCGGTGTTGATGGCGAGCAGCTCCGGGCGGGTGGCTTCCTGGAGTTCGTCGACGAGGATCAGAACGCCGATGCCGAGCTCGCGTGCGCTCTCCCCGAGGACCTCGAACAGGGCGGCGAGATCGTCAGCGAATCGGCCGGAGTCGGCGACGCCATGTGCCGGTGCGACGTCGAGCCCGACAGACAGCCCAGTGGGGTCGACCTTGACGCTGAACGCCTTGAACACAGCCAGCGCGCGGCGCAGTGGCGGCTCCGGGTGGCGTCCCGTGGCCGTACGCATGCCCTTCACCAGTGCCTGGCTCAGCGCGACCGCGAGCGACCCCGAGGCGCCGGCCTCGACTTTCGCGGTGATCCAGCCACGGTCGCTCCCCTGGGTGAGGAGCTCGTTGAGCAGGACCGTCTTGCCGACACCACGTAGACCGTTGAGGACCCAGCTGCGGTCGCCTTCGCCGTGTTCCTCGGCGCGCCGGCGCATCACCTCGAATGACGCCAGCAGCGGTTCACGGCCGGCGAGCAGGGGTGGGCGGCGGCCGGCCCCGGGGCGGAACGGGTTGTGCACCTGATCCATGATGAGAGACTATCAGCGCGTCTAAGCCATAGCTTTATACAAGCGCCTCTAGTCTTAGAGGGCACCGACCAGGCAGTCGGTCGACGACATGAAGTGGGTGGACGAATTGAGCGAGATGCAGCCGGTTCCTTCGGTTCGTGACGCCATCCGGACGGCCGAGGCCTACACCGAGGGAACGCTGGCCATCGAGCAGACGCTGCGTAGCGACCCGGCGTTCGTGCCGGTGCTCGACGAGCTGCGAGATGCCATGCTCGGGCGCCGGAAGTTCTCCATGAGCGACCGCCGGCGGGTCATCGCACAGACCGGTGAGGATGGCTTCGTCAAGCTGAGCTTGATCGTGAAGACTGCGCAGGCGGTGCGGCTCTGGCAGCACCACCGCGTGATTTACCGGCTTCATCCCGAACTGCAGACTGGCCTCAGCGACACAGGAACCGACATTGCGGTGCCCTGCGAGGTGTTCGGCGAGCTGCCGCATCCCGACCCCTATGTCGCGTTCCCGGTTGCCCTGCCCAGCACTCCCACCCCGGGTGGGCCAGAGCTCGCGGAACAGCCCACCTACACCGGGATGCTCGTCACCGGCCTCGACGCAGCGGATCAGCCGTGCTCAACCCACAGTCCGCAGGTCAAGCGTCTGAACATCGCACTCGGTGGACCGCTCCGGTACGTAGGCCAGGAGACCACCTATGAGGAGCGTGAGATCGTCGTGCCGCTCTCCGGGACGGTCAGCATCGAGCAGATGCTCGAGCAGATGACCTACTACATCGCGCCCGGCCAAGAGCGCGATCAAGACGCCATGCTCGAGGCGTACAAGCTGCAGAGGTAGAGCAGCAGGGAAAGCGCCAGCTCCGGGCCGGACATCGACGTGGTCGAGCAGACCGGGCGCCGACGCCGGCAGCGGCGCAGCGGCACGCCCCAGGTCGCCAATGTCGGCTTTTACGTCGGGCCGAAGCTCTTCGCGGCAAGACGCAGCGCCTCCACGAGCAGCTCCGAGAGCACCAGCACGACGGTTCGCCCGCACCTTCGCCGCGCCCACTGGCACACCTACTGGACCGGACCACGGACGCACCCCACCGCAGAAGTGCGATGGCTTCACCCCATGCTCGTTCACCGCGAGGCAGGCGACGCCGGCCTTCCGACCGTGATCTCTGCTGGCTGACCCATGCATAGCGACTCGGGGACGTCGAACGCGCCCCTTGACTCGTGGAAGGCGAACCGCACCGGCGGTCCTGCGCGCAGAGTGCAGCGCCTGACTAGAGTGCGGCAATGAATCTCGAAGTACGCATGATGCTCGTATGTCTACTTCTCACTGTTGCGCCAATCGGCATCTTTGCTTATCAGCACTTTGCGTGAACGCAGCGCGACAGCCGGGGCTGCTGGTGCACGATGATGAGGTCGCTGGTCATCTCCTCGATCCCGCCCTCGTGTCTGGCCTGCGTGGCGCCGACGCCCTCGACCTTATGAGCAGTAGCTCGCCTCTTTTGGATTCGACGGTGGCCCGGTAGACGGGTAGGTCGGAACTGCTTGTTCAGCCATGATCGAGATAACGCCCTTGCCGCTGCGAAGCGGCATCGCCTGGCTGACACGCTGTACGGGCCGGTGCCGGCGGGCTGGACGGTGCAGAGTCGAGGCCCGCAAGAGCGCGGCTGCTGAGCGCGGGGGGCAGCCGGAACATCAACGTCGACGTCGGCTCCACGCGACGAAAGCCCGCTCGCTCGTACTTGCCGGCAAGGTCTTGGTCGCGCGCGTCGACGATGAGAGCTGCCTCGGCCTCGTCGCACGCCTGCAGCAGCGCGCGCCCCAGAACCCCCGCGCCGCCGTCACCAGCAAGCGCCCCAGCGCTGTAGACGCGCGAGGCGCCACCGTCCAGCGCGGCCTGGATCGCGACGTCCAACGACCCGGCACGGCGCACCGCGCGCATCACCGGTGGCGAGAACTCGACGAAGAACGCGCCGCCGACCGCGGCAGCGAGCCACCCGAACCAGCTCCACGGCCAGCCCGTCACCGCCTTGTACGCCAAGTACCCGACGTAGGCGACGGTGCCCAGCACCGCGGCGAACAACACGGGAACGAAGCGCCGCTGCCGGCCAGCCTGCTGCGGGTCCAGGAACATGACGGCACGGTCGTTCGCCACGACGGTGCCCTGCAGGCGCGCCACTAGCAGGATGAAGGCCCAGATCAGCACCGCCGGCCATCGCCACACCAGCGACCACCGGCTCTCAGTAGCGAGCTGCAGACCGAATCGTCGAGTCAGGAGGAAGGCCAACGGCAGCAGCCGGCGCACCGGCGGAGTCAGCGCCGGAGGAACCAGAGAAGGCTCAGCGCGGCTCACACGCTAGTCCTTCGGCGGTGTGCCGAGTCGTCGACGACGTACCGCTCAGAGCTTGATCTCACGAGCGGGCTCCTTGCCTAATGTCGGCTAGGTGCCGGGCGACAGTGCTCTTGGACAGGCCGATCGCCTCGGCGATCTCGGCCAGGCTCGCTGGCGGTGTGGTGGCCCGCATCTGCTGGGCGAGACGCAGCTTGGATGCGGTCATAGTCGGTGGCCGGCCGGTGCGGCGACCGCGCGCCCGCGAGGCTTCCATCCCGGCGATTGTGCGCTCGCGGATCAACTCGCGCTCGAACTCGGCGAGCGCAGCGAAGATGCCGAACACGAGCCGACCGCCGGCGGTTGTCGTGTCGATCGACTCGGTGAGCGAGCGGAATCCGATGCCCCGCTCCCCCAGCGTGGTGACGGTGTCGACCAGGTGGCGCAGGGATCGGCCGAGCCGGTCCAGGCGCCACACGACCAGGGTGTCACCGGGGTCGATCCGCTCGAGCAGCGCAAGCAGCTGAGGGCGGTCGTCGCGGGAGCCGGAGGCAACGTCGACGTACACGCGGGCGCAGCCAGCAGCGGTCAGAGCGTCATGCTGGAGCGCCGTTTCCTGCGTGGGGGTCGACACGCGCGCGTAACCGAGTAGATGGCCCATCAAGTCACCCGCCGTCGATGGGGTTCGGAACTCATCAGTCCTGCTCGGCCTCGAGCCGAGCGGCCTCGCGGGTGACGGCGTCGGCGATGACGTCGTGCCGCCCATCTAGCCGGTCCAGCGGATCACGGCCGTCACCCGGTAGCTCCGTGGCGGCAAGAGCCTCGCCCAGCAGCCGGTTCTCCACCGTCGCCCAGCCGAGATCGCCTGAGCCGAGTTCAGAACGGAAGGTTTCCAGGTCGACGTTGACGACGACCGGCGCGTGCAGCCCGTCGAGGCTTGCAGCCGCGGCCTCGATGTGGGCCTTGAGGGCCGCGCCGTAGGCGGCGTAGTCCTGCTGGCGCAGCTGCTCAAGCCGATCCTCGAGATCGCTGATGGCTTCGGCCTGTCGCTCCTGCTCTTCGGTGGCTGGCTCCAATCGCGAGAGGGCCTGCTCGAGCTCTTGGTCGCTGAGCACGGGCCCGACGCCGCTGGTGCTGGGGATGCCGATCGCGTCGTAGCGGCGGACGAGCTCCTGCGCGGCATCGTCGTAGGCCTTCCAGACGCTCGCGTCGACCATGAGCTCGTCGACGTAGATGTTGACGACAACCGGCTCGGTGCGGTGCTCGAGCAGGTCATGCTCGTCATGCCCGACGGTGGAGCCGAGCATCTGACGCACGTAGTCGGCCTCCCACGAGCCGGGGCGCCCGGCCAGGATCGCCTCGATCCCGCCGACGTTGGCAGCGGCGCCGGCCAGCGCCAGGGTGACGAACTCGGCCCAGTCCGCGGGCTCGCGCCGCCCCGAGTCCACCCACACCGGGTGGCCGGCTGCTTCGCTGGCCGACTCGTCGAGCTGCTGCACCGGGCGGGTCAGCCGCGCGGCGGCGGTCAGCACGCGCACGGCCTCAGCCATCAGCGCGTCCGGCTCGTTGACGGGGCGGGCCACCTTCTGCCCGCTGTCTGTCTCGTTCTCAGCCATCGCTGCTCCTCCGTGGGTTGCCCCGGACCGTACCGAAAGGGTCTGACAGGAACCTACGCTAACGGCACGGCTTTTGGGACGCTCAGGGACGCTCGGCACGCCCACCTCGCGGGACGGCTCCGAAACGGATCGCTTTCGGGCCTGGCCGCGGCGGGGGCGTGCACGACCGTCCGCGACGATCTGGGGCTCGTCGACGTCGTTGAAGGCGCCGCGGTGTCGCGGGCGGGGCCCTGGCCTCGTCGAAGCCCTCGCGGCAAGCTGAGAGCCAAGGGCAACAGCCACGTCCGGCCCCGGATCTTCTTGCACTCGGTTGTCATGGCGTGCTAGTAGATGGAAGGCACGAATCGCCCAGGTGACTGAGGAGTCACGCACCACCCACGTCGCACCACCGACTCAGTTCGACGCAGCACCCGATGCATCCCGCCGTAGCACTGGCGGAGTCGCATATCTGTTAGGCCACCCGAACATCGTCTTCCGTTGCTGCGGCAGACGTCGTTCACAGGCCCTCGCCAGGCCTGGGACGGCGCATGCCGCAAAGTCCCAGCTGCCTGGCGGCTAGGACAAGGGAACTGCGATGACGTCAGCTAGCGCATCAGGCAAGGCGGCCAAGAAGGCCGCGCAGAAGGACCGGAAGTCCCCGGAGCGGACGCATCCGGGTGGGTCCGTGGCCTGCAAGTGCAGCGCACCGGCTCAGGGTTCATCCGCCGGCCCGCGAGCGAAGAACGCGCCGGCCAACCTGCTCGACGTGATTGACCGGGCTCGCGCGCATGGTGTGAGCGACTGGGCGGCCCTCTGGAGGACCGTCGTTTTGGCGCTCGTTGTGGGGTTCCTCGTGCTCGCGACCGTAGTGCTCTTCGTCGGCGTGCTCGTGGCGCTCTTCATGATCATCGAGGAGGCGCTCAGACTCTCGGGGCACGCAGCTGGAGTGCACGCTCCGCGCCGGTCCTGGACCATCGGCGGCGCCGTCGCCTGCGCCGGCGGGGCTGTCCTGGCCTGCGCGGTCAAGGCAGCCACCAAGTGGGTGCGGGCGGTCGCAAAGTAGCGGCGCGTGAGCTGGGCGGCGGGGGGTCGCGTCACCTCCCGCCGTCCGCTTCTGCGAGCGTTCCGGGAGGAGGCTTGGCAGGCCTCATGGTGGGCCTGGCGCCGCAAGCGAGGATCGTCTTTTGGGCAAAGAAAAAGGCGATCCCCGTTGCTGCGAGGACCGCCGTAGCACTTACCTGACCGGAGTCAGCAATATCTGTTAGACCGTCATAGTCGCACGTCCCGGAGTCCACACGCAAGAGGGTCGGACCATCGCTTGGGCTGCCATGCACGAGGCCACAGCTCGTAGCGCCCGTGTGGCAACTAGTCCTGCTCTCGTCGCTGGCAGACGGCGCCCTGCAAGATCGCAGCACGTCGGGCGTCCTGAAGTTCTTCGGCCCCTCTCACCGGGACTGGCTGCGACCTACGAGGATGCGGTTGCTTTGCTCGGGCACCCGGACAGTGAACACTTAGTTGGTTATTGCCGCCCGGGCCGCTCGCCTTCCCCGTCCCGTATGTCGCCAGGCGGCCAGCCTCCTTGACGGAGCTTCTAGAAGGACTACCTTGGTCCGATGGCTACAACAGAGCATCCTCGCCTGATTCCCACGGGCACCTGTTGGTGCGGTTGCAGTGAACAGGTAGGCCTCGGCGCCTTCTTCGCTCGGGGGCACGACAAAATCGCCGAAGCTGCTCTTCTCGCGACGAAGTACGACGGCTCTGTTGCTCAGCTGCTCCACGGCCATGGCTACAGCGCCGGCTACTCCGTGACCGACGATGCAGTGAGGCGCGGAGCGTGGGAGAGGTGTGGCCGCTCCGCCTGTCGTTACACGGGGACACCAAGCAGCGTGCGCAATCACCGCGCGAAGGTCGGACACTAGGTGTCGCTAGACCTCACAGAGTCAGCGCAGGGCACCAATGACAACGCCGCGGAAGCGGCGTTACCGCAGCTGCTCCACAGCCCCCTGCGTCACCTCGACGTCGCGGACATTGATGCGCGTGTTCGACGCGAGGTCCGAAACCGTGAGGTGCACCTGCCGCCGGTCAGCACCTACCGGTGGTGGGCGCGGCGCACCGAGTCCGTCAACGGGGCGATCATCGACGCGGTCAACCGCGACCTCCCGGGCCGCCTGGTTGTCAGCGACCCCTTCGCCGGCGGCGGCGTCATCCCGCTGGCTGCCGTCGTCCGCAACCACCGGGTCTACGCCCAAGACCTCAACCCGTGGGCCGCCAGCGGGCTTGCCGCCATGCTTTCGCTCCCGGACGCCGACGCGCTTCGCGCCGGCATCGCCGCGTTGGCCCAGCGCGTGCTGCCAGAAGCGACCGCCGCCTACGGCACCGTCCTGTCCGACGGCACCCCCGGCCAGGTGTCGCACACCTTCCGCGTCGCAACCAGCGCCTGCACGCACTGCGGCGCCCGGCAGCGATTGTTCCCTCACGCCCTGGTCAGCCTGCTGACCCGGGTGGAGCGCAACCAGCCCGAGGCGTTCCTCGCCTGCCCACGCGGTCACCTGTTCTCCGGCCGCCGCGACCGCCCGCAGCCGTGCCCCAGCTGCGGCACCCGCACCGATCCCGATGCCGCCTACACCCCGCGTCGCGTCGCGACCTGTCCGTGCGGCCACAACGAGCGGCTCGAGGCGCGGGCCGCCGGCGGTCTGCAGTGGGAGGTCGTGCTCGTCGAACGGGCCGGCACCAACCGGCGCGAGCTGGCGCTGCCCAGCGCCGGCGAGCTCGCCGCCGCCCGCGACGACCGCTGGCACCCGGCCCGCACGCTCGGGCCGATCCGCCCCGGCCAGGAGACGGCCGTCCTGCTCCGGCACGGCTTCCGCCAGTGGGAGGACCTCTACCCGCGCCGGCAACGGGCCGTCGTCGAGCGACTGCTCGAGCTCACCAAAGACTGCTCCACCGACCCGGCGGTCACCACCGCGCTGCGCCAGGCCGTCATCGGCGCCACCGAGATGGCCGGGCTGCTGTCCCGCTGGGACCGCTACTACCTCAAGAGCTACGAGTCGATGGCTGGGCACCGCTTCAACTTCACGACCCTGCCGGTGGAGCCCAACCCCTGGGGCAACCTCGCTAGCGGTCGCGGCACGACTCTGCGCCGCCTGGTGCAGCTAGTGAAGGCCGCCGAGTGGCTACAGAGCAGAACCGGCCGGCGGCTGGTCGTGCAGGGTCCTGTCGCGGCCACGGCCGCCACCCTGCCTGCGCTGGCCGGGGTGGACGTCGACGGCCACCCCCTGACCGGGCCGGACGTGCTGGTGGTCGCCGGCAGCTCCCAGCGGCAGCTGCTGCCCAGCGGGAGCGTCGACCTGGTGCTGACCGACCCGCCGTACCACGACGACGTCCAGTACGGGGAGCTGTCGCAGCCCCTTCGCGCCTGGGCGGGGCTGCCCGCGCAGGACGCCGCTGGTGACGCCGTGGTCAACCGGGCCACCGGTCAGCTCGCGGCGACCGGTAGCTACGGCACGCTGCTCACCTCGATCTTCCGGGAGTCAGCTCGGCTGCTCCGACCGGACGGGCACCTGATCTTCAGTTACGCTAACCGCGACCCCAGGGTCTGGGTCGAGCTGCTCGAGGCGCTACAGCGCGCTGGGCTGCGCGCCGCTGGCTGCGCCGTCGTGCACAGCGAGAACGAGACCGACCACGCCAAGCGCGGTGTGCGGGCCTGCACCCGCGACCTGTTGCTGGACCTGGTGCCGCTGTCTAGCGCAGTGGTCGAGCAACACCGGCCGGCACTCGGCACCGGCGACGAGGCCCAGTTCCTCGACGTCGTCGCACGGCACGCCCTGCAAGTCGGCCAGCTTCCGCCGGGGTGGCGCGAGGAGTTCCTCGAAGAGGCGACGGCCACCTCGTTCGTGCGGCCAGTCGGCCCGCGGCCCGCCGGCCCTCGGGTCGCTAAGCAGGAACGTCGCTGAGACCGTTCGACTGCGCTCAAGGACCCAGGTCACCCTCCACTGCCAACCGAAGCTTGCAGCGCGCACCTTCAGTCTGCAGCAGGCCGCCGGTGCCGGCACTCCTCATGCATCCTGATCTTCTCTTGCCGTCGCCGTCGAGCTGGTGGTGGTGCGGAAAGCCGAGCCCTTGCTATTCCGGCCGCGCACCTTGTCAACGATGCGTTCGACGACGCGCCCCTCGTCCTTCCACCGCATAGCCAGCCGGTCGTGGTCCATCCCGTGCTCTGCGACGATGTCACGGAGTTGCTCCAGGTCGAGGGCGAGCAGGCGCTCACGCAGACCGGCCTCGCCGACTTCGGCCACGACACCGAAGGGGTCCAGCGGACCCGGTGACCGACGATGGCTTCGGCGCGTACGCCCGGCTGGCTCGTGCAAGCCTCCCCCCTCGTTGGCGGTCAGCGCGCCGCGGACTGCAGCCGCAAAGTCGTAGTTACGGTTCGCCTCGTTTGCGACGACCCCAAGGAGGCGGGCAAGTGCCATGGCGACCGAGTGCTGTTCGCTCCGTCCCAGGAGCAAAAGCGCGTCCGCCGTCCTCGTGACGACGTCGGCCAAGTCTTCGACCGCGGCCGGGCTCGCGCTCGTCGTCTGGTCCTCCGAGGCAGTGCGCACCTGAGCGCCTTCGGAGGAAGCTTCCTTGCGACTCACACCATCTCCTCAGCCTGCTCGATGACCTCCTCGGTCAGCGCACGGAAGGCGTCGAACTGCCCCTGGTAGCCGTACTTCTGCCGGAGCGTTCCGTAGGGCTGAAAGTCCGCGGAGGCTGCGACCTGGTTTCCCTCAGCGATCACAGTGTTGAACACGACGGGCAGCTCCTCGTCGTCCTGCATGCGGCGCACCGTGTTGACGTGGACGGTCGAGGCAGCGCGGTACTTGCTCACCACAATGCCCAGCTCCGCGATGCTCTCCCCGAGGTTGTCGGCGAACTGCTTGACCCGCGACTGGATCTGCGGAATGCCGTAGGTGCTCAGCACGTCGGGGATCGTGGGAATGATGTAGCCATCCGCAATCCGCAGGCCGTTGAGAGTGACGATGCCGAGGTTGGGCGGGCAGTCGACGAGCACGTAGTCGTAGTTGTCCAGAACGGGGCGCACGGCTCTACGCAGCAGGTCCGTCGGATTGTCGCTGTAGAAACGCCCTGAGGGCATGGAGGCCAGGCGATCCTGGACGTCAATCAGGCGGAGCGAGCTCGGGAGCAGATCCACTGTCCTTACGGCCGCGACTGGACTCACCCGACGCTGCAGGGTCTTCTCAAGGTCAAACTGCGGCGCCTCGGCCTCCGGGCGCAGGGCGTCCTCGAACAGGGTCGCCAACGTGTGCCCAGCGTCATCGAGGTCCTTCCAAGCATTTTCCCCGATCAAGACGGTGGAGAGGTTGGTCTGCGGGTCAAGGTCGACGCAGAGGACCCGCTTGCCGAACTCCGCCGACAGGAACTCGGCGAGCGCGACGGTAGTGGTCGTCTTCCCGACACCACCCTTCAGATTGATGGTCGCGATAACAGTCGCCATGAATGTCTTCCTTCTCTTGAGATACTTCCGGATCTGGCTCACGTTGAAGACTGGCCCGCTGCGCAGCTCAGCAACCGCCGCTGGGAACCTGGGATCACGCGACCGCCAGTTAGCAACTACATTTCGGGCAACGCCTGCCAGCTCAGCGACCTCATACAACCCGACCAGGTCGCCAGGACGGGACCAGTCCTGTGCCTTCAAAACCTCACCCCGTGTACGCCGTTCACACCACTACTGTGAACGACGTACACGAGGCTGTCAAGCGAACTGACACGGGTCCTGGAAGGGCGCCGCGAGCTCTCATAAGTCAGTGCTCCGGCTTCAGCACGTCCAGAGGCAGGCCAGGGGTGAAGTCGCTCGTCGGCACGCTGAGCCGCACGCTGGTCCAGCGTCCCTGCGACGACAGGTCCCGCGGCAGCAGGGGCAGCAGCGCGACAGCGGCGCACCAGCCGATTAGCTCCAGCGCCCCGTCGGGATGGCGCCGGACGGCCACCAGCGACCACGCCGGGTCGCGCTTGCCGACCGTCGCCTCGTTCCGGGACAGGAAGAACTCCACGCTGCCGCCGGACGCGCTGGCGGTGGTCTTGACCTCCATGCGGTGGCGGTGGCCGCCGACGTCGGGGCTGGTGACGTCGTACCCGAGTTGGTCGCTGCGCAGGCTGACGCGGTGCACCTCGGCGGCAAGGTCGGGGCGTTGCTGGTCGTGGTGCAGGTAGCGCCGGCACGCCTGCACGACGTGCTCCTCCCCGCTCGCGCCGTACTCGGCGAGCAGGGCCGCGTCCAGCGTGCGCCCGAGGGTTAGCAGCAGCGCCTCCCGGCGGGCGGCGTCGGCCAGCAGCTGTCGCAGGGCGTCCTGGTCGGCGTCGGGCACCGCCTCCCATCGCACCTCATCGTCGACGACGGCGGCGTAGAGCCACAGGGGCGGCTCCTGCAGCAGCAGCTCGTGCAGTACTAGCTCGGCCGCGACGTCGTCGGGCAGGTCCCGAAGCTGCTGCAGCGCCTCGGACGGGACGTGCCGGCCACCGTCACGCACTACCAGGCTGGCGCGCAGCAGCAGCTGGTGGCCCGCACGCAGGTCCTGTGGGCGGTACAGGCCACCGGTGACGAGCTTGTCGTAGCTCACCAGCAGCGCGGGCTCCGTGTTGCCGGCCGGGTCGAGCACCCGCCCGGCGAGGACCGCTGCCTGCAGCTGAAAGGCCGTCGGGGTCGTTCTCGTGCCGCCGGCCGCAGCAGCGCCGGGGCTGATGATCAGGCCTCCCCGCGCAGGTGAGCGAACAGCGCGACCAGATCGTCGTGGGTGTCGATCGCCGGGCCATAGTCCTCGTCAGAGGGCAGTGCCATGGTGCTGATGTCGGGGTCGTCGAGCATCTCCCCGAGCCGGCCGGCCTTCTCCTTGATCCGGTCGTCCACCACCTCGTCGATGGTGCCTGTGCTGACCAGGAAGCTGATGCGGGTGCTCTGCCCGGCGGGGAGGCCGAGGCGGTGGATGCGGTCGATGCTCTGCAGGTACTGCCCGGCGTTGAATGTGCGGTCGAGGTAGATCGCGTCGTGACAGTCGTGGTGGAGGCTGACGCCTTCGCTCATGGCCGCAGGGTTGGCCAGCAGGACCTTGCAAGCGTCGTCGGTCCGGAAGCGAGCCAGCTCGCTCTCACGGGTTCGGGGGGCGGTGGGGTCACTCATCGCCGGGGGGATGCCGCCGTAGATCA
>CAXSDR010000053.1:0-2059 GCA_964236445.1 uncultured Motilibacteraceae bacterium | reverse complement strand
TGACCGAGATGCAGGGCCGGCTGGTGGACCGCCAGCATCCGTTCCAGCGTATGGAGGTTGCGAACGAAGTTGGTCCACACCAAGGTCTTGCGGCCCGCTTCCGCATTGGTGGCGATCATCTGCGCGAGCTGGGTGAACTTCGCCGGGGTTTCGTACTGGTTGTACTGCTGCAGCAGGTCCCACAGCTTGCTGCCTGGCGGGACGTCTAGGGGAGGGTGACGGAACTCGGGCTCGTCCTCGGCCCCCGAGCCGGCGCTCAGCAGCTGCGGGTTGGTGGCCGCCTCCAGCAGGTACATGAAGACGTCGCCCATACGCGCGAAGCTGGCGCGGTCAGTCATGTTGACCTGCAGGAGCCCGGCGTACCGATCGCGCAGCGCATCGTAGATCTGCTTCTGTAGGTCGTCGGGATCCACCTCGACGACGCGCAGCTCCGGTGGAGTGAGCTCCAGCTCGCCCTTGCGGGTACGCACGAACAGCGGCGCGATGGCGGCGGCGACCTGATGTCCGGCGTCGGCCGGCGGCGGCGTCACCAGCGCGGCCGCGGGGAGCACTCGTCGGGCCTGGCCTGGCCACAGATAGTCCAGCAGCGCGACCAGGTCCTGCGGACTCTGCGGCGCCGGCGTGCCGGTGAGTATGTCTCTTCGCGCGGCCAGGAAGGCAATGCTCAGGCAGGCACTACCGAAGGTGCCACTCCAGCCCCGCTTCATGCGGTGCGCCTCGTCGAGCAGCACCAGCGTGGAGCGCTTGGCGACCCACCGCGCGAGGTCCTCGTAGTGCTGTCCACCGAGCCGGTGATAGTTGACCACCAGCACCTCGGCATCGAGAGGGATCTCGTCGAGGTACGGCACGACGACGGGGCGTTCGCCGTCCGGGAAGCTCTCCAGTGCCTCTGTGGTCCATGACTCGAACGCTGACAGGGGGGCCACGACAAGCATCTGTTCGACCCGGCCAGCGGTGCGCTCGGCGTCGTAGACGGCGTAGGCGACTGTCGTCTTGCCGGCACCAGGCACGGAGAAGTTGGCCCCGTTGGGCAGCGACAGCAGGCGTCCGAGGTCGCGGACCTGGAAGGGCCGAAGGTCGCGGGCGAAGCGCCCTCCGGCGAGCCGGTCGGCAACTTCAGTCGGGTCGAGCGGCTGAGGCGTGCCGAGAGACTGGTCAAGTAGACGTCGCTGCGCCCGGGTCTGCTCGAGCAGCCCGCGCAGCTCGGGCTGCCACTCGATGCCCACGCCGTAGCGGGTGCAGGCTGCCTTGAGCCAGGCCGCGTGAGCGAGCAAGCGCTCGAGCGGAAGCAGCACCTGCTGCCCGGGCTGGTCGCCGTCGGCGCCCCACTCGCTGATCAACTGCAGCCAGAAGCCGTTGGGCACCTCACCGATCCGGCTCGCCTGCACGATCGGTGGGCTACCGGTCAGCGCGAGGCCGAGGGCCGGCTCAGGCACTGGCAGTTCCTCGCGCGGCGGGTGCGATCGCGCTGAGGAGTTCCGCAGCCGCACGCTGGTACTCCTGCAGCGCCGCCTGGAACGCCGCCTGGTCGAAGCCGCTGCGCTGCTGGGCGTCGACGTATGTGCTAGTGGCCTTGTCCAGAGACCGGGTGGCCTCCTTGAGGTGGACCATCGGAGCGGTCAGGTCGTCCAGGCTGCGGTTGTCACGCTGCTTGTTCTCGATGGCGGTGGTCAGCGCGCCGTACAGGCCCGCCGCCACCGCCTTGCGGGGCAACTCGACCGACGGCCCGGTGGTCGTAGGCAGGGCGACCGTGTCGTCCGGGCCCGCCTGCGCGAGCAACGTGTAGAGGGCGGACAGCGAGGGGCGACCCAAGACGCTCGGGTCGTCGTCGTCGTCAAAGACATCGAGGCCGTCGAGGCTGGTGCCCGTCGACGGTGCGTCGGCGACCAGCAGCGCGTCGACGTGCGGGGCAAGAGCGCCGCTCTCGCGCAGCGCCGCCTCGACGTAGTTGTCCAGCAGCGAGGTGTCGATCTCACGCAGCTTGCGGTACTCGACGCCGGCGATCACACCGGCGAGCTGCGCGTCACGGACACGGGCTGCCTCATCAGGCTTGGTGTTC
>CAXSDR010000052.1:0-24788 GCA_964236445.1 uncultured Motilibacteraceae bacterium | reverse complement strand
GGGGCGTGTCAGATGGTCTGTGTAAGTGGTTGAGGTCTGACCCTGGGGCTGATGCCTCGGACAGGAGACTCCACGATGACTGCTGTGACCACGGACCACACCTCCTCGGCGATGCTGGGTGGGGGGCCTGGGCCTCGTTCGGTGACGGGTCGCCAGCTGCGCGAGCAGCTCGCGGACGACGCGTGGCTCGATGAGCTGATCGACCGCTCGAGTGAGGGCGGTGTCCAGCTCACGGGCGAGGGCGGGTTCCTCCCGGAGTTGATCAAGGCCGTGCTGGAGCGCGGACTGAAGGCCGAGCTCAGTGAGCACCTCGGCTACGACAAGGGCGACCCGGGCGGGCGGGGAGTTGGGAACAGCCGTAACGGCTACACGCCCAAGACGGTGCAGAGCGAGATCGGGCCGCTGGGGCTGGAGGTCCCTCGCGACCGCCAAGGCACGTTCGAGCCGCGGCTGGTCCCGAAGGGGCACCCGGCGCCTCGGTGGGCTCGAGGACCAGATCATCAGCCTCTACGCCGGCGGCATGACCGTGCGCGATATCGGCTTGCACTTCGAGCGGACCCTGGGAACAGTCCTGAGCCACGACACGATCAGCAACATCACCGACGCGGTCACTGATGAGGTCAAGGCCTGGCAGACCCGCCCGCTCGAGGAGTTCTACCCGGTCGTGTGGGTCGACGCCCTGGTAGTGAAGGTCCGCGACGGGCAGACCGTGAAGAACAAGGCCGCGCACCTGGTCCTCGCGCTCGACACCGACGGCGTCAAGCACGTCCTGGGGATCTGGGTCCAAACCAGCGAAGGCGCGAAGTTCTGGGCCGGGATCTGCGCCGAGCTCGCCAACCGCGGCGTCAAAGACATCCTCATCGCCTGCTGCGACGGCCTCACCGGCCTACCAGAGGCGATCGAGGCGACGTTCCACCAGACAACGGTGCAGACCTGCGTCGTGCACCTGACCCGCGCCTCGATGCGCTACGTCAACTACAACGACCGCAAGGCCGTCGCCGCGGCGCTCAAGCACATCTACACCGCCGTGAACGCCGACGCGGCCGAGACCGCGCTGCTGGAGTTCGCCGAGTCCACCCTCGGCACGAAGTACAAGGCAACGGTCGCAACCTGGCAGAACGCCTGGGAACGCTTCATCCCGTTCCTCGCGTTCCCCGCCGAGGTCCGCAAGGTCATCTACACGACGAACGGCATCGAGAGCCTGAACTACCAGCTCCGCAAAATCATCAAAAACCGCGGACACTTCCCCAACGACGACGCCGTCATCAAGCTGCTCTGGCTCGCGATCCGCGACATCGAAGACAAACGAGCACGCGCCCGAGCCAAGGAGAAAGGCCTCAAGCGCGAGGACCGCAAAGCCCCCGGCCGCCTCATCGAAGGCGCCACCACCCAAGGCTGGAAACACGCCCTCAACTCACTCGCACTCGTCTACCCCGAGCGCTTCGCCAACCACACCCGCTAACCCACCCTTCATGATCACCAACGTCACTTACACAGAAATCTTGACAAGCTCCCCGGCTGCAGCGGCAGCATCGGCAGCAGTGCGGTCCAGCGCCTGGATTTGGGACTTCTCATCCACACACAGCACCACCGCGTTCTCCGGCGGCGCGAGGTACAGCCCGACGACATCGGTGACCTTCGCCGCCAGCTCCGGGTCGGTGGAGAACTTGAACGTCTCCAACCGCCACGGCTGCACCCCGTACCGCTTCCACGCCCGCGCCACCGTCGCGTGGTCGACCTTCAACCGGGCCGCCAGCAGCCGCGACGACCAGTGCGTCACCCCCAGCCGCTTCGGCGGCGGCCGCAACGTCGCCTTCACGATCTCGCGGTCATCGACCTGCTTGGGCCGGCCCGAGCGGGGCGCGTCGAGCAGGCCCGCGGTCCCGCTGCGCTGGTACCGGCCCCGCCACAACCGCACGGTCGGGACACTCACCCCGACCATCCGGGCGATCTCCGCGTTCGCCACCCCATCAGCAGCAAGCAGCACAATCCGCGCCCGCCGCGCCAACCCCGCCCGAATAGAGGACGCCCGCAGCCACAACCTCAACTCATCGCCGTCACCATCACGAAGTCCCAGAGCAGCAGCGCATAACCCATCATCTCACGCCACCAGAAACAAACTTACGCGACACGCCACTAGCACTGGTAGCTACAAGACTGGTCAAATCGGACGATTCGGACGTGCGGTCCGCAGGCCCCACGCATACCTGAGCTGGCAAAAGGCCAGGTCACAGACGTGGGGCGGGTGGGGCTCGAACCCACGACCGAGGGATTATGAGTCCCCTGCTCTGACCGGCTGAGCTACCGCCCCGTGCACTCCCGCCGACCGCGAGCGGAGCCGGGGACGGGCGTACGCCTCAAGCTCCCGCAACTGGACTCGAACCAGTAACCTGCCGATTAACAGTCGGCTGCTCTGCCAATTGAGCTATGCGGGACCACAGACCTGCACTCCGCCGGGAACCAGCGGAGCCGAGCAAGGCTATCGCATGGCCCGTGGCCCGGCTCATCGCCTGCAGCCAGGTGTCACCGCTGGCTGCTCCGGGCACAGGACGAGGACACCTGTCCCACTCCCTCGGAGGCCCTCATGCGCAAAATATCCTTCCTCGCAGGCTTCGGCGCCGGCTACGTCCTGGGCGCCCGCGCCGGCCGTGAGCGCTACGAGCAGATCACGTCGGCGGCGCGAGGCGTACGCGCGAACCCGACCGTGCAGCACACAGCGGAGAAAGTGACGTCGCAGGCGAGCGACCTGGCCAGCACCGCGAAGGACAAGGTCGTGACCAAGATCGACGAGCACCGTCACCCCGACGATGCGACCCTGAACGAGCCGATCATCGTCGACGTCTCCCAGCCCGGCCCCAACGGCAGCCAGACCGGCCGCATGGCCTTCTGAGCCCGCCCACCCTCTCAACGAAAGGGAGACCATGACAGTCCCGAACACCGAGAGCTTCGACCTCGACCCCGCGTTTCCCGACACCGTCGACGACAGTTCTCCTGAGCGCGAGCGCATTCCCGATCCCCAGGAGCCGGCCCTGCCGGGAGACCACTACGTCGGGGTTTTCCAGGTTGGCACAACGGTTCAGGAGGAGATCGACGGCGAGTCCCTGAACCGCAAGATGGCCCGCGAAGTGCCGGACACCGACATCGAGCCGCGGAACGACTTTCGCCATCCGGTCAGCGACACCTACGACGATGTCGATGACGAGGCGCCCGTTGGTCGCCTGGTGCAGCCGGACCAGGGTTCCTCGCGCGACAACGAGCCCGACGCCATTGCGAGCGCCTACCTCGAGGGAGAGTCCGACGTCTCTGCCGAAGAAGCAGCCATGCACGTTCACGAGGGTTAGCCCGCTCCGATGCCACGACTGCGCCGCGCCGACTGCACCAAGCCCGGCATCACCCGCCGTCGGCGCGGCCGTTCGATCAGCTATGCCTGGCAGGACGGCTCCACCGTCACGGCGCCTGACGTGCTCGAGCGCATCTCGAGCCTGGTCCTGCCGCCCGCTTGGAAGGACGTCTGGATCTGTCCCTACGCGAACGGCCACATCCAGGCGATCGGCACAGACGCCGCAGGGCGACGCCAATATCGCTATCACGACCAGTGGCGTGTGGAGCGAGACCGCGAGAAGCACGAGCGTGTGCTGACGTTCGCCGAGCGACTTCCGACCGCTCGCGAGCGCGTACGCGAGGACCTGGCGCAGTCGACGATGACACGCACCCGCGCGCTCGCCTGTGCTTTCCGGCTGCTCGACCTGGGCTTCTTCCGCATCGGTAGCGAGGAGTACGCCGAGGAGAACGGCACCTACGGGCTCGCGACGATCCGCCGCGAGCACACGACGATCGACGGCGAAGCCGTCGTCTTCGAATACCTTGCCAAAGGTTCCAAGGAGCGCGTGCAGTCGATCGTCGATGACGACGTACGCGCGGTGGTGAAGGAGCTGCTCGAGCGCGACGACCCCGGCAACGCGGAGCTCCTCGCCTACCGCGCCGACGATGGCGACGGGCCATGGGTCGACGTGAAGTCGGCGGACATCAATGCCTACGTGCGCGACGTGACGGGCGGCGGCGTGACGGCGAAGGACTTCCGCACCTGGCACGCCACCGTCCTCATGGCCGTCGGTCTCGCAGTGTCGATGCAGACCGCCGAGAGCCCAACGGCGCGCAAGCGGGCCGTGAGTCGGGCAGTCACCGAGGTGAGCAGCTATCTCGGCAACACACCCGCCGTGTGCCGTCGCTCATATATCGACCCGCGCGTCATCGACATGTTCGAGGACGGCGTGTCGATATCGCCCGTGCTCGGCGAGCTGGGCGAGGACGCGACGTTCGGCCAACCGGCCACGCATGGGCACATCGAAGCCGCGGTTCTCAATCTGCTGACCCAGCGCTCGGCGGCCGCACGACGGCCGTCGGTCAGCCGCGCTCGCCGCAAACTCCTGACACAGGCGGCCTGAATCTCACGACGCGAGCGAGGCCCGGATCGCCTCGAGTGACGCCTCCGCCGAAGCACGAAGCTCAGTTCGGCGAAGATCGATGCCCGAATCGGGATGCAGCTGCCACAGCAGGTCAGACCTCCCGGGAACTCGTCGCGCCACCACGCGCACGCCCGCCCGGCCGATGAGGGGCACGTGCTGAGCCAGGACGATGCTCGAGGTGACCCGCTCACGCACCGTCTCGGGCAGGCGATGCCCACCGCCGTCCAGCGCGAGCCGCTCGCGTCGGCTTCCGTCGGGCTCGACCGAGACGTCGAGCACCAGCGTCGAGGAGTCTGCCTCCCACACTGCACGGAGCATCTCGTGCCACCTCAGCGTCGCGATCTCCGAGCTGCCCGAACCGGTCAGGACGTGAAGCGCTCGGTCAGTGGCGGCGACCGTGCCGGCGCCAGCAGCGAGCGGTGCCCACGTCAGCACCCGTTCGCCGCGCTCGAGCCGCATCGCGCGGATGGCCTCGGGGGCGGCGCGACGACGCAGAAGAGCCACGTGTCGACCCTAAGCCTCGTCGCGCAGATAACCGCGCAGCTGCTCGGCATAAACCGGCTGGCGCAGCTTGGCCAACGTGCGAGCCTCCACCTGGCGCACCGCCTCGCGAGTCGAGCCGAGTGCGTGTGCGACTTCCTCGAAGGTGCGGGGCTTGCCGTCCCTGAGACCGAAACGCAGCTCCACCACCACCCGGTCGTGGGGCCGGAGGCAGGTCAGCACGTCCTCGACGTGCCGGGCGAGCAGGCGCCCGCTCACCGCATCGATGGGAGCCAGCGCGTGCGTGTCCTCGATCAGCTCCGAGAGCTCACCGCTGTCGTCGGCACCGACGGTCGCGTGCAGCGACACGGGATCGACGGCGAGCGCGGTGAGCTCCTCCACCCGCGCGACCGTGACGTCAGCCCGGCAGGCGACCTCCTCGTGCGTGGGGTTGCGTCCGAGCTCGACCGCGAGGTCGCGCCGTGATCGCCCCACGCGGTTGACGAGCTCCAGCACGTGCACCGGCATGCGGATGGTGCGGCCCTGGTCGGCCACCGACCGCGCCACGGCCTGCCGGATCCACCACACGGCATAGGTGGAGAACTTGTAGCCGCGGCGGCAGTCGAACTTCTCCACCGCGCGGATCAGCCCGACGTTGCCCTCCTGCACCAGGTCGAGCAGCGGCAGGCCTCGACCGACATAGCGCTTCGCCACCGTCACGACCAGCCGCAGGTTGGCCGACACGAGGTGCTCCTTCGCGCGCGCACCGTCGCCCACCAGGGTGCGCAGATCGCGCTGCAGAACGGGGCAGGCACCGGGGTCAGCCTCGATGGCTGCCAGGCGCTCGGCCGCGAAGATGCCCACTTCGATGCGGTGCGCCAGGTCGACCTCGAGCTCGGCGCTCAGCAGTGCGACACGGCCGACCTCACGCAGATAGACCTGGAGCAGGTCGGCTGACGGGGCGTCACTCGCAGCGGCTCGGGCGTTCTGGGGCACCACGTCAGTGTCGCGGGAAAGCGCGGCGGGCGTCGTGAGTTGTCCCCAGGCAGCGCTAGCAGCGCTAGCAGCGCTCAGACGTCGCCGATCGCCCGTTCGCGCAACGTACGCCGAAGGGGCTCCAGGGCGATCAGCTCGCCGAAGAGCTTGTTGTAGCCCGTCGCCTGGTCAACGGGATTCGTTCGCTCCAACCGACTCTTGAGCTCGGCGATGCGCCGGGTGAGCCAGATCTCCTCGACGCGGGCGACGAGCGACCGGGCGTAGCGCTGCTCCAGTGCGCTCTCGGACTGCAACGGTTCGACCGCAAGCTCCGTCACCAGCGCTGCGACACGTTCGTCGTCGGCGGCTGCGCGCACCTTCTGCACCCATGCCTCGCCGGCGTGGGCCGCTTGCGCTCCCCCGGCCGCCGCCACCGCGTCACGCACCCGGGCATAGCCCTCGTCGCTGAAGACCGCGCGGTCGAGCAGGTCGAACGTGAGGCCCACGAGCTCCGGGGCCTGCACCGCGATCTTGACGGTCTCGCGCTCGACGAGCAGCACGGGGTCGTCGGCCGCACGGGGCTCCGCACGGCGTGCCCGTTGCGCCCCCACGAGGCCACCCCCGGCCTCCTGAACGAGCTCGTTGGGGTCGGCGAGCCCGGTGAGCCCGGCGAGACGGCGCGCGTACTCCTCACGCAGCTTGACGTCCTTGATCTGGCGCACGATCGTCATGCCGGCCCGGCGCGCCGCTGTGCGCCCCTCGGCGGTGTTGATGTCGTAGCGGGCGACTTCGCTGTTGAGGGCGAACTCGAACAGTGGAACCCGCTGGCTGATGAGATCGCGCAGTCCCTCGTCGCCCGCGCTGAGGCGCAGATCGCACGGGTCCTCGCCGTTGGGCTCGACGGCGACGAACGTCTGCGTGAGGAAGCGCTGGTCGCCCTCGAACGCTTTCAGGGCCGCGCGCTGGCCGGCCTCGTCGCCGTCGAAGGTGAAGATGATCTCGCCGCGGAACTCGTCCTGGTCCATCAGGAACCCACGGATGATGCGCGAGTGCGCCTCCCCGAACGCGGTGCCGCACGACGCGATCGCGGTCGGGATGCCGGCAAGATGACAGGCCATGACGTCGGTATAACCCTCGACGATCACTGCCTGCCGTCGGCGCGCGATCTCCTTGCGCGCGAGGTCGACGCCATAGAGCACCGACGACTTCTTGTAGATCGGCGTCTCGGAGGTGTTGAGGTATTTCGCGGCCACCTTGTCGTCGTCGTGCAGTCGGCGCGCGCCGAAGCCGATGACTGCAGACGCGGCGTCGCGGATCGGCCAGACCAGCCGGCCGCGGAAGCGGTCGTAGGCCCCGCGCCCCTCCGACGCGAGGCCGCCTGTCACCAGCTCCTCATCGCGGAAGCCGCGCCCGCGCAGGTGGCGCACGAGCGCGTCACCGTCACGCGGGGCATAACCGACCCCGAACGTCTCGGCGGCCTCCCGGTCGAAGCCGCGGTCGCTGAGGAACTTGCGGGCAACCTGTGCGTCGGCACCGACGAGGCGCTCGGCATAGAACTCTGCCGCGGCGCGGTGGGCGTCGAACAGGCGGGTGCGAAGACCTCGCTCCTGCTGCGTCGGGCCGGAGCCGTCCTCGTAGCGCAGCGTCACGCCGGCCCTGGTCGCGAGCCGTTCGACGGCGTCGTGGAACGAGAGCTGGTCCAGCTTCATCAGGAACGCGATCGCGTCGCCGGACTCCTGGCAGCCGAAGCACTTGAACACGCCCATGCTCGGGCGCACGTTGAACGACGGCGTCTTCTCGTCGTGGAAGGGACACAGCCCGGTCAGCCGCCCGCCCACATTGCGCAAGGTCATGTAGTCGCCGACGACCTCGCCGATGTTGACCCGCTCCTTGACGAGGGCGACGTCCTCTTCTCGGATTCGGCCGCTCACGATGCGGAGTCTATGCAGCGCGTACGCCGCAAGCCGCCCACCGGAGCAATCCGGGGACGGCCTGCGGGCACATCAGGCACTGCCGAGGCGTGCGGGCCGATCAGGGAGCGACGGTGAACCGCTTCCACTGACCGCGCGCCACCGGCGTGGAGCCTGCCTGGTCGGGACGGTTGTCCGTCACGACGTAGTCACCCGGCAGCAGGGAGTAGTACTGCGGGGTGCCGACCCCGGCGCTGTTGCGGCCGGTCAGCTGGATGAGCTGAGGGCTGCAGGGCACCGTGGGCGTGACCGTCGGCGTCGGGGTCGCCGTCGCCGTCGGGGTGTGGGTCGCCGTGGGTGAGGCCGTCACGGTCGGGGTGAGCGTCACGACGGGCGTGGCCGTCGGGGTGGTCGTCGGCGTCGCCGTCACTGTCGCCGTGGCTGTCGCGACAGCGGTGACCGTGGGGGTGGCGGTGGTCGTCGCCGTCGGCGTCGGCGTCACGGCGGCCAGCGCCATCCGCGACGCGGTCGTGCTGACCGAGGGCGTGGGCGTCGCGGTGGGGGCGATCGCCGGCGCTCCGATGCACGCAGCAACCTGCGTGTTGCTCAGGCCGCTGGGGATGCGCCAGATTTCCTGGCCGCGCACGGTGCCCGCGACGTTGGTGGTGTAGACCCACCCGCTGCGCGGAAGCGACGATGCGCTCAGGCTCAGGCGCTCGCCGCGGTAGGCCGAAGTGGCCGCGAAGGGCAGATAGCTGCGCGTCGACGCGACGCCGCCGGTCATGACGACCGTCTTGATGCGGTTGGCATGCGTCGGACCGTCATAGCGGTCTTCGTAGAGCCAGTAGGTGCCGGCACCGAAGTAGGTGCCGAACTGGCCCAGACCGCCCGGCTCCACGCTCGCGCCGCCGTAGAAGACGACCTTGCGGTTGATGGCGTCGAGCTCGGCCTGCGCGCCTGCGACGTCGCCGGCGG
Source organism: uncultured Motilibacteraceae bacterium (assembly GCA_964236445.1). GTDB lineage: Bacteria > Actinomycetota > Actinomycetes > Motilibacterales > Motilibacteraceae > CAXSDR01. Next base: position 15,982 of record CAXSDR010000052.1, on the reverse strand, counting down.
TGCGCTTCGCCTCATAACGGGCCCAGTCCCCGACGTACTGCGCTGTCGTGTAGCCGGGCTGCGCCTTGACGACCTGCAGGCGGCTCGATGTGGTGTCGCGGGTGCGCAGCTGCACGTAGTAGCGGCCAGGCGCGAGGAGCGAAGCCACCTCGACCTTGCCTGCGGCTGTGGTGACGTAGAGCGTCCGGCTCACACCGGGTAGCACGGCGGCGGGGGCAGCGGCGGACACGCCCGTCGCGGCAGAGACCGGCTGCGCGCCTGCGCTCTGCGTGAGTGCGAGCGGCGAGACGGCGGCCAGGGCGATGACCGGCGAGAGAGCTGCGATACGGCGTCGTTGCACGAATCCTCCAAGGAATCGTCTTGTATGTCCCCCTAAGGACACCCTGGACCTATGACTTGGTTGGCCCCGCCCCCCTCATCGTGTCCGAAGCCCGGCATGCAGAGCCATCGCCGATGCGTCGGTCAGCGAGGCGACGGCGTCGACGACGACACGCAGCCGCGCCTCGTCCCCGGACGCGCTGCGCCAGTCCTCACGCAGCACCGGGGGCAGCGATCCGGGAGCCCGGTCGAGCAGGAACTCGGCAAGCGCCGCGATGACGGCGCGCTGCTCGGCGAGCAACGGCTGCCTGTCATCGGTGTGCATGACATAGCGCGCCGCCACCGCCTTGAGCATCGCGACCTCGGCCCGCGTGCCCGTGCCGACGACGAGGTCCGCCCCATAGCGCGTCAGCCGCCCCGTGCCGTGCCGCAGGCGGGTGTCGGCCTCTGCCGCCGCGGAGAACCGCCCGACCAGCCGGCTGGTGAGCTCCTTGAGACCGGCCAGCGACCGGCGCGAGCCGTCATAGGAGTGCGGCCACCAGGGCTGCTCCGCCAGGGCGGCCAGCACCGTGCTCAGCTGCTCGCGGTCGAGGCCGACGGCGTACGCGCGCTGCGCCTCGACAGCGATGGCGTCGCGCTCCGCCGGATCGCGCAGCGTAGCCAGGTCGACCGCACCGGCCTGGATGCCGTCCTCGAGATCGTGCACGGAATAGGCGACGTCGTCGGCCCAGTCCATCACCTGCGCCTCGACGCAGCGGACCCCGTCTGCGGCGCCCGCGCGCACCCAGGTGAAGACGTCGAGATCGTCGGCATAGGCGCCGTACTTGCGGTGGCGTGACCCGGACACCGCACGCGGCCACGGATATTTGGTCGCCGCGTCGAGGCTGGCCCTCGTCAGGTTGAGGCCCGCGCTGCGCCCGTCAGCGCGCTGGGACTTCGCTTCCAGCCGGGTCAGGATGCGCAGCGTCTGCGCGTTGCCCTCGAACCCTCCGATGCCGCTCGCGACCTCGTCGAGCGCGGTCTCGCCGTTGTGACCGAACGGCGGGTGCCCGAGATCGTGCGCCAGGCAGGCGGTCTCCACGATGTCGGGGTCGCAGCCCAGCGCCCGACCGAGCTCGCGCCCGATCTGTGCGACCTCGAGGGTGTGGGTCAGCCGGTTGCGGATGAAGTCGTCCGAGAGCGGCGTGTGCACCTGGGTCTTGCTGGCGAGACGGCGCAACGCGCTCGAGTGGACGACGCGAGCGCGGTCACGCTCGAACGGTGTGCGGTGCGAGGGCTTGTCGGCTTCCGCGGCCCACCGCTCGGTGTCGCGATCGTCATAAGTCGGGTTGCGGTTGGCGATCTCGCTGCAGTGCGGGTCACCCCCGCTCACAGCTGGCTTCCAGGACGGTCGAAGCGGCGACCGAACAGACTCCAGGCGGCGTACGCCACGGTCTCCCGCGCCACATAGCGGGCCTCCTGGCCGAGGCCGGCATTGGCGGGCCCGTTGCGCGTCGGCGAGGTGACGCCGGCGATCCCGGCGGCGCGTGCCATCGAGGCCACCCGCAGGGAGTGCCACGGGTCGCTCACGAGCACGGCGGTTCGCCAGTGGTGCACCGACATGAGCTCGTCGGCGGCGTAGAGCTCGCGCCGCGTGTCCGTGCCCTTGCCCACTGCGGCGACGGCCGCGGCAGGGACGCCCGTCGAGATGAGGTAGTTCCTTGCGGCGTCGGCCTCCGTCGTCTCGGTGGCGTGCAGGCGGCCACCCACGGTGATGATGCGCGGGGCGGCCTTGCCGAGATAGAGGTCACGGGCGTGGTCGAGCCGGGCACGCGCCAGCGCCGAGGGCCTGCCGTTCACCTGGCTCGCCCCGAGGACCACGATCACGTCGGCCGGGCCACGGTCGTCGTGGCGCGACGCCAGCACGACCCGGCCCGCCGTCACGGCGGTATAGACCACGACCAGCAGCACCGCAGCCGACACGATCCGGCGTAGGAGCTTGAACGCGAAGAACACCTCTCAGCCGCCCGACACGGCGAGCTCGGCGTCAGCCGAGAGCGGCGAGTCGATGTTCCGGCTGTCGAGCCAGCCCTCGGGCAGGGTCAGCCTCTTCTGCGGGCTGGTGCGGCCCCGTGGTCGTCCGATCTCGGTCTCGGGAAACTCCTGCGCATGGTCGATCGTCGTGAGCAGGCCGTCGAGCTCGGTGAGGTCGCTCACCAGGCCGAGGGCGCGGCGCGTGGTCGAGCCCACCGAGAAGCCCTTGAGATACCACGCCATGAACTTGCGTAGCTCGCGCAGACCCCGCGGTTCGTCGAGCCAGTCGGCCAGCAGCTCGCCGTGTCGGCGGATCATCGCGGCCACGTCGTGCAGGTCCGGTCGTGCCGGCGCCGGCCGACCGGTGAAAGCGGCATCGAGGTCGGCGAAGAGCCAGGGCCGGCCCAGGCATCCCCGGCCGACGACCACACCGTCGCACCCGGTCTGCTCGACCATGCGCAACGCGTCAGCAGCCTCCCAGATGTCGCCGTTGCCCAGGACCGGGATGTCGACCACCAGCTTGAGCTCGGTGATGGCGTTCCAGTCGGCCTCGCCGGAGTAGCCCTGCACCGCGGTGCGGGCGTGCAGCGCGATCGCTGCGCACCCCTCCTCCTGGGCGATGGCACCGGCGTCGAGGAACGTCAGGTGGGCGTCGTCGAGCCCCATGCGGGTCTTCATCGTGACCGGCACGTCGCCGGCGTTGCGGACGGCCGCCCGCACGATGTCGCGCAGCAGGGTCCGCTTCCATGGCAGCGCCGCGCCCCCGCCGCGTCGGGTCACCTTGGGAACTGGGCAGCCGAAGTTGAGGTCGACATGGTCGATGCCGTGGTCGTTGACGAGGATGGCGACCGCCTCGCCGACGTAGCGCGGGTCCACGCCGTAGAGCTGCACGCTGCGCGGCGACTCCCCGGGCGCCGGGGACAGCATGTGCACAGTCTCGACATCACCCTCGACGAGCGCGCGGCTCGTGATCATCTCGGTGACGAAGATGGCCCCGCCCTGCTCCGCGCACAGCTGGCGGTAGGGCGCGTTGGTGATGCCGGCCATGGGGGCCAGGACCACCGGGGGGTCGACCACGAGCGGACCGAGGTGCAGGGGCGCGGTGGCGGCGCGCGTGTTCACGACGCCTATCTTGCCCTCATCCGGCTCGCTCGTGGTTCAGGTCTCGGGTCAGGTCTCGGGTCAGGGCAGCTCCATGGTCTGCGCGCGATGCAGCTCAGCGAACGCCTCGTCGAGCACGTCAGCGACGGCGAGCCGCACCAGGGCGAGAAGGTTCCCCACCAGGACAGCACATGCGGTGAGCAGCGCCGCGTAGTCCATCGGGAGGGTGTCGTCCTCGTGCACCGACAGGACGCCGCTCAGGACGAGCACGACGGCATGAGGATCGAGCTCCGGCAGCCAGGCAGCGGTGTCGCTCAGCAGAGCGTCCAGCAGAGCGCGTACGTCATCGGCGTCGAGACCGTCCGGGTGGGCACGCTCGAGCAGGCCCAGAACCACCACGTGCAGCAGGGCGCGCACCGGCTCGGGGTCGGCGGCACCGAGCTGCTGCACCTGCTCGGCCAGCGCAGCCGCGTCCTGCCGGCTCACAGCGCTCACCGACGCCTCGATCGCGGCGCGCACCCTGCGAGCGGCGGCGGGCAGGGCGACAGGCACCCCGCCATGCTGCCCGCCCACCCCACCCCCGTTGGCAGAAGGGTCCCCGCTGCCAATAGGTCCGTCAGCGGGGCCCCCTGTGCGGCCTGTTCGTGGGCAGAGGGGGCCCCTGTGCCAACACCGATCCGTCATCCACAGATCCGCAGCAGCCGACAACGCGGAGGAGCGCAGCCCGCATTGTGGATGCATGCCTCGCCGGAACCCCAGCTCGGACCTCCATGCGCTCAGCTTGTTGGCCGAGCGCGACGACGGCATCGTGACCTACCGAGAGCTGGCTGAGCTGGGCATTGCGGCATCGACCGCGACACATCGCTGCCGGCCAGGCGGGCCGTGGCAACGGCTGCTGCCTGGCGTCATGCTGACATCGACCGGCACACCGACGAACCAGCAGCGCCTCCGCGCGAGCCTGAAGTACGCGGGGGACGACGCGGTGCTGAGCGGTCGTACGGTGCTCGGGCTCGCAGGCATACCCACACCCAAAGAGGCAACCGTGCACGTTCTCGTGCCACATGCGAGACGACGCGCGAGCGTCGGCTTCGTACGCATCGAAAGGACGAGGTCTCTGCCCGGCGGCACGCAGCTGCAGCACTTCCCCTGCGCCACCGTGGCGCGAGCTCTGGTCGATGCCGGACGTCACGTCGGCGTTCTGCGAGACGTACGCGACCTCACTGCCCAAGTGGTGCAGCGGGGACTTGTGACTCCTGAGGCTATCGCGCACGAGGTGCGCACCGGTCAACGCCGTCAGACCGCGCGCACGCGGCTGGCGCTGCTGGAGATCCATGCCGGTATCCGGTCGGTGGCGGAGGGCGACGCGAGCAGACTGCTCACCCGCTACGGCGTGGCGCAGCCACGATGGAACGTCACGCTGGTCGACGAGTTCGGCAATGTCGTAGCTGTCGTGGATGGTTGGTACGCCGAAGCCGCAGTGGCACTCGAGATCGACTCGATGGCGTGGCATGCGAGCCCGGAGAGCTACAAGCGGACGCAGCGTCGCCAAGCCCTACTCGCGAGCCTCGGCGTGACGGTCATTCCGGTGGCGCCTGGCGACCTTCGCCGCAATCCGGCGGCGTTCGCGGCGCTGGTCGAACGCACCCTCGCCGCCGCAGGGCACCCGACGGCGCAGGTGCACGCGGCTTAGGCGACCGGGGCACCGGCCGTTCCTGTAGTTGGCAGAAGGGACCCCTCTGCCAACGCCGGCGCCGCAGAAGGGACCCTTCTGGCGAACCTATTGGCAGAGGGGTCCCTTCTGCCAATAGGGGCGGGTCAGGTGCCGAGCAGTTTGGGAGCCAACCAGCTCGCGACATGAGACACACCTACGCGCTCCTGCTGCATGGTGTCGCGGTGGCGGACCGTGACGGCGTCGTCTTCGAGGGTCTCGAAGTCGACGGTGACGCAGAAGGGCGTGCCTATCTCGTCCTGGCGGCGGTAGCGCCGACCGATGGCGCCGGCGTCGTCGAACTCGACGTTCCAGTGCTTGCGCAGCGCCGCCGCGAGGTCGCGAGCCTTGGGTGAGAGGTCGGCGTTGCGCGACAACGGGAGCACGGCCACCTTGACCGGCGCGAGGCGGGGGTCCAGGCGCATCACCGTACGCTTCTCGAGCACGCCCTTGGCGTTGGGGGCCTCGTCCTCGGCGTAGGAGTCGAGCATGAACGCCAGCGTCGCACGCGTGAGACCCGCGGCCGGCTCGATCACATAGGGGAACCAGCGTTCGCCCTTCTCGACATCGAGGAACGAGAGGTCCGTGCCCGAGTGCTTGGAGTGCGTCGACAGGTCGAAGTCGGTGCGGTTCGCGATGCCCTCGAGCTCGGCGAACTCGGTGCCGCCGAACTTGAAGCGATATTCGATGTCGACGGTTCGCTTGCTGTAGTGCGAGAGCTTCTCTCGTGGGTGCTCGAAGAAGCGCAGGTTCTCCGGGTCGAGGCCGAGGTCGACATACCAGTCCCACCGCTGCTTCAGCCAGTATTCGTGCCAGTCCTCATCGGTGCCCGGCGGCACGAAGAACTCCATCTCCATCTGCTCGAACTCGCGCGTACGGAAGATGAAGTTGCCAGGCGTGATCTCGTTGCGGAACGACTTGCCGGTCTGCGCGATGCCGAACGGCGGCTTCTTGCGCGAGGACTGCGCGACATTGGCGTAGTTGACGAAGATGCCCTGTGCCGTCTCAGGACGCAGGTAGTGCAGACCTTCTTCGTCTTCGACAGGGCCGAGATAGGTCTTCAGCAGCCCGTTGAACATCCGCGGCTCGCTGAACGTGCCACGGTTGCCGCAGTTGGGGCAGCTCAGCGTGGCGAGCCCACCCTCGGGCGGCCGACCGTGCTTCTCTTCGTAGGCCTCGATCAGGTGGTCTGCCCGGAACCTCTTGTGGCAGGACCCGCACTCGGTCAGCGGGTCGACGAACGCGTCGATGTGACCCGACGCGACCCAGACGTCGCGGCTGAGGATCACCGACGAGTCGAGCCCGACGATGTCTTCGCGTTCCTGCACCATCGCGCGCCACCACTGCCGACGGATGTTCTCCTTGAGCTCCACACCCAGGGGGCCGTAGTCCCACGCCGACCGGGTGCCGCCGTAGATCTCGCTGCAGGGATAGACGAAACCCCGTCGCTTGGCAAGGCTGACAATCTTCTCGATGCGGGCGTCCAGAGCCACGGCTATCTCCATCCGGCTGGCGGTCGGCGGTGCGCGGGGAAGGCTACCCTCTCGCCCTGTCGGCCCTGCTCAGCAGGTCCGTCGCGACGCTGGCCTGCGAGGCCTCACCGACACCGATGGTCGCGGCGTCAGCAGCTCGACGTGTCCCGTCGGCCTCGACCAGCTCGAAGGCGGTCGGCTCGTCGAGCGCCGTGGCGAGCAGCGGCACCGCGCGCACCTTCACGTCGTACGCCGAAAGCGCCCTGCGGTAGGAGCCCACCGACTCCCACTCCGAGGTCAGCGCCCACAGCTCCGGCTCGTCGGTCGAACGCCCGATGCGTGAGCAGAGAAAGCCGGGGCGCTCGGCGAGAGCGGCGAGCGCCTCGCGGGCCTGGGCGAGGAACTGCTCACCCTGCTCGACCGGGACCTGGTGGCGCGTGATGCTCAGCACTCCACCATGGTGCCTCAGCGGGGTGGCTCATCGGCATTCGGCACTGCACCGCCATAGCGGCGGTCCCGTCGCGCGTACTCCTCGACGGCCTTCCACAGATGACGTCGGTCGACGTCGGGCCAGAGCACATCCATGAAGACGAGTTCGGCATAGGCCGCCTGCCAGATCAGGAAGTTCGACGTGCGCTGTTCGCCGCTGCTGCGCAGGAACAGGTCGACGTCGGGCATCTCCGGCTCGTCGAGGTGACGCGCGAAGATCTTCTCGTCGATCTTGCGGGGATCGAGGCGACCAGCGGCCACCTCGGCTGCGATCGACTTCGCTGCGTCGGCGATCTCGGCCCGCCCGCCGTAGTTCACGCACATGGTCAACGTCAGGACGTCGTTGCCGGCGGTCAGCTCCTCGGCCGCCCGCAGCTCGGAGACCACGCTTTTCCAGAGCCGACCCTCGCGACCTGCCCACCGCACGCGTACGCCCATCGCGTTCATCTCGTCACGGCGACGGCGGATCACGTCACGGTTGAAGCCCATGAGGAACCGCACCTCCTCAGGCGAGCGGCGCCAGTTCTCGGTGGAGAACGCGTATGCCGACAGGTTCTTCACGCCGATCTCGATCGCTCCGCAGACCATGTCGAACAGGCTCGCCTCACCCGCTTCATGTCCTTTGGTGCGCGGCAGCCCCCGCGCCTTCGCCCAACGCCCGTTGCCGTCCATCACGACAGCCACGTGGCGAGGCACCAGCTCGCGGGGGATCACCGGAGGGACGGCACCGCTCGCGTGCGGGTCGGGCGGCCGAGGTGCCTGCTGCAGATGGCGAGACCTCACACCCGCTCCACGTGCTTGAGCGAACGCAGGGCGCGCTCGAGATGCCACTGCAGATAGGCGGCCACGATGCCATGGCCCTCCCTGCGGGAGTTGGCTTCCGACGCCTCGACGACAGCCCAGTCGCCCGCCAGCAGCGCTCCCAACAACGCGAACGTCTGAGGTGCGGGGTGCACCGCTCCCGGCTGGCGGCAGCGGGTGCAGACCGCACCGCCGGCGACGACCGAGAACGCCGCGTGCGGGCCGCTCACGCCGCAGCGCGCACACGCGTCGAACGTCGGCGCGTAGCCCGCAACCGAGAGCGAGCGCAGCAGGAACGAGTCGAGCACCAGCCCCGGGTCGTGCTCACCGGCCGCGAGCGCACGCAAGCCGCCGACCAGCAGCAGGAACTGCTGGACGGACGGCTCGCGCTCGGCGTCGGTGAGCCGCTCACTCGCCTCGAGCATCGCCGTGCCAGCGGTGTAGCGGGCGTAGTCGCTGCCGAGGTGACCACCGAACGGCGTCAGGATCTCCACCTGGTTGACGATGTCGAGCGAGCGGCCTGCATAGAGCTGCAGGTCGACGTGCATGAACGGCTCGAGCCGACTGCCGAACCGCGAACCGGTGCGGCGCACTCCCTTCGCCACCGCGCGTACGCGCCCGGTGCGGCGCGTCAGCAAGGTGATGATGCGGTCGGCCTCCCCCAGCTTCTGGGTGCGCAGGACCACACCCTCGTCACGGTAGAGGGGCACGCGTTCATGCTGTCACGCCGAGCCCGCGCGGGGCGCTCGTGAGCGCTACGCCGCTCCCTGTGCCCTTTCGGCGCGGTTCGCCGCGGACACCAGCGCGCGCAGCGATGCCGTGACGATGTTGGGGTCGATCCCCACGCCCCAGAAGGTCCGGTCGCCGACGGCACACTCGACATAGGCCGCCGCCAGGGCATCGCCACCGGCCGAGAGGGCGTGCTCGGCGTAGTCGAGGACCCTGACCCCGATGCCCACGCGCGCCAGCGCGTCGACGAAGGCCGCGATCGGACCGTTGCCGGCTCCCTGCAGCGTCGTGACGCCACCATCGAGCGTCACCTCGACGGCGAGCTGGTCGCCGTGCTCGTCGGAGGAGGACGTGCGGTGGCTGCGCAGCGCCAGCCGGCCCCAGGGCGCCTCCGGGTCGGGCAGGTATTCGTCGGTGAAGATCGCCCAGATCTCGGCCGGTGAGACCTCGCCGCCCTCGGCGTCGGTGTGGCGCTGCACGACCTGGCTGAACTCGACCTGCAGCCTGCGGGGCAGGTCGAGGTGGCGCTCGGTCTTCATGACGTAGGCGACGCCGCCCTTGCCCGACTGCGAGTTGACCCGGATGACCGCTTCATAGCTGCGGCCGATGTCCTTGGGGTCGATGGGCAGGTAGGGCACCTCCCACAGTCGCTGCGCGACAGGGACACCGTCGGCCTGCGCGTCGGCCTCCATCGCCTCCAGCCCCTTCTTGATGGCGTCCTGGTGCGACCCGCTGAACGCGGTGAAGACGAGGTCGCCGCCATAGGGGTGGCGCTCGTGCACCGGCAGCTGGTTGCAGTATTCGGTGGTGCGGCGTACGTCGTCGATGTCGCGCAGGTCGATCTGCGGGTCGATGCCCTGGCTGAACAGGTTGAGCGCCAGTGTCACCAGGCAGACGTTGCCCGTGCGCTCGCCGTTGCCGAACAGCGTGCCCTCGATGCGGTCGGCTCCCGCCAGGTAGCCGAGCTCGGCGGCGGCGATCGCGGTGCCGCGGTCGTTGTGGGGATGCAGCGACAACACGACGGAGTCGCGGTAGGCGAGGTTGCGGTGCATCCACTCGATGGAGTCGGCGTAGACGTTGGGAGTCGCGGCCTCGACGGTCGACGGCAGGTTCAGGATCGTCTTGTGGTCGGGCGTCGGCTGCCACACGTCGTTCACCGCATCGCACACCCGCAGAGCGAAGTCGAGCTCGGTCCCGGTGTAGGACTCTGGTGAGTATTCGAATGCGACGTCGGTGCCGGGCATGTCCTCGGCGTACTTCAGGCACAGGCGCGCGCCCTGGACCGCGATGTCGCAGATGCCGTCCATGTCCTGGCGGAAGACGACGCGCCGCTGCAGGGTCGACGTCGAGTTGTAGAGGTGCACGATCGCTCGGTCGGCACCGCGGATCGCGTCGTAGGTGCGCTCGATCAGATGCTCACGCGCCTGGGTCAGCACCTGGACCGTCACGTCGTCGGGGATCAGGTCCTCGTCGATGAGCTGGCGTACGAAGTCGAAGTCGGTCTGGCTCGCCGAGGGAAAGCCGACCTCGATCTGCTTGTAGCCCATGCGGACGAGCAGGTCGAACATGGTGCGCTTGCGCGCCGCACTCATCGGGTCGATGAGGGCCTGGTTGCCGTCGCGCAGGTCGACGGAGCACCACTCGGGCGCCACGGTGATGGCCTTGGACGGCCAGGTGCGGTCGGGCAGGTCGATCAGGGGAAACGGGCGATAGCGCCCGAATGCCATGGGGGACGGCGCCTGGATGTGCTTCACGAGATTCCTCGCCTGTCGGTCGTTGACGGTGTCGTCAGTGACGGGCGGCCGGCGCGTAGGCGCTCTCCGCGACGAGGGGACCGGCCTAGGTCAGGAGGTCTCGTCGCGGCAGCGAAGAAGGAGGAGTCCGAGCAGCACAAGGGCAGCGTACGCCACGGGCCGCCCGCCCCGCACCAGGATCGGGTCAGCTGACGCGCACCGACCGCGGCGCGCTTCCCGAAGCGACGTGCCGGCTGTCGGCCGGGACGACGACCCGGATCAGCAGGTTGCCCGCAGCGCTGAACCGCAGCCGGAAGCTGAAAGCACCCCTGGACGAGGTCGTGGTGACGCCGACCGGGTGCCACACGCCCCTCACAGCCCGTTGGACGATGACCTGCAGGCCACGGCCCGCGGGGCGCACCGTGCCGCTCAGGTGCACGGTCTGCCCCCGCTCGACTCGCGAGACGTCCGTGCGCAGCGACACGGCCCGCGAGACGTGCAGGGAGACACCACCGCCGGTCACCGCAGGGACGTTGGGTGCTCCGGCGAAGACCCACTGCAGGACCGTCGGCCGGGTGAGGCGCCCGCTCCACGTCGCGCGGCCCTTCGCGTCGGTGCGCACTGCGGGCGCGCAGGAGTAGGCGCGCGACGTGGTCGCCCGCAGGCAGGCGCGCAGCCGCTGTCCCACGAGCGGGGCACCGGTGGTGACATCGAACAGTGACCCGACGACGCTGGTCGCCGTCCCGTCCACCACCGGGTCGGCCAGCGGTGCGCTCTCGATCGCGCTCGCGGGGTTCTCGATGCGCGCTGCGCTGATGATGCCGGCGGCGGTTCGCCGCCCACTGTTCTCACGCTTGGTCGCGAGCCGGAGCCGCGTCACGACGCGCGCGGCAGACATCGGATGCATGCTCAGCACGAGGGCGGCGACGCCGGTCACGTGCGGAGCGGCCATCGAGGTGCCGTCGAGATAGCCGTAGGCGTTGTCGTAGGAACCGCCGTTGACCGCCTGAGGCACGGTGCTCCAGATCGAGACACCGGGCGCCAGGACGTCGACGCTGCTCCTGCCGTAGTTGCTGAACGACGCGAGGCGGCCGCGGTTGTCGATGGCGCCGACCGTGATGACGTTGTCGGCACGTGAGGAGGCGGGGTAGGCCTCGTCCGGGTGCGTGTCGAGATCGACGCCCGAGGCCGTGCCGTCGACGACTGCTCCGTTGCCGGCCGCGGCGACGACGACCATGCCGTATTCGTCGCCGAGGGCCTGGAACAGGCCGTCGATCTCGGCGCGGTCGCGCGAGTCGGTCGCCTCGAGCGTCCAGCTGGCGTTGACGACCGTGACCCCGTGCTGTGCGGCATAGATCAGCGCGTCCCAGATGCCTGCCGCCGAGCACACGACGCCGTCGTTGCCGGTTCCGAAGACCTTGAGCGGCATGACCGTGACACCAGGGGCGACGCCCACCACACCCTTGTGGTCGTCGGCGGCGGCGATGATGCCCGCGACATGGGTGCCGTGCAGATCGTTGAGCGAGCCGTCCGAGACATCGGGGTCGAGCTCTTTCGGGTCGTAGACGCTGCCGTCGTCGTGACAGAAGTCCCACCCGTGCACGTCGTGGCTGCCGTCATGGCCGGTGAGGGTGGGCTTGGGGTTGGTCCACACCGCCGGCGCGAGGTCAGGATGAGAGATGTCGACGCCGGAGTCGATGATCGCCACGATGGTCGAACGTTTGCCCTCGGTGGCGAACCGCGTCCACGCGTCGGGCGCGTCGACGTCGGCGTTCGCGACACCGGCAACAGGAACACCGGTCAGGTCCGGAATCCGCTGCGCGTCGTTGCGCAGGTTCCACAACCTGTTGTCCGCACCGTCGAGCCAGTCGGGCGCATCGGTCTTGTGGATGGGCAGCGACGGCAGGGCGAAGCGGACGCCCGGGCGGTCGCGCAACGAGGCGGCGAAGTCCGACGGCGAGACGCCGGCCGGAACGCTGATCGTCTCGGTCGCGGTGGCGGGCAACACGCTGAGCGGGACCGCGCCCGTGCGCTCGGTCAGCGCCTGGCGATCGGCGGCCGTGGCGGTGCGGTCGTAGATCACGGTCACACGGCCGGACGCCACCGGCGTGACGGTGCTGACCGACGCTGGAGCCTGCGTCGCGGTGCTGGCGACGGCGACGGCGGCCGAGCCGATCACCAGGGAGAAAACAGCCCCTGCGGAGAAGAGGACGATCGGTGCGCGGCGCCGGACGAGCATGAAGCGAGCCCCCAGAAACGGTGTGCACACACCCCCCACTGCGGGCGGCGAAGGGACAGTGTGTCACGCAGAACTGGGTGCTGCGGCACCTTGCCCGGCGCGTCGCACCGACCGAGACGAGCCGCCCCTGGCGATTGGCGCGACGGCGAGAGATCGGCTCAGAAACCGAGGCGTGACAGCTGACGCGGGTCACGCTGCCAGTCCTTCGCGACCTTGACGCGCAGGTCGAGATAGACCGCTGTCCCGAACATCGCCTCGATGGCGGCGCGGGCGCGTGTGCCGACGTCCTTGAGCCGAGCCCCACCGGTGCCGAGGACGATCGCCTTCTGGCTGTCGCGCTCGACGAACAGCCATGCGGACACGTCCATCAACGGCCGGTCGACCGGCCGGCCTTCGCGCATCGCCATCTCCTCGACCACGACGGCGATCGAGTGCGGGAGCTCGTCACGCACACCCTCGAGCACCGCCTCGCGGATCAGCTCGGCGACCATGACCTGCTCGGGCTCGTCGGTCAGCTCGCCCTCGGGGTAGTAGGCCGGGCCCTCGGGCAGCAGCCCCACCAGCAGGTCCTGCAGCAGCGAGACCTGCGAGTCGGCGACGGCCGACACGGGCACGACCTCGGCCCAGTCGAGCCCCACCTGCTCACCCAGGGCACTGACGGCCAGCAGCTGACGCGCGATGGTGTCGCGCGCGGCAGCGGGGATCTTGTCGGTCTTGGTGATCACGGCGACCACGGGCGTACGCCGCAGCTGGGCGAGCTGCTGGGCGATCCACCGGTCTCCCGCACCGACGGGCTCGTCCGCGGGAACGCAGAATCCGATCACGTCGACCTCGGAGAGCGTCGTCTGCACGAGCGCGTTGAGCCGCTGGCCGAGCAGGGTGCGCGGCTTGTGCAGACCCGGTGTGTCGACGAGCACGAGCTGGGAGTCGGGACGGTGCACGATGCCGCGGATCACGTGGCGCGTCGTCTGTGGCCGGCTCGAGGTGATGGCAACCTTCTCCCCCACCAGCGCGTTGGTGAGAGTCGACTTGCCCGCGTTGGGCCGCCCGACGAAGCAGGCGAACCCGGAGCGGTGACCTGCCGCGGCGTTGGACGCCATCGCGGGACTCATGCGCCACGCCCGACGGCGTGACGAGTGCGCAGCGTGCCGTCGGCAGCCACGAGCATGAGCTCGGTGGCGGGGCTGCCGACATCGAGGACGGCGGACAGGTCGTCATCAGCGGGCACGTCCGCGTCGCCGACCACGACCGCTGCCTCCAGGCCGCGGGCGCCGCTGCTCACCGCTGCCGAGACGGCGGCCTGCACGGCGCTCAGCTGCAGGGACGGCAGGTCGACGGAGGCTGCGGCGTAGGTGCGCCCGTCGGTGTCGCGGACCGCTGCCCCCTCGCGCGCCCCGGCCACCCGACCGCGGGCCCCTCGCGCCAGGACGACCAGCTTCGCGTCCTCCGGGTCGAGGGGCGCGCTGTCAGCCGGGTCCGGCGAGGAAGTCATAGACCCATTGTCCCCCGGATCGCCGGCTCGGGCCGACCGTCGATCACCCACCCGCTCAGTCGGCGCGTACGCCTGCCTCACCGGCACGCGCGGCGTCCTGCAGCGCAGCGCCGTCGACCGGTTCGACCAGCACCGTCGCCACCCGGTTGCGACGCCCGAGCGCACCTTCGGCCGTGAACGCGACCGAGTCGACCTCGATGCGCGAGCCGGGGATCGGGACGCGCCCCAGATGCTTGGCCAGCAGTCCGCCCACCGTGTCGACGTCGTCATCCTCGAACGCGGCGTCGAGCAGTTCGGACAGTGCCGACAGGTTCAGGCGGGTGCTGACGCGCAGCCTGCCGCCGCCCAGCTCCTCGACCTCCGGAAGCGCGACGTCGTATTCGTCGCTGATGTCACCGACGATCTCCTCGATGACGTCCTCGATCGTGACGAGGCCTGCCGTGCCGCCGTATTCGTCGACCACGACGCCGATGTGGTTGCGCTGGGCCTGCATCTCACGAAGGACGTCGTCGACCGGTTTGCTCTCGGGCACGAAGGTGGGTGCACGCATCGCCGCGTCGACGCGCTGCCCGGCCGCTGAGGGGTCGTCATAGGTGCGCAGCACGAGGTCTTTGAGATAGATGACGCCGATCACGTCGTCGAGTCCGTCACCGACGACCGGGATGCGCGAGAAGCCGCTGCGCAGCGCGAGCGACACGGCTTGACGCAGCGTCTTGTCGCGTTCGATGAAGACCATGTCGGTGCGGGGCACCATGATCTCGCGCACGATCGTGTTGCCGAGCTCGAAGACCGAGTGGATCATCCGCCGCTCTCCCGGCTCGATCACCCTGTTCTCCTGGGCGAGGTCCACCAGGTCGCGCAGCTCCGCCTCCGAGGCAAAAGGGCCGTCGGCATAGCCCTTGCCGGGCGTCACGGCGTTGCCGAGAAGGATCAGCAGCTGGGTGAAGGGGCCGAGCACGCGGGCCACCGCGCGTACGCCGCCTGCGGCGAAGACACCCACGACGTCGGCATGCTGGCGCCCGAGCGTGCGTGGTGACACGCCCACCACGATGTAGGACATCACGATCATCACGACCGCGGCGAGCGCCAGGGCCGCCGAGCGGGGATGCACGCTCTGCAGGCAGATCTGCGCGACCAGCACGACCGCGAGAACTTCGCTGGCGACGCGGAGGAAGGCGACGACATTGAGATAACGGGCAGGATCGGCCTCGATGTCCTGCAGCGCCTCGGCGCCGCGACGTCCATCGCGAAGGAACTCCTCGACGCGCACGCGGCTGATGCGCATGAGCGAGGCCTCGACGGTGGCCAGCACCGCGGCGAGCACGACGAGGGCCGCTGCGCTCAGCAACGGCCCGAACCAACGGGTTGTCACGCGGTCTTGTCGGTTCCGAACGACGCGACGAGCTCACGCTGCAGCCCGAACATCTCGTGCTCTTCCTCGACCTCGGCGTGGTCATAGCCGAGCAGGTGCAGGATTCCGTGCGTCAGCAGGAGGTGCAGCTCGTCCTGCGTGGTGTGGCCGGCGGTGACCGCCTGCTTCTGCGCGATCGTCGGGCAGAGCACCACGTCACCGAGCAGGCCCTGCGGGGGCTCGTGGTCCTCGCTGCCGGGCCGCAGCTCGTCCATGGGGAAGGACAGCACATCGGTGGGTCCCGGCTCATCCATCCACTGCACGTGGAGGCGTTCCATGGTCGCCTCGTCGACGAGCAGGACCGACAGCTCGGCGAGGGGGTGGATGCGCAGCCGGGCCAGGACGTGGGTGGCGAGCTCGACGAGCGCGTTCTCGTCGCACGAGGTCCCGGACTCGTTGTTGACGTCCACACTCATCGGTGGCGCACCGTCGCGGGATGGCTCGCGTCGAACCGCTCGTAGGCCTCGACGATGTCG
>CAXSDR010000051.1:0-24799 GCA_964236445.1 uncultured Motilibacteraceae bacterium | reverse complement strand
CTAGGCCGTGTCTCTCGGATCATGTTTTGGTCCAGTCGATGATGCCGGCGAGGAGCACTCCTCCCCGGTAGTTCAAGGCCTTCTTGTCGTATCGGGTGGCGATGCCTCGCCACTGCTTGATCCGGTTGAAGTACCGCTCGACGACGTTGCGCTCCTTGTAGAGCTCGGCGTCGAACGCGGGGGGCCTTCCCCCGGCCGAGCCTCGGGTTCGGCGGCGGGCGATCTGGTCTGAACGCTCAGGGCTGGTCATCGCGATCCCTCGTCGGGTCAGCATCGCCCTGGTCGAGGGATGGGAGTACGCCTTGTCCGCGAGGACCCGGTCGGGCCGGCACCGCGGCCGGCCCGGGCCGGGCCGCGCTACCCGGACCTTGGCGAGCAACGGCTCCAACTGTGGGTTGTCCCCAGCTTGCCCGGCGGTCAGCACCAACGCCAGCGGTCGACCGTTCCCATCGACCAGGGCGTGGAGCTTGGTGCTCAGCCCGCCCCGGGACCGGCCGATCGCCTGCCGTGCCCGATTTGCGCGCACCGCCTCGAAATTGTTGTCATTCGACGAAGCCCCCCGTGAGGACAGCAGAGTCGTCCACCTCGCTCGCCGGGCTGTCGCGACTGTCGCGATCCTTGCCGACGCCGGGCACTTGCTCACCGGTGACGGCGAAATCCGGCGACGGGTCCGCAGCACGACGCGCGCCCGCTGCGTGCTGATGCGCGCGCACGACCGTGGAGTCCACGCTCGCCATCCAGTCCAACCCGCCCGCGGCGTCGGCTTCAGCCTGCACCGCGCTCAGCAGCCGCTCGTAGGTGCCGTCCTTGGACCAGCGGTTGTGCCGCTTCCACACCGTCTGGAACGGCCCGCACTCCTCGGGCAAGTCCCGCCACGGCGCCCCGGTCCGGTACTTCCACGCGATCGCCTCGATCACCTGCCGGTGATCACGCCACCGCCCACCCCGCAACCCCTGCGAGGACGGCAACAACGGCTCGATCCGCGACCACGCCTCATCACTCAACACACCAACCCTGACCATAGAACCCAGCCTGGAACACGAATGCCCCTAGATCCGGGAGACACGCCCTAGGCGAGGTGCACTCCCGCGATCGTGACCGGCGGGCTCGTCGGGTCGAGCTCCGCCGCCTGGCTGACCCCCATCGGCGTCAGCACGTCCATGGCCTTGGGAGCCGCGGCCGGGTCGATCGCGCAGATCGGGTTCGCAGCCGCGACCGCCGCGTCGGTGCACAGCCCGAACTGGTAGCCCTGCGCGGGCTGGGTGAAGCCGCGCGCCTGGTCCGAGCTGAACCCGTCCTGGCCGGTCAGCACGACCACGAACGACCAGCCCGCACCGGGAGTGCCACCGAGGGCCGCTTTCGAGACCGTGAACGTGAGGTAGCGCGTCACCTCGTTGGCCCTGATCTGCACCGACCCGACCGTTGTGCCCGCTGCGTCGACGAACCGCTGCCCGAAGCCCTGCACCTCGATGAGCCGGTTCCACGCCGAGGAGGGCTCGATCGCGTAGTTGCGGCCGGGATAGGACGCGGCGGTCGACGTCGGTCCGCCGCCGGGCGCGTACGCGTAGACGTCGACGAGCTGTGCACCGAGGGCGCTCCCGAAGGTCTGTGACAGGTCGCGCGTCTGCACGCGGAAGGTCACGGCGTCGGCGCCGGAGTCGTAGACCTGGAAGCGCTGCAGGTCGTACGCGCCCGGGTGGAAGTCCGCGGACGTCGGGTAGGCGTAGGTGCCGGGGCCGTTGTCATCTCCGTCAGGATCGGCGACATCGAGCAGCAGCGCCCCGGGAACCACGTCATAGACGACGGTGCGCTGCGCGAGGCCCGTGCTGCCATCGACGCCCGTCGCTGCCACCGTGATCCTGGTGGTTCCCGCCGGGATCGTGACGGTGACCGAGAAGGCGCCGGTGGCGTCAGCCGTCGTCGTCGCAGTTGTCGATGCACCGGCGATGTCGACGTTCGTCGCTGTGACGTCGACCGTCGCCTTCGGCGCTGTCGTGCCGGTGACCGTCGTCGATCCCGTCGAGAGGGCGTTCTCCGCGGGTGAGGTCACGACGACGGGAACCACCGTCTGCGTGTGGTCGAGATAGCGACGGACGGTGTCGGCCGGCGTATCGGTGAGCCTTCCCTCACGCAGGTCGTGGGCGAGGCGTACGAACTGTGCGGCCGACCACGTCAGCGGTGACGCACTGCCCGCCGGCTTGCCGTTCACGAAACCGATGGAGGCGCACTCCGGAGCTGTGCCCCACGGCGACGGCGCCAGGTCTGCGTCCTCCCAGGTCTGCTCGGGGATGAGACCGATCCCGGACGCACTTCCTGCCATGGCCGCCCACAGGGCTGCTGCGGTCGACACGTTGCCGCGCGCGAGCTCGCTCTCGCCGCGTTCGCCGCTCAATGCGGGCCACAGATGTCCGGACCCCTTGTTCTGCGCCTGGGAGCCGCAGTCACCCGCCCATGGCTTGCCCTGCACCGTGCAGTCGGTCGAGTCCGCGACATTGCAGTCGCCATAGCCGTCCTCGGTGCCGGGCGCGCCCGTCCCATAGCGGTAGAAACCGTCACCGGTGTTCGTCGTGCGGCGCAGCACGCTGTCGACCACGACCAGGGACCGGAGAACGTCGGGGTCGTCGACAGGAAGGATGCCGAGGCGGGTCAGCTCGAGGAAGCCCTGGTCGATCACGGCGCGTTGGTCGGCATCCGGGCCACCGTTGCCGGCGTTGTAGGTGGTGCCGGCGTCGGGGTCGCCGTCCTTCGTGAGACGTAGGAAATAGGGTTCGGTGCTCAGCGGGCCGTTCGTCGTGACCGTCCAGGACTTGATCTGTCGCTGGTAGGAATCCGCTGCGGCACGGTAGACGCGGGCGTCCGCGCGGTCGTCATTGAGGTCAGCGACGGCACCTGCCGCAACGAGGCCCGCGATCTCTGCCGCGATGGTGGAGGGCGAGTAGCCGGCCTGCTCCTCCCAGCGCTCCGAGCCGACCGCGGGCCCGTGGGCCACGAGGAAGTCCGCTGCTCGCTTGAGGTGGGTGCGGTAGAACGTCGCGTCGGTGAGATTCACCGTGCGCGCCATCAGGATGGGGTAGGCCACCTCGTCGAGCTGCACGCCGAAGCTGTCGGGCGCGGCCATGCCGTTGAGAAGAGAGTTGCGCGGAAAGCTGCCGTCGGCCTGCTGCTGTCGGTCGAAGAGGAACCTGACGGTGGCCTTCGCCGTGGCAACGTCGCCACTGGCCAGCAGTCCCGTGAACGTCTCGTAGAGGTCGCGTGCGAACACCTCGCGGTAGGAGCCGAAGTAGGTGTTGGCCGGATCGCCGGCGCTCACTGCCTGGCCCCATGGGCTGGCGAGCGATGCGACGACCGCGCCGGGGAAAGTCTTGTCCTCACTGGCCTTCAGGACGTTCGCGTCGAGGTAGTAGGCGGCCGGGAGCGACTCTCGGCTCGACCCGGGGATTCCTGCGACCGGCGGCTCGTTGAGCCTGCGGTCGTAGTCGCGCCAGCCCGACACATATCGTTCGTACGTCGTGGGAAAGCTCTGGTGCGCACTCCGGTAGGACGTTGCCACGGCGTTCGGCTGCGAGTGTCCGAAGCCCAGGGCGAGGGTCGCCTCTCCGTTGCGTCCGGTGCTGATCTCGGCTGTCTGCACGACGTTGCCGTGCAGGGCGGTCTCGAAGCGGCTGTCGAGCCCGTGTGTTGCGTCGAGCGTCCTCAGCCCGTCGCTGACGGTTCCCGCATAGCCGTTGCTGACCGCCTTGAAGGGCCGATCGGCGCTGAGAGCGGCGAAGACCGGCTGCGCGTAGGTGCGGTTGGCGGCGTTCGTCGCCGTCGTGACGTCGCTCGCCACCGGGATCAGCGTGCGGTGCGAGCGGTCGACGACGGCGTCGTCCGGACCGCCGTTGCCGACACCCCCGCCGCCGTTGCCGTTGACGGTCGGATCGAAGCGTACGAACAGCTTGAGCGCCTGCGTGCCCGCTGACGGCCGAAGCCGGGTTCGCATGACGACACTGCTGCGCCAGGGGTCCGTGACATAGTCCGTGACGATCGAGTAGCGCCCGTTCTTCGCTGTGCTCGTCACCCGGCACGTCATCCCGCTCGCGTCGAGCCGCTGCACGGTGTAGGTCATGTCACGCGACTGCAGGTCTGTGAAAGAAGATCCGTCCGTCACGACGAGCTGAAGCGTCTCGACGTCGGTGGTGTCGACCGTGGGGTAGTAGACGTCGCTCAGAACGCCGCCCGCCAGCGTGAACCAGACCTTGCTCTGGGTGTTGCGTGCGGTTCCGACACAGTCTTTGCGGGCCAGACCGAAGTGCGACAGCGTCCCTGGTGCACCCGGCGCCGCGGGGGCCGGCGGCGGTGCGGTCCGAGCTGCTGCCGCCGTGGTCGGCGCGCCCAGCATTCCGGCCAGCAGTGCTGCGGTGGCTGAGGCGGCGAGGGTCGCGCGACGACCTACGCGTGCTCGGCGGGTGCGTGCGAGGAACATGTCGGACCTCCGGGGACGGAAGGCGCAGACCGCGTCGGTCCGTGACCATTCCTGTCTGTGCCCGACTGTTCCTGACCGACGCCGGCCCGAGTGGTGCTTGCCACATCACCTCAGGTGCAGCGATGTGTCAAGGGGGTGCGGGCACTGCGACCGCGGCGCTAGCGTCGTGAGGGCTTCGTCCGTTCGGCTGTGACAGCGAAGACCTGCAGCAGCACCACGGGCTCCCAGTTGCGCGATCCCGCCGTGGTGATGCGCAGAACGCAGGCTCCCCTCGACCCACGCGTCCGTAGCACGCCCTTGCGCAACGTGCAGGGTCCGGTCGTGACGACACCGACGTGTCCTCCCGATCGGGCTCGCAGCCGCACCGTGACCCCGGTGCTCTTCGCCAGGCGGCCGGTGTGCTGCACCGTCACGCTGTCGTGGGCGCGCGCCAACGTCACGGTGACCGACGCGGTTGCTCCCCGGAACGTCGGCGAAGCGGGAGACTTCGCCGTGAGCGTGCACACCCCCGTGCCACGCCTGGCCCGGACCAGCCGGCCCACGAGCGAGCACGGCCCGACGACGCCCAGCGTCGGCAGCCCGCCGCCCAGTGTGCGCGCGGACACGACGGCACTGCTGCCGAAGAGGAGCCGCCTCGGCGCGTCGATCAGCACGGTGTCGACGGCAGCGGCGGTGACGGCGCCTGGTGCCGCGGTGGGCGCCGCAGCGGGGGAGGGGGACATGATCGCGGCGCTGCTCACGGTCACGTCGTTCGAGGCGTCGGAGACGCCGGTCGGGCCGGCGGCCGTGACCGCGAAGACGTGGGTGATGCCCGGCGGGACCGACGGCGCGTACGACGAATCGCTGACCGTCGCGAGCGGCGTCGGCTCACCGTCACGCCACACGGCGTACGACGTGGCGCCCGGGACGGGGGACCAGGTGAGCGGCCCCGTTCCGGTCACGGCGGGCGCGGAGGGCCGCACAGCGATCAGCTGCGTCAGTGCCGGGGAGCTGCCTCCCTCGTTCGTCGCGACGAGTGTGAAGGCGTAGGACGACCCGGCTTGCACGGTGGTGCCCGCAGTGGTCGCCGACGTCGTCAGGACATCCGTTGCGGCGGCGCCGTCTACCGAAGCGCGAACGGTGAATCCGGTTGCCCGAAATGCCGTTCCCCAGATGAAGGTGACCGACTGCCCCGTCAACGTCGCGCTGAACGAGGAGGGCGTCGAAGGTGGCGCGACCGCGGCTGCGGAGAACGCAGCGAGCGGGTCGACGAGACCTGCCCCGAAGAAGTCGTCCCGTCCCGGTGCGCCCAGGTCGTCCGCCGTCGCGGTCAGGCGGTCGCGTAGCTGCGACGGGGACCAGCCGCGATGCCCCGACCACGCGAACGCGGCCGCCGCGGCGGCGTACGGCGTGGCCATCGACGTGCCTGACATGTAGACATAGTTGGACCCGCGGTAGGTCGACAGCACGTTGTCGCCCGGCGCTGCGATGTCGACCTGCGCCCCGTGCGTGGAGAACGGTGCGATCTCGTCGGTCTGCGTCGTCGCTCCGACGCACAGCACGGTGGGGTACGCGCAGGGATAGGACACCGCATCGGCCCCTGCGCCGTCGTTGCCGGCCGCGGCGACCACGAGCACCCCGTGCGCCTCGGCGTAGTCAGCGGCACTCTGCATGAGCGTCGACGCATCGCCGCCAAGGCTCATGCTGAGGACCTCGGCGCCGTGGTCGACCGCCCACACCATGCCCTGGGCCACGGTCGAGCTGTCACCGACGCCCGAGGCGTCGAGCACACGCACGGGCATGATGCGCGCATCTGGCAGCAGACCGGCGACGCCCACACCGTTCTCGACCGTCGCGCCGATGATGCCGCTGACGTGGGTGCCGTGCCCGTGCGGGTCGATCGACGCCCCCGGTGCAGTCGCCCCGGCGTCGACGAAGTCGTAGCCGGCCACGCTGAGCCCCTGCAGGTCGGGGTGGTCCCCCTGCAGTCCGGTGTCGATGACCGCGATGACAGGCAGCGAGCCGACCGGGTCGCGCGCTGCCCGAACCGTCGACCAGACACCGCGGCTCTGCAGCCGCGCCAAGGGCCACTGGTAGCCCGCATAGGGATCGACGACGGTCCCGGTCGCGCGCACGGTGGTGTCCACGTCGGCCGCCTCGACGGAGGGCTGGTCCGCGAGCACGGCTGCCAACGCGCGGGCCCGCGCGGGCAGCGCCTCGAGGCGGGTCACCACGAGCCGACCTCGCTCGGTCGACATCAGGGCCACGGGAACCGACGCGACCGCGGCGGGGGAGGCGAGCGCGGTGTCGACCGCACGGGTCTCGCTCGCGCTGAGATCGGCCAGGACGGCGTCGGGCAGGACACCGGCGAGATCCACAGGCGACGCCCCCTGCTCACCGGCGTACGCCCTCGTCGTCCCCGCGGCCCCGGGCACGACGGCGGCGAGCACCAGCAGGGCGACGCCGCCGCGCAGCGCTGCTGGACGTCGGGCTCCCACGACTGCCTATCGACGTCGCGTTGGCGCACGACAAGGCCGATGGGGTGAACCCCCGCTGACAGGGTCAGAGGCGGTCGACCGCGGTCACCGAGAGCGCGGCGACACCTGTCTCGTCGGAGGCTGCGAGGTCGATGCGCGCGCTGATGCCCCAGTCGTGGTCGCCGGCAGGGTCGTCGAAGATCTGCCGTGCGGTCCACTCGGTCGGCGAGCTCGTGTCCAGGATGAGCAGCCCGGGCCCCCGCGCGTCGGGCCCGGTGCCCAGGGAGCGGTGCTCCTCGTAGTAGTCGTCGAGCGCATCGCGCCACGCCTCGGAGTCCCAGCCGGAGCGAGCATCGAGACTGCCGAGATCGTCATAGCGCCGAAGTGCAGCCAGCTCGACCCGCCGGAAGAGCGCGTTGCGCACCAGCACGCGGAACGCCCGAAGATTGCGCGTCACCGGTCGCGGCTTGTCGTCCAGCGCGACAGCACCGGGAACGGCGAGAACAGGTGAGGTCAGCTTCTCCCATTCGTCGAGCAGGCTCGAGTCGACCTGGCGCACGAGCTCACCCAGCCACTCGATGAGGTCGCTGACCTCTTCGGTGCGGGCGCTCTCCGGGACGGTCTGCCGCAGGGCACGGAACGCGTCGGCCAGATAGCGCAGCACCAGACCTTCCGAACGCGCAAGACCGTAGAAGCCGACGTATTCGGTGAAGGTCATGGCGCGCTCATACAGGTCACGTGCCACGGACTTGGGCTTGAGCTCGTGGTCGGCGACCCATGGCTGTCCGCGTCGGTAGACCTCGAACGCATGCTCCAGCAGCTCCGCGAGCGGCTGGGGGTGCGTGACGTCCTCGAGCAGCTCCATCCGCTCGTCGTAGTCGATGCCCTCGGCCTTCATCGCTGCGACGGCCTCGCCGCGTGCCTTGAAACGCTGTGCCGAGATCACCTGGCGTGGGTCCTCCAAGGTCGCCTCGATCACCGACAGCACGTCCTGGGCATAGGCAGGTGAATCGCGGTCGAGCAGGTCGAGCGCCGCCACGGCGAAGGGCGACAGTGGCTGGTTGAGGGCGAAGTCGCGCTGCAGGTCGACGGTCAGTCGGATCTGGCGACCGTCGGCATCGGGCTCCGGCATGCGCTGCACCACCTCGGCGGCAAGCAGCTCGCGCACGATGGCGATCGCGCGTCGCACGTGCATCCGCTGCGCCGCAGGTGAGTCATGGTTCTCGAGCAGCAGCGCGCGCATCGCCTGGTAGGGGTCACCGGGGCGGGCGATGACGTTGAGGACCATCGCGTGCGTCACAGCGAAGCTCGACGTCAAGGGCTCGGGTGGCGAGGACATGAGCCGCTCGAACGTCTGGTCGCTCCACGACACGAAGCCTTCGGGGGGCTTCTTGCGGACCACGCGCTTGAGCTTCTTCTGGTCCTCACCTGCCCGAGCGATCAGCCGCTCGTTCTCGACCACGTGATCGGGGGCCTGGACCACCACGGTGCCCGCGGTGTCGAAGCCGGCACGCCCCGCCCGGCCGGCGATCTGGTGGAACTCGCGCACCTTGAGGTGACGCATCCGCTCGCCGTCGAACTTGGTCAGACCGGTCAGCAACACCGTGCGGATCGGGACGTTGATGCCGACGCCGAGGGTGTCGGTGCCGCAGATCACCTTGAGCAGCCCGGCCTGGGCAAGCGTCTCGACCAGGCGGCGGTAGCGCGGCAGCATCCCGGCGTGGTGCACACCGACGCCGTGGCGTACGAGGCGCGACAGCACGTTGCCGAACCCTGTCGCGAACCTGAACGCACCGAGCGCGACCGCGATCGCGTCCTTCTGCTCGCGGGTGCACACGTTCACGCTCATCAACGACTGTGCCCGTTCGAGCGCCGCGGCCTGGGTGAAGTGCACCACGTAGATGGGGGCCTGCCGCGTCGCGAGCAGGTCCTCGAGGGTCTCGTGGATCGGTGTCTTGGCGTAGGAGTAGTGCAACGGCACCGGACGCTCGATGGAGCTGACGACGCTAACAGGACGCCCGGTGCGCCGCGCGAGGTCCTCCTCGAAGAACGAGACGTCGCCGAGCGTGGCGGACATCAGCAGGAACTGCACGTCACGTAGCTCCAGAAGTGGCACCTGCCAGGCCCAGCCGCGTTCGGGGTCGGCATAGAAGTGGAACTCGTCCATGACGACGAGGCCGACATCAGCTCGCGGCCCCTCGCGCAGCGCGAGGTTGGCGAGGATCTCTGCCGTCGCGCAGATGACAGGAGCACCCGGGTTCACCGACGCGTCGCCCGTGAGCATGCCGACATTCGCTGCGCCGAACATGTCGCACAGCGCGAAGAACTTCTCCGACACCAGCGCCTTGATCGGGGCGGTGTAGAACGAGCGCTTCTTCTGGGCGAGCGCGGCGAACTGCGCCCCGGCCGCCACCAGTGACTTGCCGGAGCCCGTCGGCGTCGCCAGGATCACGTGCGAGCCCGACACCAGCTCGATCAGCGCGTCGGTCTGCGCGGGATAGAGCGAGATGCCCTGCTCCATCGTCCAAGCCGAGAACGTCTCGAAGAGGTTGTCGGGCGTCGGTGGGTCAGGGATGCGCTCGAACAGGGTCATGGTCCTCCCATGGTGCCGTGTCCGTTGCGGTCACGGTGCGCGGGAGTGAGAGGCTGTGCTCTGTCGTGTCAGCGACGTCGCCGACCGCTCGAGCACAGGGAGTCCCATGCCCATCGTCCTGGCATACGTCCCGACCCCCGAGGGCAACGCCGCCCTCGAGGTCGCCATCGCCGAGGCGAAGCGACGCGACGCGTCCCTCGTGGTCGTCAACACCGCCGCTCACGGCAACTATGCCGCGGCCAAGTTCGCCGACGAGCAGCAGCTCGACGCCGTCCGCGCCAACGTCGAGGCGGCCGGTGTCGCTGTCACGGTGCAGTCCACCGACAGCGAGGCGCCCGCCGACGAGATCCTCGCGGTAGCGGCGCGGGTGCAGGCCGAGGTGCTCGTGATCGGCATCCGACGTCGATCGCCGGTCGCCAAGCTCGTCATGGGAAGCACGGCCCAGCGGCTGCTCCTCGATGCTGCCTGCCCGGTCATCGCCGTGAAGGCTCCCGAGGCCTGAGTTCGGCGGTCGGCGGGGGTCACAAGGTGCAGCGGGTCTGGGAGCTGGCGGAACGGCGCTCACGGCTGGTCGACGACACGAGCCGGCTGCTCTACGCCGACCTGCACAACCATTCGCTCTTCTCCGACGGCCGCGGCGACCCCGAGCTTGCGTTCGCGCAGCTGAGGGCCGCAGGGCTCGACGTCGCCGCCCTCACCGACCATGCCGCCGTCCCGCATGCCGATGTGCCGGGCCTCGACCTGAGTCACTACCCCTCCGAGCGGGCACTCGCCCTTGGCCGCGGCGCGCCCCACAGCATCGAGCCCGACCAGTGGGACCGCCTCGCCGTCATCGCCGACACCCACGACGTGCCTGGCGAGTTCACCGCGATCCGTGGCTTCGAGTGGACCGACCAGTGGATGGGGCACGTCAACGTCTGGCTCAGCCACACCTACACCAAGGTCATGACGCCCGGTTCGATGCACGGGCTGCGTGAGCATCTGCGCGCCACAGAGCCTGACGCGCTGTTCGGCTACAACCATCCGGGTCGCGAGCCGGGCCGCTTCGAGGGCTTTGGTCTCCACGCAGACCTGCGCGCGCGCATGGTCGGGCTCGAGCTCTTCAACCGCAGCGACGACTACCTCTTCAGCGGTTTCGCCGAAGACGGCACCTCCGCAGTCGTGGGCTGTCTGGACGCGGGCTGGCGACCCGGGGTCATCGGCTCGAGCGACGAGCACGGCATCGCCTACGGCCTCGTGGGCAAGGGACGCACGGGCATCTGGGCTCTGGAGCACAGCAGAGCCGGGGTGCGTGAAGCCCTCTCGGCCAGGCGTACGTTCGCGACACGCGAAGTCGGCTTCCGGCTCGACGCGACGCTCGACGGCATACGACTGGGCGGGGAGGTGCTCAGCGCCGGGACCGAGATGCGGGTCGACCTGGGCGGGTCCGCTTATGAGGGCGCGACGGTCGAGCTGCAGCTGCTGACCGGCGATCCGGGCACCGGCCTTCCGCAGGTGAGCGCCTGCGGCCCTGCGGTTGTCGGCGAGGTCACGACCCTCGCCGTGAGTCTGCCGCAGGAAGCAGCATGGGTGTTCCTGCGCGTCGCGGACCCCGTGCGCCGCATCGGCGTGCCTGCACCGGCGGGGCACGCGGCGGCAGGCTGGGCCCTCGGCTATGCCAGCCCGTGGTGGCTGTCGCAGGGGAATGGCTCCTCGTCGTGAGACGTTGCCGCACGCGTCCGCCACCCGTCCGAGGCTCAGCCGGAGCGTCATGGCAGAACAGACCCCTCGCGACCCGCGCAGCTCCGGCCGCGAGCTGTCCCGGGCTCGTCCGGCACGGCGCAGCTCGGCCGACACCGGCCGCCGTCACCACATCGGCGCGGTGCCCGAGTTCATGCCGGTGTGGCGTCCCGACGGCAGCGTCGGTCGTACGCGCACCTCGCCCGCCCAGCTGGCCGACCGCACCGTGAACCAGCTGGCGCGGTTGGTCACGCTGCTCGAGCAGGAGATGGCCGCGTCCGCCGCGGACCTCGACTTCGAGCAGGCGGGCCACCTGCGCGATGAGGCATCGGTCGCACGCGAGGAGCTCGCGCGCAGGAGTGGCAGCTGACGCTCCGGTCGCCCCGAGGCATCCCGCTGCATCGCCACGATCGGAGCGCATCGTGATGGACGACCGCACGTTCGAGCAGGGCCTCGTGCGGGCACTCCTTCGAGAGCAACATCCCGATCTGGCGGGCCTTGAGCTCCGAGACGTCGACGGCGGCTGGGACAACCAGCAGTGGCGGCTCGGGGAGCGGTTGGCCGTGCGTCTGCCACGCACCGACCGTGCCCCGGCTCTGCTGCGCATCGAGCAGACGTGGCTGCCGATCCTGGCAAAGCGCCTGCCGCTCCCGACCCCTGTGCCAGTGCGGCTCGGCAAGCCTTCGAACTTGTTCGCGCACACCTGGACGATCGCGACGTGGGTTGACGGCGATCCGGCTGATCGCGCGCCGGTCACCCGTATGGAAGCTGCGGAGGTCCTCGCCGATTTTCTGAGCGCGCTGCATCGCCCGGCGCCCCCGGATGCTCCTGCCAACCCGACGCGAGGTATTGCGCTGGCTGGACTGGACGAGGGTGTGGACGCCTCGTTCGAGGTCATCGACGATCGGGCGAATCCGGACGCGGTGCGCAAGGTCTGGCAGGAGGCTCTTGCAGCGCCAGCCTGGCAGGGCCGGCCGCTCTGGCTGCATGGCGATCTGCACCCCGCGAACGTTGTGGTTCGAAACGGGGGGCTCGCAGGTGTGATCGACTTCGGCGAGATGTGTGCGGGAGATCCGGCGACCGATCTCTCGGCCGCCTGGATCCTGCTGCCGGCCCGGGCGGCAAAGCGGTTCTTCGATGCCTACGCGCTCGCCGACGAAGCTACGGTCGCACGTGCGCGCGGGTGGGCTGTCCTGCGTGCCCTTGGGCTGATCGCGATCGGGCGGAACGGGAGGCATGGCCTGCCCGGCGGCAAGCCGACCTGGGAACCAGCAGGGTACGCGACACTCGAACGCGTGCTGGCTCCGAACTAGCCGACCCCGGCGGGTGTGTCGCTGGGACTCCAGCGCCGTCACCCTTGCTGTGTAGCCGCTAGCCGGTCTGCTGCGGGTCCCGCCCCGCGCTGCCGGCCACGGATGGGGCAGCCCGCCACGCCCGAGCGACGTATCCTGAGCAACAAATGGACGTGCGCTCGGATCAGGTGCTCACGACCGATGACTTCGAGCTGCTGTCCGCACTGGCCGCGCGCGCCGCCGTCCTGGGCCCTCGTGACTCGGCGCGGCTGACCCGACGGATCCAGACGGTCACGGGCGGGGGGTCCTCCGGTCACACCCGGGGCCGGGGCGGTGCCCAGGCGTCGGCCGCAGTCCTTCCTGGCATCGGCGCAGACATCGAGCGGGCCGAGCAACGCCTGGCCCGACGTGCTGGCGACGTCCCCGTGCTGACCTATCCCGAGCAGCTGCCGGTCAGCCAGCGCAAGGACGACATCGCGGCGGCGATCCGCGACCACCAGGTCGTGATCGTCGCGGGGGAGACCGGCTCGGGCAAGACGACTCAGCTCCCCAAGATCTGCCTCGAGCTCGGGCGCGGCATCGGCGGCCTCATCGGTCACACGCAACCCCGCCGCATCGCGGCGCGTACGGTCGCGGAGCGGATCGCCGAGGAGCTCTCCTGCCAGCTGGGAGACCAGATCGGCTATGCGGTTCGCTTCACCGACCGCGTCGGCGAGCGCACCCTCGTCAAGCTCATGACAGACGGCATCCTGCTCGCCGAGATCCAGCGCGACCGAGACCTGCTCGGCTACGACACGCTCATCATCGACGAGGCGCACGAACGCAGCCTCAACATCGACTTCATCCTCGGCTACCTCAAGCAGCTGCTGCCGCGTCGGCCCGATCTCAAGGTCGTCATCACGTCCGCGACCATCGACTCCGACCGGTTCTCCCGGCACTTCGGCGATGCACCGGTCATCGAGGTGACCGGCCGCACCTATCCGGTGGAGGTCCGCTACGCACCGTTCGGCGAGGCCGCCGACGACCCCAGCGACGATCGCGACCAGACCCAGGCGATCTGCGACGCGGTCGAGGAGCTGAGCGGTGAAGGGCCCGGGGACATCCTCGTGTTCCTCAGCGGCGAGCGAGAGATCCGCGACACCGCGGACGCGCTGAACCAGCTCGACCTGCGCACCACCGAGGTCCTGCCGCTCTATGCGCGCCTCTCCGCTGCAGAGCAGCACCGTATCTTCGCCGCGCACGCCGGCCGACGCGTCGTGCTCGCGACCAACGTCGCCGAGACGTCGTTGACCGTTCCCGGTGTCCGCTATGTCATCGACCCCGGCTTTGCCCGCATCTCGAGATACAGCACGAGACTCAAGGTGCAGCGCCTGCCCATCGAGGCGGTCTCGCAGGCAAGTGCCAACCAGCGCAAGGGTCGTTGCGGTCGCGTGGCCGACGGCATCTGCATCCGCCTCTACGCCGAGGAGGACTTCGACGCTCGACCTCCCTACACCGAGCCGGAGATTCTTCGTACGAACTTGGCTTCGGTCATCTTGCAGATGACTGCTCTCGGTCTGGGTGACGTCGCAGCATTCCCGTTCGTCGAGCCCCCTGACCGCCGCAACGTGCGCGACGGCGTGCAGCTGCTCGAAGAGCTCGGTGCGCTCGACACGACGGCGAGCGACACGCGCAGACGTCTGACGCCGCTCGGGCGTCAGCTCTCGCAGCTTCCGGTCGATCCGAGGCTGGCGCGCATGGTGATGGAGGGCGACCGCAACGGCTGCTTGCGCGAGGTCATCGTGATCGCGGCGGCGCTGTCGATCCAGGACCCGCGCGAGCGCCCCGTCGACAAGCAGCAGGCCGCTGACGAGAAGCACCGCAGGTTTGCCGACAAGGAGTCCGACTTCTACGGCTACCTCAACCTGTGGGACTACCTGCGCGAGCAGCAGCGCGAGCTGTCGTCGAGCGCGTTCCGCAGGTTGTGCCGCAGCGAGTTCCTCAACTACCTGCGCGTACGCGAGTGGCAGGACCTCGACAGCCAGCTCCGCCAGGTCACGAAGCGGCTCGACGTGTCCCTCAATGAGCATCCAGGCTCGCGCGACAACCTGCACATGGCTCTGTTGGTCGGGCTTCTCTCGCACGTCGGGCTCAAGGATGTCGAGAAGAACGAATATCTCGGTGCCCGCGGTGCCCGCTTCGCCGTATTCCCCGGATCGGCGCTGGCACGCAAGCCGCCGCGCTATGTGATGGCCGCCGAGCTCGTCGAAACCTCGCGACTCTGGGGTCGCACCGTCGCCCGCATCGAACCCGAGTGGGCTGAGCGGCTCGGTGCCCACCTGGTGAAGCGCACCTACAGTGAGCCGCACTGGGAGCGCAAGCGTGGCGGAACCGTCGCCTATGAACGTGTGCTTCTCTATGGCGTCCCTCTGGTGGCCTCGCGGAAGATCGACTACGGCCGCATCGATGCGCGCCTCGCTCGCGAGCTCTTCCTGCGCCACGCTCTCGTCGAGGGCGACTGGCAGACCCATCACACGTTCTTCGCGTCGAACCGCTCCCTGCTCGACGACGTCGAAGAGCTCGAGAACCGTGCCCGGCGCCGCGACATCCTCGTGGACGACGAGACGCTGTTCGACTTCTATGATGCGCGCATCCCCGAGCACGTCGTCTCGTCCCGGCACTTCGACGCGTGGTGGAAAGCCGCGCGGCGCGAGCAGCCCGAGCTCCTGACCTTCGACATCGACATGCTGCTCAGCGCGCGTGCGAGTGAGGTGACCCGCGCGGACTACCCCGACAGCTGGCAGCAGGGCGACCTCCGCCTCGCGCTCACCTACCAGTTCGAGCCAGGGTCGCAAGCCGACGGTGTGACGGTGCACGTGCCGGTGTCGCTCCTCAACCGCGTCACGCCGTACGGCTTCGACTGGCAGGTTCCAGGGCTGCGTGCCGAGCTCGCCACGGCACTCGTGCGCGCTCTGCCGAAGCCGCTGCGGGTGCAGGTCGTGCCCGCCCCTGACTCCGCGCGTGCAGCACTCGCGCGCGTGACGCCCGGGGAGGGGCTGCTGCGCGATGCGCTGGCACGCGAGCTGCTCGCGATGACCGGTGTGGTCATCTCGCGCGACGACTGGCAGCTCGACCGCGTGCCCGACCACCTGGTCATGACGTTCCGGGTCGAGGACGACGACGGGTCCACGATGGCCGAGGGCAAGCACCTCGACGAGCTCAAGCACCAGCTGCGCCCGCACGTCAACGCGGCCATCGCCGAGGCGAGCCACGGCATCGAGCAGGCGGGGCTGACGTCGTGGACCTTCGGCTCTCTGCCACGCACGGTCGAGCATGTGCGCCTCGGCCAGGCGGTGCGCGGTTTCGTCACCCTGAGCGATGACGGCGAGAGCGTCTCCATCCGTATCGTGGGCACCGAGGAGGAGCAGCTCGACGCGATGACCGTCGGCGTACGCCGCCTGCTGCTCCTCGCTCTGCCCTCGCCTGCGGGCACCGTGCAGCGACACCTCACCAACGCGCAGAAGGTGATGCTCAGCCGCAACCCGCACGGCAGCATCTTCGCGCTCCTGCAGGACTGCGCCGCCTGTGCCGTGGACTCCCTCGTCGCCGAGAACGGGGGGCCCACGTGGGACGACGAGGACTTCGCGCAGCTGCTCGGTGCTGTGCGAGCCGACTTCGAGAAGGTGCTGCTCGACATCGTCGACAGCGTGAGCCAGATCCTTGCGGCGGCTCATGTGGCCGAGCGGGGCATCAAGGGAACGGCAAGCCTCGCGCTGCTGCCGTCCCTCACCGACATGGGCCGCCAGCTGTCGCAGCTGGTCTTCCCCGGGTTCGTCACCGCCACCGGCCGCGTGCGCCGGCCCGACCTCATCCGCTTCCTCACGGCCCTGCAGCGCCGGCTCGCCAAGCTGCCCGACGACGTACGCCGTGACCAGCGCCTGATGAACGAGCTGGCGATGGTGCAGCACGCCTATGGCGAGGCGCTCGCCGCGGTGCCTGCGGGCCGCACGCCCAGCCGGGCGCTGCGCGAGGTCCGATGGATGGTGGAGGAGCTGCGCGTGAGCCTGTGGGCGCAGGAGCTCGGCACCGCGTTCCCCGTGTCGGAGAAGCGGATCCTGAAGGCGATCTTCGAGGCGTCGGGCAGGTGACCGTGGCCGGTCGAGCGGGTAGTGCCCGGTCATGACCGGCGCGCGGGTGCTCATCGGAACCTCGGGATGGACCTACAAGCACTGGCGCAACGACTTCTATCCGCACGGTCTGGTTCACCGCCGCGAGCTGTCCTACCTCGCGGAACGCATGACCTCCACGGAGGTCAACGGCTCGTTCTACTCCTTGCAGCGCCCCTCCAGCTATCTCGCCTGGCGCGAGCAGACGCCGGAGCACTTCGTGATGGCTGTGAAAGGCAGCCGCTACATCACCCACATGCTCAAGCTGCGCAACGTCGAGACGCCGCTGGCCAACTTCTTCGCTTCGGGGTTGCTCGCCCTCGGTCCCAAGCTCGGACCGATCCTGTGGCAGCTGCCGCCGTTCCTCGGCTACGACCGCGGCAGGCTCGCCGACTTCTTCGCCATGCTGCCGCGAACCACGGCAGCCGCCGCACTTCTCGCGCAGGGGCACGACGACCGGCTCACCGACCGCTCGTGGACCGCGTCGGAGGCGGACCGTCCGCTTCGCCATGTGATGGAGGCGAGGCACCCGTCGTTCCTGACCCCCGAATATGGCGACGTGTTGCGCGAGCACGGCATCGGGCTCGTGATCGCCGACACGGCGGGGACGTTCCCGTGGTTCGACGACGTGACGAGCGACCTCGTCTATGTCCGGCTGCACGGCGGCGAGCAGCTCTATGTCAGCGGCTACAGCGACGAGTCCCTCGACTGGTGGGCTGGTCGTGTGCAGGGCTGGACCGAAGGCGGGCGGGACGTGTGCGTCTACTTCGACAACGACGGTGCCGGCCATGCGCCGTACGACGCGGTCCGCCTCGTCGAGCGGGTCCGTCGGCGTTGCCTCGTGGGGTGAGCGTGGGGTGGGCAGGGGCACGCCCGCCCGCTGACCCGGACGGGGCCAGCGGGCGACGCCTCGTTCGCTCAGTGCGCGAGTGTCTGCGCCTGCTCCGCGGCCGCGATCTCGGTCTCGGCCCCGGCGGTCGCGAGCTCACCGCCGGCGTTCTCGAGGTGCGCGCGTACGAACCAGTGGAACTGCTCGAGCCCGGCCGACTGGGCGATGAGCATGTCCTGGGTCACGAGATCGAGGTCATCGGTCGTCTCGATGGCGTCGCGGTGCGAGGAGATGACGCCGGCATAGACCAGGTCGAGGGCGCCCAGATGCGCGATCGCGTCGGCACGGCCCACGGAGTAGTCCTCCCAGCTGCGCGTGGCGACGAGCGCGCCCGGCGTGCCCTGCGGCGAGCCACCGAGCGTCGCGATGCGCTCGGCGGTCGTGTCGGCCATCAGCCGTACGGCGTCGACCTGCGGGTCGAGCATGAGGTGGACGGCGATGAAGTGCGGGCCGACGACGTTCCAGTGCACGTGCTTGAGCGTCAGGTGCAGGTCGGTGAGCGCGTTGAGCCGGTCCTGCAGCAAGGTGATCACGGTGGATGCGTCGTCCGTGCTCATGCCGGGGACGGTGTAGGACAGGACGGGTCGGGTCTGTGAGGCCATGGGGAAGCCCTACCCGCGCTCGGCCCGGTGTCACTCCTCGGCGCGCGCGCTGATGAGGGCGAATTCCGCCGCTGCCTGCATGTCGATGGCGCCGACCACCCCCCGAGGTGCCGCTGCGGTCCGCGCTTCAGAATTGGGCCGGACGTGTCGATGGACGGCCCGTGACTTTCCCTTCGGAGCAAAACGTGCTGGCAGCGTTGATGAAGACCCTCGGGTCTGAGCCAACCGTGTGTGCCGGAGCCACCGAGCGTGACACCATGGCATGTCATGGATGGTGAAGCTTTTCCTGAGGGCTCGCCGCACGACGCCACGCGCTCTGGCAACGACGTGAGTGGCCAGGCAGCGAGCCTGCTCGTCGCGGCGCAGCACGAGATCGCCATGATGCAGGAGAAGGCCGGCAACGAGGCGGTCGAGCTCGTTGCCGCAGCCCACCGTGACGCTGACGAGGCCGCGCGCCTGCTCGCCGAGCGGGAGCAGCTGCTCACAGAGGCGACCCAGGCCCGCGACGACGCCGAGCGCGCCCGCGAGGAGGCCCGTGGCGTGCAGGCCCGTGCCCAGGCCACGCTCGACCAGCTCGAGCAGGAGCGCAGCGGCCTCGCCGAGCGCATCCGAGGCGAGCTCGAGACCGCGCTCGCCGCGATGCGCGAAGAAGCCGTCCAGCTGCTCAACGACGCCGCCGACCAGAGCTCGCTGCTCGTGCAGGCTGCCGGTGACCAGGCGGGCGAGCTCATGGAGCTCGCGCAGCGCCAGGCAGAAGGCATCCGCGACGAGGCGACGCGTGACACCAGCGGCGCCCTCGAGGAGGCCGTCGCCGTCCGGCGACTCGCTCGCGAGCAGGCCGATGCGCAGCTGGCCGACGCCCGCCAGCTGGCAGACCGGGTCGAGGACGAAGCACGAGTCGGGGCGGCCGAGACCGTCTCCCGGGCCGAGGACCACGCGGCCGGCATCAGGGCCGCTGCGGAGGGCGCCGCGGCCGAGGAGCGCGAGTCCGCCCGGCGCGACGCCGAGGCCGCGATCGAGGCGGCGACAGAGCAGGCGCACCAGCTCGGGGCGGAGGCAGCGGAGATCCGCCTGCGTGCCACCGCCGAGGCAGACCGCCTCGTCGGTGACGCGCGTGCGGAGAGCGACCGGCTGCTGAGCGATGCGAACGAGCAGATGGCGTGGACCGAACAGACGGTCGAGGCCCTCGTGGCGGCAGCCGAGACCGAGGCCCAGCGTGCGCTCGACGAGGCCAACGCCGAGGCCGAGCGCCTGGTGCAGGCCATGCGCGAGCAGGTCGAGCCGCAGCTGGCCCAGGCCCAGCTCAGTGCGAGCGCCACGGTGGAGCGGGCCGAGCGCGAGGCGGCCGGCCTACGCGCGCAGGCAGCCGACGAGGTCGCGGCAGCGCGGCACGAGGCCCAGCAGCTCGTCACCGAGGCTGAGCTGCAGGCGCGCCAGCTGACGACGCAGGCGCAGGCGAGCGCCGCCGATCTGGCACAACGGGCCGACCGCCGGCTGGCCGAGGCGCAGGGCGGTGCCCAGGCATTGCGCCAGCGGGTCGCCGAACAGCTCGCGACGGCGCAGCGCGAGACGCAGCAGCTGCGCCAGCGCACCCGTGACGAGATCTCCGAGCTCGTCGCGGACGCCCGACGCGAGGCCGACGAGCTGCGCAACGAGGCCCACGAGATCCTCGACAGAGCCCGCAGCGAGGTCGCCGCACTCACCCGCCGCCGCGACGAGATCACCTCGGAGCTGGGCTCCCTCTCGGGGGTCATCGAGGCGCTCTCGGTGCATTCGGGCCAGCAGCTGCAGCTTCAGCCGCTGCAAGCGGGACAGCCGGGGCTGTCCCGGCAGTCGGTGCAGACGGTCGAACCGCAGCTGCGCATCGATGACACCGAGTCGCTTGCCATCGACACCGAGAAGACTTCATGATCATCCCGCAGGACGCGCCAGCGTGTCCGTACCGATCGACAAGGACATCCTGATGGCCGACGCAGCACCGCAATTCGGCATGGCCCGACGTGGCTATGAGACCAGCCAGGTCGACAGCTATCTCCGTCAGCTCACCGGTCAGGTCGAGCGCGCGGAGAGCATGATCGCCGAGCTCTCCGAGCAGGTCGAGCAGCAGCGCGGCAACGCGCAGCCGTCGTCCTACGCCGGTCTCGGCGGCCGCATCGAGCAGATCCTGCTGCTCGCCGAGGAAGAAGCGTCCGAGCTGCGCGCCGCGGCCACGACGGAGGCCGACCGCACCCGCAGCACGTGCGAACGGCTCGAGGTGCAGGTGCGCGCCGACATCGAGGCCTACGCCAACGAGGTGCGCAGCGACGCGGATGCGCAGGCCCAGCGCACGATCGAGGAGGCGCGCCGTCAGGCAGACCGCATCCGCGACGAGGCCGACCGCGACGCGGCGATCCGGCGCGAGGAGGCGGAGGCGCTCTACGAAGGCCAGCGTGCCAAGGCAGCGAACGCCGCCGCCAACTTCGAGACCACCCTCGCCGACCGGCGTGACCGCGCCGAGCGCGAGTTCGCCGAGCGCACCGCCGCAGCCGAGCTGCAATACACTGACGTGGCGTCGCGCTCCGAGCAGCTGCGCCTCGAGGCCGAGAAGCTGCGTGCCGATGCCGAGCGCCGGGCGACCCGTGCGATCGACGAGGCGCACGCGCAGGCCGAGGAGATCCTCTACGAAGCGAAGTCCCGGGCCGAGCAGGTGCGCGCCGAGTCCGAGCGCGAGCTCGCGGCAGCGACGCAGCGACGCGACAGCATCAACGACCAGCTGGTCAACGTGCGCCGGATGCTCACCACCCTCGGCGGTGCCGCCTTCGTTGCCCAGGTGGACGACGATGTGTTCGCCGGTGACAAGCCCGCCGAGCCCGCTCCGGCGGAGGTCGCCCCGGTCGCAGCGGCCACCCCCGACACCGACGCTGCGGAGGACGCACAGCCCGGGCGTGAGAACAAGCCGGTGCTGCAGAAGAAGTAGCCCCCGAAATTCGCTGGGCTAGCGTTCGCGGGGGGCCAGCACCGTGCCGGTCGTGGCACCGGTGTGCGCGCGCGCCAGGCCGAAGATCCGCAGCAGCGGCCCCACGAGGACGTCATAGACCAGCGGTGTCGCACCGAAGCCGAGGCGGATGATGCGGTTCGGTCCCACCGTCACCAGTCGTCGGGGCCGGTCGAGGCAGCTCAGCACGGCAGCCGCCACACGTTCCGCCGTCGCCGCCGGCGGCGGGGGTGAACCGAGGTGTCCGGCGTACGTCGCGGCGCTGGTGTAGATCGGCGTCCGCACCCCCGCTGGTGCGACGGTGCACACGTGGATGTCGCGCGCCCGGCGCCCGCGGGTCTCCTGCCGCAGCACCCGCAGCAGGCCCCGCTGACCCCACTTGCCGGTGGCGTACGCGCCCATGAGCGGTGCCGTGGTCGAGTCGAGCAGCGATCCCAGTGCGACGAAGGTGCCCGCCCGCTGCGCCCTGAACTGCGGAAGTACGGCCCGCGCCGCGTTGGCGGTGCCCAGCAGGTTGGTGGTCACCACGGTGTCGAACACCTCGACCGGAACCTGCTCCACAGTGCCGTAGGCCATCACCGCGGCGCAGTGCACCCACGCGTCGACGCGCCCGTGCTCGGTGACCGTGCGGGTGACCAGCTCGCCCATCGCGCTGCTGGAGCGCACGTCGCACGCGACCTCCGTCACCCGGGCCCCCAGGTCGCGGCAGGCCATGGCTGCGCTGTGCAGTCGCGCGGCGCCGCGTGCCGCGAGGACGAGGTGTTCGCCGCGTCCAGCGAGCGCCAGAGCGGTCGCCCGGCCGATGCCGCTGGAGGCGCCGGTGATGACGACGACGTGCGGCGCGCTGTCGGTGGCAAGCTTCATGCAGGCGTTCTGCCCCGGAGCGCGTCCTCAACCACGGCGCAGCCGGTGTCGCGCCGATCCGGGGTTGACTGTCGTTCGATGAGTGCAGGCCACGAGTGCGGGGAAGGGATGGGCCGATGGCCAAGCGCAGCGCCGGCATTCTGCTTTGGCGACGCGGGAGCGACGGCGTCGAGGTGCTCCTGGCCCACCCCGGCGGACCCCTCTTCGAGCGCAAGGACGACGGCAGCTGGTCCATCCCGAAGGGGGAGTACGACGCCGACGAGCACCCCTTGGTGGCTGCCCGGCGCGAGTTCACCGAGGAGATGGGCACTCCTCCGCCGGACGCCGAGCCCTTGCACCTCGGCGACAGCCGTCAGAGCAACGGCAAGGTGAACACCATCTGGGCGATCGAGGGCACGCTCGACGCGTCACAGGTGCGCAGCAACGGGTTCACCATGCAGTGGCCGCCGAGGTCGGGTCGGCTGCAGGAATTTCCCGAGGTGGACCGCGCTGAGTGGTTCTCCCTGGCGACCCGCGCGCGAACCAAGATCTTCGCGTCTCAGGCGGTGTTCCTCGATCGGCTCGCGGACGCGCTCGCCAGGAACGGGGTCTGAGGTGCAACGGAA
Organism: uncultured Motilibacteraceae bacterium; assembly: GCA_964236445.1. Taxonomy (GTDB): domain Bacteria; phylum Actinomycetota; class Actinomycetes; order Motilibacterales; family Motilibacteraceae; genus CAXSDR01. The sequence continues at coordinate 2,195 of CAXSDR010000051.1, read as the reverse complement.
CGGTAGTTGGCGCTAAGGGTCTCTCCGGGCGGCTGTTGAGGGGGGTGGCCGGATGTCGATGGGTGACGTTTCTTCGACGTAGGTCACATAATCGCTATCGCTGGAGGCGGACACCGCCTCGTGCGCCGCTGGCGTCGTCGTAAGAGTCCCGGTGAGAGATCCCCGGACCAACCCCGTTGGTCAGGTGCTCCCGCGTTGCCCGACTGTCGTCATCGTCTTGGCTTCACCCGGGGGCCTGGTTGGGGTGTACCTCAACCAGACGTCAATCGTCCGGCACGCCAACGTCTGGTTAGAGCCCGTTTTGACATTGTTGGACAGTCCTGTCCGTAGGTCTTAGAGTCCAGCCTGACACTTCGGCGGTTGGGGACAGATGAGCGGTCAAAGAGTCGGCTACATCCGCGTCAGCTCGGTGGACCAGGCCACTGACCGCCAGCTCGACGGCGTGCCGCTGGACCGCACGTTCACCGACCGGGCGTCTGGCAAGGACACCGCCCGACCGCAGCTGGCCGCGATGCTCAGCTTCGTCCGCGAAGGCGACACCGTCGTCGCGCACTCCATGGACCGCCTCGCCCGCAACCTCGATGACCTACGCGCGCTCGTCCGCACCTTGACAAGCAAGGGCGTCCGCGTTGAGTTCGTCAAGGAGCAGCTGACGTTCACCGGCGAGGACTCCCCGATGGCGAACCTGCTGCTGTCGGTGATGGGCGCGTTCGCCGAGTTCGAGCGGGCCCTGATCCGCGAACGCCAACGCGAAGGCATCGCCCTTGCTAAGGGCCGCGGGGTCTACCGCGGCCGTCAGCACGCCCTCACTCCCGCCCAAGCCGAGCAGCTACGCGCACGCGTCGCCGCGGGTGACAGCAAAGCCGCCGTCGCCCGAGACTTCGCCATCAGCCGCCAAACCGTCTATCAGTACCTGACACCAACAGCCATCGTCGACGGGAGCGCAGAGCTTGCCGCCGTGCTGGCGACCCTCCCGGCCGACGAACGGCCGTTGCCGTCCGTCGTCTCCTACGACGAGCTGTTTCCCTCACGAGTCAGCGCCGCGGAACGAGTATCAGCGCGGCCGACTACCACCACGACGACAAGCCACGCGGTCGACGGGATCCTCGGCAGCGTCACCTGGCCGGACAGCTACCGCCCCGCCTGCCCGCACTGCCAACAACCCATCCAAGGGCTACGCGAGAAGAGCTCCCGTCACCGCGACCAACACATCGTCCTCACCCTCGCCGAGCCATGCGGCTGCGGCGTCGACGACCACGCCGTCATACTCCAAGCTGGCGCCGTCGACCCGTCGACTACTCGCCGCGGCGCCGGCGGTGCGGCGATCCTGGGCCGATGATCGACCGCCGCCGTCGATAAGGTCCTCGCATGTCCGGGCTCCAGTTCATCGCATCGGTCGTGAGCTCGTTGGCGTGGCCCACCGTCGTGCTCGCCGTTGCATGCATATTCCGTAGGCAGCTCGCCGATTTGCTCATGCGACCACTGTCCCGATTGAAGGCCGGCCCGCTTGAGGCGACCTGGGACCGGCAGGTCACCGAAGTAAAAGCTGAACTTCCCCCCTCCGCCGTGACGGGCGGCCTCACCGAGGCGGCGGAGACCGACCGACTCCGCGTGGTGGCTAGCACAGCTCCCGCCGCCGCTGTCGTCGCCGGCTTCGCGGGAGTGGAGCAACGCCTGCGTAGCCTCGTCACCACCGCCGGGCTCAAGCCGGGACGCGACAACGCCATCCGCCTCGCTCGCCGCGCCCAGGAAGCGGCGATCATCCGGCCTGAGACCTTCCGGGCGATCGAGGGCGTGGCCGTCCTGCGCAATCTCTCCGCGCATGGCCATGGCGACGTCGACGAAACCCGCGCCCTCGAGTACCTCGCCCTCGTCGACGCCGTCACCTTCGCGTTGGACCAAGACGCCCGCGCTGCCCGACCGACGCAGCAGACGTAGACAGGAGCCAGCCCGACGTCCTGGCGCCTGACGCAGCACAGTGCCACGCTTCAACACGTGAAGTTCTCCGAAGTCGCAGCCCGCGTGAACAGCATCAGCACCCCGATCTTCGGCATCTCCTGGGAACTACCCATCGTTGACGTGGCCGTGGCCCGGAAAGTCATAACCTTCGTCGAGACGCGCCGTATGCTGTTCAGGACGCCCTGAAGGCGACGATTTGGTGCGGCTCGTCGCCTGCGAGCCGTGTGGTGATCGTC
>CAXSDR010000050.1:7245-25570 GCA_964236445.1 uncultured Motilibacteraceae bacterium | reverse complement strand
GCCGACCCGATCTACACCGAGTCGGTCAAGACGCTGCAGGCGGCCCTGCCCGGCGCCGTGGTCGAGCCGGTCAAGGGGCTCGGGCGCACGTTCCAGGTCGTCGTCGGTTCGACCTACACCGGCGTCACCCCGGTCACGGTGACTTCCAAGGCGACGGCGAGCGCGAGCGCATCGCCGTCACCCACGGTCACCACGCACACGGCTGCCGACAGCGTGTGCTGAGCCTGAGCCGCCAGAGGGAAGCGCGAAACGGCGCCAACTGAGTGTCGATAGGCTCGGGCCATGACGGCACCGCGCATCACTGTCCTCGGCACCGGCTACCTCGGCGCGACGCATGCGGTCTGCATGTCCGCACTCGGGTTCGAGGTGCTCGCGATGGATGTGGACAAGACCAAGATCGACATGCTGAACGCCGGGTTGCTGCCGTTCTACGAGCCAGGGCTCGACACCCTGCTCGTGGAACAGCTCGCGACCGGTCGCCTGCGTTTCACCACCTCTTACCACGAGGTTGCCGACTTCGGCGACGTCCACTTCATCGGCGTCGGCACCCCGCAGAAGCCGGGCGAGAACGCCGCCGACATGAAGTACGTCGACGCCGTCTTCGAGTCACTCGCTCCGCTGCTGACCCGCCACTGCCTGCTGGTCGGCAAGTCCACGGTGCCCGTCGGCACCGCCGAGCGGCTCGCGACCCGGCTCACCGAGCTCGCGCCGGAGGCCGAGCTCGCGTGGAACCCCGAGTTCCTGCGTGAGGGCTTCGCCGTCGAGGACACGCTGCACCCGGACCGGCTGGTGCTCGGCGTCCGCTCCGAGCACGCCGAGGCCGTGCTGCGCGAGGTCTACGCCGTGCCGATCGCCGAGGGCACGCCGGTGATCTCCACGGACTTCGCGACGGCCCAGCTCGTCAAGGTGGCGGCCAACTCGTTCCTCGCCACGAAGATCTCGTTCATCAACGCGATGTCCGAGGTGTGCGAGGCGGCGGGTGGTGACGTCACGACACTCGCCGACGCGATCGGCTATGACTCACGCATCGGGCGCAAGTTCCTCAACGCCGGCATCGGCTTCGGCGGCGGCTGCCTGCCCAAGGACATCCGCGCCTTCATGGCGCGCGCCGGTGAGCTCGGGGCAGACCAGGCGCTGACCTTCCTCAAGGAGGTCGACGCGATCAACATGCGCCGCCGCGCGCGCACCGTCGACCTCGCCCGCGAGCTGCTCGGCGGCTCGTTCCTCGGCGCCCGCGTCGGCGTCCTCGGTGCCGCCTTCAAGCCCGACAGTGACGACGTGCGTGACTCGCCCGCCCTCAACGTGGCGGCGCTCATGCAGCTGTCCGGCGCGCAGGTGCGGGTCTATGACCCCAAGGCCAACGTCAACGCCAACAAGATCTTCCCGACCCTGCACACGGTCGACTCGGTGGAGCAGGCCGTGCAGGGCGCCGACGTCCTCCTGCACCTCACCGAGTGGCGCGAGTTCCGCGAGCTCGACCCCGAGACCATCGGCAAGCTCGTCTCCCAGCGCAACATCGTCGACGGCCGCAACGCCCTTGACGTGGCCGCCTGGCGCGGTGCCGGCTGGACCTACCGCTCGATGGGCCGGCCCTAGCCGGTGACGGGGGTAGGCCGGTCCGTGGCGGACGTCGACGACGACGTACGCCGGCTGCTCGCCGACACGACGACGTGGGCCGTCGTCGGACTCTCCACCGACACGTCACGCGCTGCCTACGGCGTCGCGGCGTTCCTGCAGGCGCACGGCAAGCGCATCGTGCCCGTGCACCCCCGCGCCGAGACGGTGCACGGTGAGCCGGGCTACAAGCTGCTGGCCGACATCCCGTTCCCGGTCGATGTCGTCGACGTGTTCGTCCGCAGCGACCGCGCGGGCCGCACGGCAGACGAAGCTGTCGCCATCGGCGCCAGTGCCGTGTGGTTCCAGCTCGGTGTGGTCGACCAGGATGCCTGGGAGCGTACGACGGCGGCCGGGCTCACGATGGTGATGGGCCGCTGCCCGAAGATCGACTGGGCGCTGCTGGGGCCACGCGACTGACCGAGCGGGTAGGCGTCAGCCAGTGAATGCCGACGCCGGCACGCCGCAGGAACGCGCGGTCGCCTCGCTCGCGGTCTGAGCTTCCTTGCGGGCCGCCGCGACGGCGGCCTTGTCGCTCGCGGGCGTCTTCGCCAGCTTCTGCAGCGCGAGGGCGAGGTGGCTGCCCGCCTTGCGGACAGTGCCGTCATCCACCTTCTTCGCGGTGTCGACGAGGTCCTGCGCCGACTGCTGCGCCTGGGCCGGATCGGTCTCGACCTCGGCGAACGTCTTGACGGTCAGCGCACCCAGCTCGGTGCACGCCTTGAGCTTCGACGCCGAGGAGACCGCGCCTTTCGCATCGTCATGAGCCTGCTGGACCGTGCCGCAGCCGGACAAGGTCACGACGAGCGCGAGGGACATCACAGCGGTCGTACGTGCGACAGACAGAGAAGACATGCACGGCATCGTGGCAGGCGCAGGTGTCCGCTGTCTTGTCCACAGTCAGATGGTCGCAGCAGGGATCCACAATGTTTTCGGCGGATAGTCCCCTTTCCGGCGCGTGATGGCACCAGAATGACGGCTGCGCCGCTCGTCGGGCGCGCTGGGGTCCACGCGTCCGCGGACGACGGCGAGCGGGACCTTCAGCCAGGACGACAGCAGCAGCGACTCCCCCGAGGAGGGGGACCTGGCGCCGTCGAGGAGGGCGCGAGCTTCGACATCGGTGACGTCGAGGAGCAAGGGGACGAGCTCCTCGGGTTTCCCGGCACCGGCCACGAGGGCACGCAAGCGCGTCTCCATGCCCGTGTCACCTCGCCGTCGTCGTTGTCAGTGTCGTCGGTATGCCCATAGGACCTGAGGGCGGCCAGCCTCCGCATCGGGGGCGCCGCGTCGTGTCAACACCGTAGCGTCCGCCACCCACAACGCAAGACGGCCGCTCCGGACGGGTGAACGTGCGGACGGACGCCGGGCCCGCGCCTGCCCCCGTCCTCTCGTCTCGCGCCGGACGGACCCGTCCGCTGGGGATGTGACGGTCATCCCATGCTGCTGAAGCTCCCCGGTGCAGCCGCAGGGCGGTTCGACCGCAGCACGACGTGCACCCCGACCCCGCCGAGCACCTGATGGCTTCGCCGCTGCCGCCCTGCAAGTACCTGACGTGCCCGGACCCGCGCTCTACGTGGGGCGTGGTGCTCCCGTAGATCTGCTTGCCGCCGCTTCCGCCGCTGCTGCGGCAGGTCCGTCACGGCGCCCGCGTGCAGACGGACCCGGGCTCGGCGATCGGGTCGCGGACGGCCGAGGCGCTGGCAGTACCCGCTCCACTTCGGTACCTCCTCCGTGCTTCTCGATCTGCTACGTCCCTTCCGCGCCACCTTGACAGGCGCGAGCCCCACCAGTCACCGTGCACTGACGTTGTACTGACAGCGGTGTAGTTCGCCTTTCCCGTGCTGATCGCTCAGGTCATGCGGCCACTTGAGCGGCGGCCTAGTGAGCCGGGGACGGGGATAGCGCCCAGAGCGGGGCAGGGCGACTGGGTCGAGTTATCGGCTGTCAAGCGGGAGATCGACAAGGAGATCCGCGACGTGCTGGCACCGCTGGTTCAGCGGGGGTGGCGGCTACGGCGCGAAGGTCACATTCCGGATCTACTGCCCGTGCGAGGGTCGCACGGGCCTCCGGTTGCGGGTCGACGGCTCGCCCCAGAACGTCGGGACCGCGGCTCGGCGAATCGGACGGCAGGCGGCCCTGTGCCCCGACCGGCATGAACTGCTCCTTAGTCTGTTTCAGATTGACAACAGCGTGCCGATAGCGGACGTTGTGCGGGGGAAGAGGAGAGACATGGCCGAGTACGAGTTGACTTTCAAGTTGGATCCGTTGACGGACGAGCAGGAGGACGCCGTCTACGACGCGACGGACGCCGTGGTCGGCGTTCATGGCGGTACGACCCTGGCGACAATCACGGGTGACGGGTGCTCCGCCACCGAGGCAGCCAAGCGGGCCGTCACGGTGCTCGAGCTGCACGGCGCGGTCGTTCGCCGCCTCTACGAGGACCTCGTGTCGCGCTCGATGATCGCGGAGCGCGCCGGCGTAACCCCACAGGCCGTCGGCCACTGGGCGCGGGGTGAGCGCCAGGCCGATTTCCCGGAGCCGTTCAACCACGCCGCAGGCGGTCTTTGGATCTGGGGCGAGGTGAACACCTGGCTCGGGCGCCGCGACCTCGGGGACGGCCTCAACCACCCCTACGGGATCGACTACATCCACGTCAACGACTGGCTCTCGTCTCGGCAGGCGGCACTGGCTGTAGGCGGCTGGTCCTCCGCGACGACAATGCAACTGCCGACTACAACGAAGCCCTCAACGGCACGAGAGGCTGCAAACCACCATCTCCGTCTCGTCGCCTCGTGACGATCGCGACGCCGGAGGACGCTTCCGCGGAGGTGGCGCTCGGGGTGAGCTCGACGGCAAACCCCGTGACCGTGTCCGACGTCGTAGAGCTTGTCGGCCGCTCCGAGGTAGAGGACATCGTGTTCTACGAGCTCCACGCGGAGCGTGCGGCCGTGCCCACCGTGGAGGAGCCGAGGGGCCTCGAGACCATGCGGGTGATGCAGCGCCGAGACGCGCACAGCGTCGAAGTGAGGTGTCGTGCTGAGGTGCACGGGGCTGACGGGTTCTATGTCGTTGACGCCGCTGTCCTGTACCGCTTCCATGAGGAGCTTCAGATCAGCGAGGCGATTCTTCGCGAGTTCGTCGAGAAGGTCGGTGTCATGGCCGTCTATCCCTACATCCGCGAGGCGGTATGCGCTCTCGCGGCCAAGTTGCGGCTCAGCGTCCCTATCCTCGGGATCATCCGCTCTGGGGAAGTCCACCTCACCGACGAACCTCCGACGTCAATGACTCCCGGCGACTAGCTGTACTCGGCCTCGACGTTGGTGACCTTCGGCGTGGCGGCTTGCTCATGAGCAGACCTCCGGGTGCGGTGGTGATTGCGAAAGTCAGGCACCCCAACCGGAGGTCTCCGTGTCTCACGCTAACGCTCGTCTCACTGTGCATGGGCGCATGCTGGTGGTACGTCGTGTTCGTCTCGAGGGCCGACCGAAAGCTCACGTCGCGAAGGAGCTCGGGGTGTCACGTCAGTGCGTGCACCGTTGGGTCGCACGGTTCGACGCCGAGGGCTGGGACCGGCTGCAGGAGCGGTCCTCACGCCCGCACACGAGTCCGACGCGCACCAGCCCCGAGCGGGAGGCTGAGGTCCTCACCGCTCGTCGGGAGCACCGCTGCGGCCCGGCCGGGCTCGCGGTCCTGACCGGGGTTCCTGAGCGGACCGTGACCCGGGTGCTGCGCCGGCACCTCGTCGCGCACTGGTCCGCCGGTAGTTCGTCGGACTACCGGCGGACCAGGGCGTTGTCGACGTGCTGCTTCGCTTCGTGCCCGGTCATCGCCAGCGTGTGCCGCAACCATGACTGCGTCGTGAGCGACCCGTCGACACCGGCGGCGCCGCGGGCGTCGAACACCGCGGGAGCAGCCAACGCCTGCGCGTGCGCGGTCTTCAACCAACCGGAACAGGCGTTCGAGCTCTTCGGGCATGGCGGCGTCCGGGAGGTCCCCGAACACCACCACCGAACGAGTCGAACACATGTTCGCCGCGACCACCGTGGCATCGAGGTCCATGTCAACGGGCCACCGCCCGAGCCCGGGCCTCGGCTCGGGCGTTCGTCAACGCCGGCAGACTGTTCTCGGCATCGACGGCAAGCACAACAACAGCGCCTGACACCTTCGCAACCGAAGCGACCGACCCGGACAATGCCGGCTCAGCGCGCAACACCGCGGCATCGGCCAGCCGGTGCCCGCGACCGCCGACCGGTGGCTCACAACTCAAGCGGGTAGTCGTGGTCCGAAGCCTCCGGTCAGGCGGGCGCGGAGCACTCATCAGGACAGCGTCGGCACCGCCACCCGCCGACCACCGAACGCACCCTCGCGCGGCGCAGCGTTGAGCGGACGTGAGCCCGCGCTCGCTGAAGCGGCATAGCGGCTCTGCGGCCGAGGCAGCCCGTAGTGCTCGCGCAGCGTACGACCGGTGTAGTCGCGACGGAACAGTCCTCGGTCCTGCAGGAGGGGTACGACGCCATCGACGAAGTCCTCGAGCCCGGTCGGCAGCAGCGGCGCCATGATGTTGAACCCGTCGGCGGCACCGTTGGTGAACCAGTCCGTCAGTGTGTCGGCCACCTGCTCCGGGGTGCCGGTGAAGGTCCGGTGGCCGCGACCACCACCGAGCCTGCCGATGACCTGGCGCACCGTGAGCCCCTCGCGCCGCCCGAGGTCCGACACGAGGGTGAACCGGCTCTTGTTGCCGTTGACCTCGTCCTCCACAGGCAGGTCGAGATCGGCGATCTTGCGGTCGAGGTCCTGGTCGTCGAGCGTGACGTGCAGGATGCCTGAGAGCTGCGCGAGCCCGTAGTCCCAGACCAGCAGGTCCGAGAGCTCGCGCTCGAGCGCGCGCGCCTGGGCCTCGGTGGCCCCGATCACGGGCACGATGCCCGGGAGGACCTTGACGAGGTCCGGGTTGCGTCCATGGTTCACCGCGCGCGACTTCACATCGGCATAGAACGCCTTCGCCTCGTCGATCGTCTGCCACGCAGTGAAGATGGCCTCCGCCCACTTGCCGGCGAAGTCCTTCCCGTCCTCCGACGAGCCGGCCTGCACGAGCACGGGCCACCCCTGCGGCGAGCGCTGCACGTTGAGCGGACCCTGCACCCCGAAGAACTCGCCCCGGTGCGAGATCTCGTGCACCTGCGAGGTCTCGGCATAGACGCCGCTCGCGGTGTCGTTGACCACCGCGCCGTCCTCCCACGAGTCCCACAGCTTGGTGGCGACGTCGAGGAACTCGTCGGCGCGTGCATAGCGGCGCGCGTGCGCCAGGTTGTGCGTGAGACCGAAGTTGCGTGCCTCGGCCTCGCTTCCTGACGTCACGATGTTCCAGCCCGCCCGACCCTCCGACAGATGGTCGAGGGTCGCGAACTTGCGAGCCGTGACAAACGGTTCGGTGAACGTCGTCGAGACGGTGGCGATCAGCCCGATGCGCTCGGTGTGCGTCGCCACCACGTTGAGGATCGACAGCGGCTCGAGACCACCCTGGGAGTTGTGGCGTACGTTGCTGCGCACCGCAACGCCGTCCGCGAAGAAGATCGAGTCGAGCTTGCCGCGCTCGGCGAGCTGCGCGAGCTCGATGAAGTGACGCGCGGACGTCGCCGACTCAGGCGACGTCCTCGGGTGGCGCCATGCCGCCTCGTGGTGTCCCACATTCATCAGAAAAGCATTGAGGTGCATCTGCCTGGACATGATCGCTTGCTCCTGGGATCCGGGAATGACTGGGAAGGAGGTGCCGTTTGCCTAGCGCGTCGGTGACGTGGCGCGCCAGCGGGAGGCTCGGCGCTCGAGCTTCACGAGCACGACGTTGAAGGTGATGCCGATGGCGGAGATGGTCAGGATCCCGGCGTACATCTGCGGAATCATGAAGTTGAACATCGAGTAGTTGACGAGGTAGCCGAGGCCGGCCTTCGCACCGACCATCTCCGCAGCGATGAGGATGAGGATCGAGGACGCCCCCGCCTGCCGGATGCCAGTGAAGATGCTCGGCACGGTGGCCGGGACGACGACCTTGCGGAACAGCTGCACCGACGACAGACCCATCGACCTCGCTGCCTTGACGAGCAGCGGGTCGACTGTGCCGACACCGCTGATCGTGTTGAGCAGCACGGGGAAGATGCAGGCATAGAGCACCAGTGCGATCTTCGACGTCTCACCGATGCCGAGGAACAGCGCGAAGACGGGCAGCAACGCAAGTGCTGCGGTGTTGCGGAACGCCTCGAAGAGGGGGTTCACGACTTCCCGCACGGGCTTCCACCAGGCGATCGCCAGTCCGAGCGGCACGCCGACGACCACGCTGATCGCGAAACCTGCCAGCGAGCGCTGCAGGCTGGCGCGGGTGTTGTCCCACAGCTGCCCGTTCTGCACGAGGTGCCACCACGCCTGCACGACGAGGTGCAGTGGCGGGAGCAGGGAAGGCTCCACGACATGGCCGCCGCCGTGCCGCACCTGCGGCAAAACCTCCCACAGCAGCAGGAGAAAGACGACCAGGGCGCTGCGTCGAGCAGCACGTGAGAGCAGCCGCGCCAAGGCACGAGACGAACGGTTGGGCGGCGGTGATGCCGGAGCCTGCACCGGGACGGTCGGACCGCCGGTCGCCGTAGGTGCCGGATGCACAAGGGTGTCAGCCAACGGGAACAACCTCCTGATGCTCGTCGAGCAGGTCCGAGATGCGGCCGGGAATCTCGAGGAGCGCCGCCTTGCGCACCTCGTCCCGCAGCAGCTGCCAGACGCCGTGGCGCAACGCGGTGAACTCGGGACTCGTGCGCACGTCACGTGCATCCGAGCGGCTGCCGAGTGCGACATCCACCACCGCCTTGACCGTGCCGGGGCGAGACGTCATGACAGCGACGCGCTGACCGAGGAAAACCGCCTCCTCGATGCCATGGGTGATGAACACGATCGTCTTGCCGGTGCTCTGCCAGATGCGCACCAGCTCGGCCTGCAAGGTCTCGCGGCTCAGTGCGTCGAGCGCCGCGAACGGCTCATCCATGAGCAGCACCGCGGGATCCACCGCGAGGGCCCGGGCGATCGCGACGCGCTGCTTCATGCCGCCCGACAGCTCGTGTGGATAGCGGTCGTCGAACCCACCCAGGCCTACGAGCTCGAGGAACTCGCGGGCCTTCGCCTTGCGCTGCCGACTCGCCACGCCGGTCGCCTCCAGCCCGAACTCGACATTGGCCAAGGCTGTGCGCCAGGGGAACAGCGCGTACTGCTGGAAGACGATGCTGCGGTCGAGGCCGGGGCCGTCGACGGGCCGACCGTCGATCGATATGACACCGGAATCAGGCTTCGTGAGCCCGCCCACGAGGTCGAGCAAGGTCGACTTGCCGCAGCCGCTGGGACCGACGAGCGAGAGCAGCTCACCGGGGCGCACGTCGAGGGTGAACCCGTCGAGTGCTGTGAACACCGCGTTCCGGTCGCCCCGGATGGGAAAGGTCTTGCTGACGCGGTCGAACGTGATGGCAGAGGACATCGAAGTCAGCCCCTCACTTCTTTGCCGCTGCGGGGTTGAACTCGTTGGTGTAGAGCGACGAGACGTCGAGCTTGCCCTTCTTGACCGAGTCGGTCTGATCGAGCCAGCCCTCCCAACGGCTGAAGTCGGCATCGGTGATCACGCCGTTGCGCGTGGCGACCCCGGTGCTCTTCCAGTACTTCAACGAGTCGGTGCTCTCGTTGCGGTGACGTCCCTCGATGATCTTCTTGTATTCCGCGATGACCTTGTCGTGCGGAGTGTCCTTGGTCCAGTCGATCGCACGTCCGACGGCGTCGACGAACGTGCGCACCGTGTCCGGGTTCTTCTTGATGAAGTCCTTGCGCAGCACGAACGTGCCGGCACTGAAGTCGCCGAAGATCTCGGAGTCCTTGAAGATGGCGCGTACGCCGCCCTTGGTGAGCGCCTGGTCGCGGAACTGCCCGCTCAGCGCGGCCACGTCGATCTGGTGGGCGCGCAGGGCCTGGTCGATGTTGGGCGGCGGCAGCGGCACCAGCTGCACCGTGCGGATCTCCTCCTTGCTCAGACCCTGCTTGGCGAGCCAGGTGTCGAGCACGGCTTCGTTGTGGCCGCCGAGGGTGTTGACGCCGATCTTCTTGCCGATCAGGTCCTTGGCAGTCTTGATGGGGCTGTCCTGGAGCACATAGAAGCCGTTGTAGGCGTCCTTGTCGGAGCCGTAGTAGGCGACGACGGCCGTGACCGGCGCGCCGGAAGCCTCGAGCTTGGCGACGGCCCCGTCGAACGCGCCACCGAAGTCGGTCTGGTTCGATGCGGCGGCCTGGATGTCCTGCGGCCCGCTGATCGTGCTGCCGACCCACTTGAGCTTCACGTCGCCGAGATAGCCGAGGTCCTCGGCGAGCTCAGGCAGGGTCACGGTGTTGGGCCAGCCCTGGTAGCGCAGCACCTTCGTCTCACTGCCGGCGGCAGCGGCTTCGGTCCCGTTGCCGCAGGCGCTCAGCGACAGCCCGCTCGCGAGCAGTCCGGCGAGCAGGAGCACTGAGGAGGAACGACGCGCGGTCATGGCTGTTGTCCTTGGAAGTCGGTAGCGGAAGATGGCGGAGAAGGTGCTCACTGCTGCGGCACGAAGCTCGAGCTGTCACCGGCGAGGGCGGTCGAGTGGCGCCCGTCGATGCCGACGGGAACCTCACCCGCGACCGTGACGCGGTGGAGTTGGCGGTCGAGGTCGCCGTAGTCGTTGACGGCGTAGTGCTGGGTCGCACGGTTGTCCCAGATGGCCACGTCACCCGGGCGCCACGTCCAGCGCACCGTGTTCTCCGGCGACGTGATGTGGTCCTGGAACACGCGGTAGAGCAGCCGGAAGTCGGCCGTGCCGATGCCGGCGAACGCCCGGACGAAGCCGCCGAGAAGCAATGACCGCTCCCCCGACTCCGGGTGCACGCGCACCACCGGATGCTCGGTCTCGTAGACCGTGGCGACGAACTGCTCGTAGTGCCGCCGCCGCGCCGAGTCATCGCGCGCCGTCCCTGGCGGCACGGCCGCGTAGTCATAGGCGTTGGTGTGGACCGCGCGCAGGCTTTCTGCCAGCGTACGAAGCGGCGCAGGCAGCCCGTCGTAAGCAGTGACGGTGTTGGCCCACACGGTGTCGCCGCCGTGGGACGGGAGCGTCAGGGCGCGAAGCACCGAGAAGGCCGGCGGGCGGTCGACGAACGTGACATCGGTGTGCCAGCTGTCCGCACGACCTGCGTCGCTGTCGATCGGCAACACGTGGGCCGAGGCAGCAACCCCAGGAACCGTCGGATGTGCCGACGTCAGCTCACCGAGCAGCCGGGCGAACGCCACCTGACCCTCGGTGTCGAGGTGTTGCTGGTCGCGGAAGAACACGACCTTGCGTGCGAGCAGGGTCGAGCGGATGTCGGCGATGACACGCGGGTCGAGGTCGGCACCGAGGCGTACGCCGCTGATGACGGACCCCGTGCGGATCGTGAGAGGCGCGGAAGTCAGGGTGAGGTCGTGCGCAAACGTGGTGGTGGTCATGGCGAATCTCCAAACGAGAGGACATGGTCAGTGGGCCCGCGTGCCACAGGCAGGAAGGCGCAAGCGTGCGGGGACGAAAGCAGGAAAGCCGGCATCGTCGGTGTCAGCGCAGGAGTCGATCAGCGGCGGCTGTTCCAGCTGACGCGCGAGCGTCACGCGGCCGGGCGAGACGAGCAGAGGAGAGCTAGTGGCAGCGAGGACAGCGGGTGCTCGGCGGCACCGGGCAGTGTGAGAGCAGGTGCCGCGACCATGCGGGGCCCACAGGCTCCGCGGTGCAGGCGGCGAACACTGCATCTCCTTCGTCCGTAGCGGTGGCGGCAATGCCTGGTCGACAGAGATTGTCTGCCTTGTTGACCTACTTAGTAGGCAACGGACTCAGAGTGCCACGAACCCCGCAGGTAGTCAACAGGAAGGGCGAAGTCAAGTTCAGGGACGCAGCGAGCGGCGCAATGACTGGCCTGCCGCGCGCGCTTGCGCTTCGAGGCTCTCCTGGAACGCGACCATGCGTGTGGTCAGCTCGCGGTCGGAGCAGGCGAGGATGCGCACGGCGAGCAGGCCGGCGTTGCGCGCTCCGCCGATCGACACGGTCGCGACGGGCACTCCTGCCGGCATCTGCACGATGGACAGCAGCGAGTCCATGCCGTCGAGCTGGGCGAGCGGCACCGGGACACCGATGACGGGGAGCGGCGTCACTGCGGCGAGCATTCCCGCAAGGTGCGCCGCACCGCCGGCACCGGCGATCAGCACCGAGAGCCCGCGCGTTGCCGCGCTCGCACCGTAGTCGAGCATCGCCCTCGGCATGCGGTGCGCTGACACGACGTCGACCTCGTGCGCCACGCCGAACTCGTGCAACACCTCGGAGGCAGCCGACATCACCTGCCAGTCGGAGTCCGAGCCCATCACGACACCGACGAGCGGCTGCTCACTCATTCGAGGATCTCCCCACTCAGGTAGCCGGCGGCGTGTCGGGCACGGTCGAGCAGATCGTCGGTGCGTTCACCCAGCACGGTGACGTGCCCGACCTTGCGACCGGGCCGGACCTCCTTGCCATAGATGTGCACCTTCATGGCGGGATCGCGCGCCATGACGTGGCGGAACGGGGTGAACAGATCGGGGAAACCGCCACCCAGGATGTTCACCATCGCGGCGGTCGGGGCGAGGCACGCCGGTGACCCGAGCGGCAGGTCGAGCACCGCGCGCAGGTGCTGCTCGAACTGCGAGGTGACCGCACCCTCGATCGTCCAGTGCCCCGAGTTGTGGGGTCGCATCGCGAGCTCGTTGACGAGGACGCGCCCGTCGGCGGTCTCGAAAAGCTCGACGGCCATGATGCCGACCATGTCGAGCAGCCCGGCGACGCGCAGCGCGATGCCCTGCGCCGAGGTGGCGAGCTCGTCGTCGAGCCGGGGCGCCGGGGCGACGACCTCGCGACAGATGCCCCCGACCTGCGTCGTCGCCACGACGGGATAGGCGACGGCCTGACCGTGCGGGCTGCGCGCGACCTGGGCCGCGAGCTCGCGGACGAAGTCGACCTTCTCCTCGGCCAGCGCCGTCGTGCCGCGCTCGGCCAGCTCGGCGAGGACCGGCTCGGCCTCGCCGGCCGATGCGAGCACCCAGACGCCGCGTCCGTCGTAGCCGCCGCGGGCGGCCTTCAGCACCAGGGGCCAGCCCACGTCGCGCGCGAACTCCTCGACCTCGGCGACCGAGCGGACCACGCGCCAGCGCGGGCAGGGCAGGCCGGCACCGCTCAGTGCCTCACGCATCACGGCCTTGTCCTGGGCGTGCACGAGCGCCGCCGCCCCGGGTCGCACCACCACCCCCGACTCGACGAGCGCCGCGATGTGGGCGGGATCCACCAGCTCGTGCTCGAACGTCACGACGTCGCAACCCTCGGCGAGCCGGCGCAGCGCATCGAGGTCGTCGGGCGAGCCGATCACCACGTCGGGCACGACCGCGGCGGCGCAGTCCTGCGCGGTGGCGGCCAGGACGCGCAGGCGTACGCCCAGGGCCGCGGCGGCCGGTGCGGTCATCCGAGCGAGCTGGCCGGCCCCGACGATGCCGACGACCGGAGCAGCGGGGGCAGGCACGCTGGCACATTAACCGCAGGCTCCCCGAGGCACTGGGTAGGGTCTCCGGGTGCCAAGGAACCCGACATGCTGACCACGCTGCGCAAGGCCTACGACTCGCTCGGCCACCTCGTCCGCGAGCTGCTGAAGTTCGGGGTCGTCGGGGCGTTGGCGTTCGTGATCGACCTCGCGGTCTTCAACACCCTGCGGCTGGGCCTCGGGGTGGGACCCCTGTCGTCGAAGACGCTCTCGGTGCTGGTGGCCGCGACCGCCGCCTATGTCGGGAACCGCTTCTGGACCTTCCGGCACCGCGCGCGGGCGCAGGAGGCGCTGCACCGGGAATATCTCGTCTTCCTCGTGCTCAACGGGGTCGGTCTCGCGATCTCGCTCGCGGTTCTGGCCGTCTCGCACTACGCCCTCGATCTCACCAGCCCGCTCGCGGACAATGTCGCGGCGAACGGCGTCGGGCTCGTGCTGGCGACCGCGTTCCGGTTCCTGGCCTACCGGCGCTGGGTGTTCCCGGCCGTCGCCGAGGCCGAGGCGCTCGCCGACGCGGAGGAGGCCGAGGTCAGCGCGCCAGCGCCCGCGGACGAGGCGCGAGGCTGAGGAACAGCGCGAACACCGCGGGCACCTCGCGCACCAGCTCGAGCCGGCCCCCGTCGGCCTCCGCGAGGTCGCGCGCCAGCGCCAGGCCCAGACCCGTGGAGGAGCGCCCGCTCACCGATCGGTCGAAGATGCTCGACCCCAGCCCCCCCGCGATGCCCGTGCCCTCGTCGGACACCTCCACCACCACCGACACGCCGGTGGAGCGGATGCGTACGGTCGTACGCCCGGCGCCGTGGACGAGGCTGTTCTCGAGCAGCGTGGCCACCACCTGCGCGAAGCCTCCGGGCGTGGCCAGCGCGTGCAGCCCGCCGCCGTCACGCGCGGACCCGCCGAGCATCGCCGGTGCGGCAGGCTCGGTGGCCTCCACGACCACAGCGCGGCCTCGGGCGGTGTAGGCGGACGCCCACTCGCGCACCTGCGCGGCAACCACCTCCTTGACGTCGAGCGGCACCGCCGAGTGGGCCCGGTCGTCGCGCGTGGCCTGCAGCAGGTGCTCGACGACGCCCGTGAGGCGCTCGACCTGAGCCAGGGCCACCGTCGCCTCGTCGTGGGCCTCGTCGAGATCGCGCGTCGCGATGATCTCCTCGAGGCGCAGCATCAGGGCGGTCAGCGGCGTACGCAGCTGGTGCGAGGCGTCGCTGGTGAAGCGGCGCTCGGCGGCCAGCATGGTGGCCACACGATGCGAGCTGCCCGCCAGCGTGTCGGCGAGCCGGTCGAGTTCCTCGACACCGAAGTGGGGAATCGCGACGCCGGGAGTCGCGACGCCGTAGGTGGCCGAGCGGGCGCTCCCCAGCCGGTTGGCCGTCTCGGCGAGGGCGACGAGCGGCTCCACCAGCCGACGCGCCTGGCGCAGTCCGAGGCCGACCGCCAGTGTCAGGGCAAGCAGCGCGACGAGCCCGACGATCATGACGACGAGCGCATAGCTGCGCCACAGCGACGCCTCGGAGAACTCGACCAGCACCGAGCAGGTCGGTGAGGAGTAGACACCCGTGAGACCGCTGCGGTCGGCGCGGCGGCCACGCTCGAAGCGACGACCGTCGGCGAGGACGGCGACGACGTGCACATCGTCGTCGCTGGCGCTGCGCAACTGCTCGGGCCCCACCGGCCACCTGCCCCGGACGCGGTCATCGATCGTCCGGCCCACGTTGTCGGCGACCCCCTGCACGCGCGTCGCCGCGGTGTGCCGGCTCAGCGCGCAGCCGGCAACGGCGAGCGGCAGGCCGAGCAGGACGATGGCGAGCAGCGCCACCGCCACGGTGGAGGTGAGGATCCGGCGGCGCACGACTCGCCGTCAGCCCAGCTCGAAGCGGAAGCCCACGCCGCGCACCGTCGCGATGAACCGGGGGTGGGCGGCATCGTCACCGAGCTTGCGTCGCAGGAACGAGACGTGCATGTCGAGGGTCTTCGTGGAGTCCCACCAGGTCGCGCCCCAGACCTCGCGCATGAGCTGGTCGCGGGTCACGACCTTGCCGGCCTCGCGCATCAGCACCGCGAGCAGCTCGAACTCCTTCGCGGTCAAGGAGAGCTCGGCCTCACCGGCCCAAGCCCGGCGTGACGCGACGTCGAGGCGTACGTCCTGGACCTCCTCGGGCGCCGCGGCGGCCCCCTCCGTGGCCCCGCGACGCAGCAGTGCGCGTACGCGCGCCAGCAGCTCGCCCAGACGGAACGGCTTGGCGACGTAGTCGTCGGCCCCGGCGTCGAGCCCGACGACCAGGTCCACCTCCTCGGCGCGGGCCGTCAGGATCAGCACCGGGAGGACGCTGCCGATGGCGCGCATCCGGCGACACACCTCGAGACCGTCCATGCCGGGCAGCCCGAGGTCCATGACCATGACGTCGTAGTCCCCGTGGGTGGCGCTGTCGAGCGCCTCCAGGCCGTCCGGTCGGACGTCCACGTCATAACCCTCACGACGAAGGGCCCGCGCGAGCGGGTCGGCGATCGCGACATCATCTTCAGCAAGCAACACCCGAGGCATAGGCGGCATCGTAGAGGCGAGGACTACATGGCGTGATCTCCGTGCGGCCGTCAGGAGTACGTGGCGAGTCGCGACCGGGCGTTCTTGAGCTGCGCGAGCCTGCGCTCGTAGGTCGCACCGAGCCCGAGCAGTAGCAGCCCGGCCGCGGCGATCGACGCCCAGCGGGGCAGGCTCGCGGCGTAGGGCACACCCTTGACCAGCACGTCGAGCGTGAGCGCGGTTGCGCCGAGCACGAGCGGGGCCTGGAGCCGGCTGCGGGCACCCACGAGCAGCGTGAGCAGGGCCCCGAGCCCGAGCAGGCCCGCGCGCAGCCCGCCCGAGTCGAGCGCCACGACGAGGCTCGGCACGAGGGCCAGGGCCAGGCCGGCGCCGTAGGCGTACCAGCTGCCCACCGGGTCGGCCGCCTCGCCGGGGGTGCGGGGGTGTCGGCGCCGAGCCAGGTAGCCGACGACGAGGAGCACCACGGCGGTCGGCAGGGTGTAGGCCTCGACGACGGAGACGCCCGCGTCGCCCATGGCGACCCAGGCGGCGAGCACGAGCAGGGCTGCCGCGAACCCGCCGACGCGGCGGCGGTCGGCAGCCAGCGCGACGACAGCGGCGCCGGCTCCCGCGCACGCGAGCGCTGCTGCCAGTGCGGTGGCATCGCCGGCGGCGACCACGGTCGCGAGCACGCCTCCTGCGACCGACGCACCCTCGCCCATGCCTCGCAGGTCACCGGACCACACGCGTGAGCCGATGGCGGTGAGGGCCGCGAGCACCGCGACCGCCAGCGCCGCGCCCCGGGCGACGCTGCCGCCGCCGGCGCACAGGGTCGTCCAGGCGAGGGCGTAGGCAAGTCCCATCGAGACGACCAGCAGGCTGCCGCGCAGCCGGGCCGCCGACACGACGAACGCGGCCACGGCTCCCGCGAGCAGCAGTGCGAGCGCGGCGACCGTGGCCGTCGACGAAGCACTCGCCCAGCCGACGGCGAGCACCGCCACGGCTCCGCCCGCGACCAGCACGGTGACCCGGTCGAGCTGTGCGCCTACGCCGACCGCGCCCGCGGCGCAGGCGGCGAGCAGCAGGACCGTTGCCAGGATCGGTAGGTCGAGCACCAGCGCACCAGCCGCGAGCAGCACCGTGGCCGTCGCGGCGATCACCGGCTCGACGGCGGCGACGACAGCACCGCGCGTGACGACGGAACTCCGCGCGCAGCGCAGGAGCGCCGCGGCGGCTCCGAGCAGCACAAGGGAAGCGAGGTCCTGCCCGCCCAGCGACGGGAGCGTTCCGAGGACCGTCCCCAGCGTGGGGTCGCCCGCCTGCGATTGCCAGATGTCGTGCCGCATCGCCGCCGAGACCGACTCGGCGGCCGCGACCGTCGCCGGGCTGCCTGTCACGAGCGCCCCGATCCCCGCCGCGACGAGGGGCCCCCGGCGTAGGCCGCGGGGGACCTGGAGCAGCAGGACCAGGACGGCCACGGCGACGAGCTGGCCCAGCAGCGCAGCGGCGCGCCAACCGAGGTGCGGCGCCACGGCGTCGACGGCACCGAGGAAGGTGACCAGCGTCGCGGCGGCGGACGCCACCTGGCGCCACCCCGACGAGGCGGGCAGCGAGCGGGCGGTCGCGACCGCGACAGCCGCCGCGACAGCGATTGCCCCCACCATGGCGAGCGTGGTGGTGACGGACGGGTCGTCGGCGCCGACGCCGAGCGCGATGAGGCTGCCCGCCACCCAGGTGGTCGCGGCGCCCACCGCAGCGATGCCACGTGCCGTGCCCGAGCGCCAGAGCTCGCGGCGGTGCGTGGCGGCGAGGACACCACTGCCGGCCACCAGCGTGAGGGCCCCGAGCAGGTCATGGGAGTCCCCCGCCGTGCCCGCGGCAAGCGCCGTGCCGGTGGTGATGAGCAGCGCGGCGCCGATCTCCGGGAGCACCAGCCCGGTCGACCGGGCCCATGCCCACGCGGTGACGGCCAGCAGCAGGCACACCACGGCCCAGAAGCCGACCGCGTCGGTGGTGCGCAGCCCCCACAGGTCGACGCGGCGCACCGCGAAGGCGTCGAGCAGGACGAGCGACACCGCCAGTGCGGCGATGGCCTCGGCGGTGGCCCGCAGGGTCCCCCGCAGGGCGGCGTACGTCCCCCCGACCGCCGCGCCCGTCACGGCGAGGAGCACGAGCCCGCGGCCGGCGATGCCCATGTGGCCCCAGGCCGTGATCAGGAAGTAGAGGGCAGCGAGCGCGAGCAGCAGCGCGCCGACACCTACGAGCACCTGCTGGACGCCGTGCGGGGTGGCGTCGGCCGGTGGGCGGGTGGGGTGCGTGGCTGGAAGGCCCGGGTGGGGCGTGGCGACCTGGGTGGTGGCGGCGCGGTCACTGGCGGCGCGGTCGGTGGGGGCGCAGTATCGGTGACCTGCGCCGTCATCTTGCCCTGAACCAGCTCTACCGGATTGAGCGCCGCCATCCCATCACGCACTTCAAAATGCAGATGCGGCCCATGAGAATGGCCGGTGTTGCCCGAAATCGAGATCTTCTGTCCTTGGCGCACATACTGGCCGACGCGCACGAGCA
>CAXSDR010000050.1:0-7235 GCA_964236445.1 uncultured Motilibacteraceae bacterium | reverse complement strand
GGCTGCGGCGGGCGCTGCAGCGGAATTGGTGGCGGGGTCGGCCCGCAGTTCGTCGATGAGGCTGGCACGCTCGCGGAGGACAGTGCCGGCGCGGACCGAGCTGTCCCAGACGCTCGTCGCCAGCTGACCTCGCAGCGGGAGGTAGCACCGGGTGCAGGAGAAGCTGCCGGGAAGAAGGACGAAGCCGCACGAGGGACACTTCGTGGGGTCGGTCAGGGCGGCGATCAGGTGCTCGGGAACCAGCTGCTGCGACGTCATGGTGCGATCTTGGGGGCTCCTTGGCCGCCGGGGGATGGGTATGGCTACTCAACCTCGCGTCGGACCTGCCCGGCGCGGCTCGTCAGCCGCCCTTCAGCGAACATGGGCGACGTCTCCCGCAGCGACGGCCGTGGGCGGGTGCCCGCCCACGACGAGGCGTCCGTCGTCGTCGATGCGCTCGGCGACACCCGAGATCTCGACGCCGGTGGGCAGCGTCACGCGCACCCGGCGGCCGAGCGAGACGCAGGCATCGGCATAGTCGCGCGCGAGCCCGCTGCGCCCGGGATCCCCGTCGGCGCTGCTCCATGCGGCATAGCGGCGAGCGAGGCGGTCCACGACCGAGGCGAGCACCAGAGTGCGGTCCAGGCTCGCGGCGCCGACGAGAGCGAGCGACGTCGCCGTCGGGACCGGGAGCTCCGCCGCGGTGAGGTCGACGTTGAGCCCCGCGCCCACGATGACCGCATCGCCCGAACGCTCGGCCAGGATCCCCGCGAGCTTCGCCTGCGCGACCATCACGTCGTTCGGCCACTTGAGCCCCGCCTCGACGCCGAGGCCGGCCACCACCTCGGCGAGCGCCAACCCGGTCAGGAGGGGGAGCCAGCCCCAGCGGGCCTGCGGCACCCGGGGGCGAAGCAGGACCGAGACGAGGATTCCCGAGCGAGCCGGCGCTTGCCAGGCGCGGTCCATCCGCCCGCGGCCGGCGGTCTGCAGGTCGGTCGTGACGATCGTCCCCTCGAGCGCACCGGCCGTTTCGAGCGCACGTAGGTCGTCGTTGGTCGATCCGGTCCGCGCGCTGAGCCGGACGTCGGTCCACCCGCAGCCCCGCGTGCGCAGGGCGGCGACCAGCGACTCCTGGTCGAGCGGGGTACGGCGAGCAGGTGGGGTCGCATCGGGCACGCGGCTACGCTACGGCCCCATGTCAGTCGATCCCGGAACCGCAGCATCGGCATCGCCTCGATCCGACCGGCACACGACCGCCGGGCGCCTCGCCGCGCTGCAGGAGCGCCGCGACGAAGCCGTGCAGGCCGGGTCCGAGACCGCTGTCGAGCGCCAGCACGCGCGCGGCAAGCTCACAGCACGCGAGCGCATCGCGCTCCTCCTCGACGAGGGGTCCTTCGTCGAGCTCGACGAGCTTGCCCGCCATGGCGAGACCGCCTTCGGGATGGGAGCCAAGCGCCCCTACGGCGACGGCGTGGTGACCGGCTACGGCACGGTCGACGGGCGACAGGTGTGCGTCTACAGCCAGGACTTCACGATCTTCGGCGGCAGCCTCGGCGCGCGCCACGGCGCCAAGATCGTCAAGGTCCTGGACCTCGCCCTCAAGACCGGCTGCCCCGTCATCGGCCTCAACGACGGCGGTGGTGCGCGGATCCAGGAGGGCGTCAGCGGGCTCGCGCTGTTCGGCGACATCTTCCATCGCAACGTGCAGGCCTCGGGCGTGATCCCGCAGATCTCGCTCATCCTCGGACCCTGCGCGGGCGGCGCGGTCTACTCCCCCGCCCTCACCGACTTCGTCATCATGGTCGAGGGCACGTCGCAGATGTTCATCACCGGTCCCGACGTCATCAAGGCGGTCACCGGTGAGGACGTCGGCTTCGAGGAGCTCGGCGGGGCGCGTACGCACAACACGAGATCGGGCAACGCGCACTACATGGCATCGTCCGAGGCTGACGCCCTCGACTATGCGAAGGCCCTGCTGTCCTACCTGCCGAGCAACAACGTCGAGGAGGCGCCGCACTTCCCGCTCGAGTTCGAGCCCGACAACGCCGAGCTGTCGACGCCCGGCCCGCACGACAGCGAGCTCGACACGCTGGTGCCCGACTCCCCCAACCAGCCCTACGACATGCACACGGTCGTGCAGGCCGTGGTCGACGACGGCGAGTTCCTCGAGGTCCAGCCCCTGTTCGCACCCAACATCATCGTCGGCTTCGGCCGGGTCGAGGGCCGCTCGGTGGGCGTCGTGGCCAACCAGCCTCTGCACTTCGCCGGCACCCTCGACATCGACGCTGCCGAGAAGGCGGCGCGGTTCGTGCGTACGTGCGACGCGTTCAACATCCCCGTGGTGACGTTCGTCGACGTCCCCGGCTTCCTGCCCGGCACCCAGCAGGAGTGGGACGGCATCATCCGACGGGGCGCGAAGCTCATCTACGCCTACGCCGAGGCGACGGTGCCCAAGGTCACGGTCATCACGCGCAAGGCCTATGGCGGCGCCTACCTCGTCATGGGGTCCAAGCACCTGGGTGCCGACGTCAACCTCGCCTGGCCGACCTCCCAGCTCGCCGTCATGGGCGCGCAGGGCGCGGTGGGCCTGCTGCACCGGCGCGAGCTCGCCGCCGCGGCGGATCCAGACGCGCTGCGGGCATCGTTGGTCCAGACATATGAGGACGCCCTCGCCAACCCCTACCTCGCGGCCGAGCGCGGGTTCCTCGACGGCGTGATCGCGCCGTCCGAGACGCGGGCCGCCGTCACCCGATCGCTGCGGATGCTGCGCACCAAGCGCGACACGATGCCCCCCAAGAAGCATGGGAACATCCCGCTGTGAACGACGACCGCCGTGAGACCCCCGAGCCGCTGTCGCTGCTCGACGCCCTCGAGGTGGTCCGGGGGGACGCCCAGCCCGAAGAGCTCGCGGCCCTGGTGGCCGTTGTCGCGGCGCACGCGGCCGCCGGCGGGTCAGGGCCGTCCGGGCCGTTCGCGCCGGTCGGACGCCGGACGCCGCACGTGCGGTCGGCGTGGTGCGCCCCGGTCCTGCGCAAGCCCCTTCCGCTCGGCGCCGGCGCCTGGCAGGCGGCACTGCGGCGGCACTGAACCTCAGGCTGCGGTCGCGTCCCCCAACGGCGCGGCGTCCTCACCCGTGCCGAGCAGGTAGGCGTAGGAGAAACCGGCGAGAAGCGCCCCGATGACCGGAGCGACGATGAACAGCCACAGCTGACCGATCGGCGCGCTGCCGGCGAAGAGCGCGGGCCCGATCGAACGGGCCGGGTTCACCGACGTGTTGGTCACCGGGATGCTCACGAGGTGGATCAGGGTGAGGCCGAGGCCGATCGCGATCGGCGCGAAGCCGCGCGGCGCTCGCGTGTCTGTCACGCCCAGGATGATGTAGAGGAAGAACGCGGTCATCACGATCTCGGTCAGCAGACACGCTGCGAGCGAGTAGTGCCCGGGCGAGTGCGAGCCATAGCCGTTGGTCGCGAAGCCGGTCCTGCTGGCACTGAAGCCCTTCTGGCCCGACGCGATCGCGAACAGCACCGCTGCAGCCACCGCGCCCGCCACGACCTGACTGGCGATGTAGGCCGGAGCGTCCCGCCAGGCGAACCGGCCGCCGGCCGCCAGTCCCAGCGTGACGGCCGGGTTGAAGTGGCCGCCGGAGACGTGGCCGACGGCGTACGCCATGGTCATGACGGTCAACCCGAAAGCCAGGGCGACACCGAGGAACCCGATGCCCAGGTGGACATTCGTCGTCGAGAGGAAGCCTGCGGCCAGCACGGCCGAGCCGCAACCAGCGAAGACCAGCCAGAAGGTGCCGAGGAACTCGGCGGCGAGGCGCTGGCCGGTGCTCGGCAGTGCGTGGCGGGTGGTGACGGGCATCGAGGCCTCCATCGACGGCGGGTTCGGCTCAGGAAGTCGTGCGGTCAGCTCTGTCGAACCGACCCAGAGGCAGGCGTTCGTCGGCGACCTTCGCGAGAAGCTCGCCCATGAAGAACAGGACGGCGACGGCGACCGCGTTGAGAAGGACGCGCAGATAGCCGAGCGATGTCACATCGGTGAACGGATAGGGATACCAGCCGGTGATCGCGCCATGGACGCCGGTGAAGACGATGTAGACCAGCGGCCACATTAGTGCCGGCAGGAGAACCGCCTGGGTCACCCGCCACCTCGGTCCGAACACCACCCAGCCGAGGAAGGCCAGCAGCGGCACCGCGACATGCAGGAGCTTGTCGGCGACGTTGGTCCAGCCGGTGAGGGGCACGAGCGGGCGCAGGAAGAAGAAGTGCACGAGGCCCGTGATGGTGATGCCGACGAGGGCATCGAGCCGTGCGATCCGCCACAGCCGGCCGTCACGCGCGGGGTTGAGCGCGAGTGTCGCGGCGGTGTAGAGCACGAGGAAGTTCGACTGCACGGTGAAGTAGGTGAAGAACCGCCACACCCGCACCGGAAGTGCCGGAACAGCGCTCGCCTCGACCAGCACCGCTTCGCCACTGAAGATCAGCCCCAGCTGCAGGACGAGCGCGAACAGCGCCACCGCTGCGGTGACCGCGTGCCACATCTGCCCGGCGTGGGGCTTGCGGAGCGCCTGCAGCATGATCGCCAGCGTAGGGGCACCGGTGCGTCGGCGCACCCTGCCCCGACGGCGAGGAGATAGCGTCCCGCCGTGCCCCGCCTCGTCCTCGCCTCCGCGTCCCCCGCCCGCCTCGCGACGCTGCGAGCGGCGGGGCTCGACCCGGAGGTCGTGGTGAGCGGGGTCGACGAGAGCGACGTCGGGGGTGGCGCTGCGTACGTCGCCGGGGAGCTTGCGACTCGCAAGGCACGGACCGTCGCCGCGACTGCGCAGGCGGTGGGCGCCTACGTCGTGGGCTGCGACTCGGTGTTGGAGTTCGACGGCGCGGTCTACGGCAAGCCGAGGGGGGCCCACGACGCGCGGGACCGTTGGCGGGCCATGCGGGGGCGCAGCGGGGTGCTGCACACCGGTCACTGCCTCGTGACGCCCGCGGGGACGACCGACACCCGCGTCGCGGCCACGACGGTGTTCTTCGCAGCCGTGTCCGACGCCGAGATCGACGCCTACATCGCGACGGGCGAGCCGCTTGCGGTCGCAGGCGCGTTCACGCTCGACGGGCTGGGTGCTGCCTTCGTCACGGGCATCGAGGGAAACCCGCACAACGTGGTCGGGATCAACGTCGCGCTGCTGCGGCTGATGGCCGATGCGGCGGGTCTGCACTGGCCGGACCTCTGGCGCGCCACTTGACGGGGTTCCTACTTGGAGGTTTCCTCCAAACTGCCTGCGGGCCTTGCTGGGCACTTCCGCGCCGGTGCCGGCGACCTCCGCCGATAGGCTGACCCGACTCGAACCTCGCTAGCAGGGAGCGGTACCGCGTGCGCAAGGTGCTGATCGCCAATCGCGGCGAGATCGCAGTCCGGGTCATCCGCGCGTGCCGCGACGCCCGCATCAGCAGCGTCGCCGTCTACGCCGAGCCCGACCGCGACTCCGTCCATGCACGCATCGCCGACGAGGCGTACGCCCTGGGCGGCTCGACCGCTGCCGAGAGCTACCTCGCCATCGACAAGATCCTCGACGTCGCCGCTCGCAGCGGCGCTGACGCCGTGCACCCCGGCTACGGCTTCCTGGCCGAGAACGCCGAGTTCGCCGAAGCGGTCATCGCAGCCGGGCTGACCTGGATCGGGCCGCCGCCCGCAGCGATCCGTGCGCTGGGCGACAAGGTGACAGCGCGCCACATCGCCGAGCGGGTCGGCGCGCCGCTCGTGCCCGGCACCAGCGACCCGGTGTCGGGTGCCGACGATGTGATCGCGTTCGCGCGTGACTTCGGCCTGCCGGTCGCGATCAAGGCGGCCTACGGCGGCGGCGGGCGCGGCCTCAAGGTCGCCCGCACCCTCGAGGAGATTCCCGAACTTTTCGAGTCGGCCGTGCGTGAGGCGGTCGCCGCGTTCGGTCGTGGTGAGTGCTTCGTCGAGCGCTACCTCGACCGGCCGCGCCACGTGGAGACCCAGTGCCTCGCTGACACGCACGGCGCGATCGTCGTCATCAGCACGCGCGACTGCTCGCTGCAGCGGCGTCACCAGAAGGTCGTGGAGGAGGCGCCCGCGCCCTACCTCACCGACGCCCAGCGCGACGCGCTCTACGCCTCGTCCAAGGCGATCCTGCGCGAGGCCGGCTATGTCGGCGCGGGGACGTGCGAGTTCCTCGTGGCCGAGGACGGCGTCATCTCGTTCCTCGAGGTGAACACCCGCCTGCAGGTCGAGCACCCGGTCACCGAAGAGGTCACCGGCATCGACCTGGTGCGCGAGCAGCTGCGCATCGCCGACGGCGAGCCGCTCGGCTATGACGACCCGCCCGCTCGCGGGCACTCCCTCGAGTTCCGCATCAACGGCGAGGACCCCGGTCGGGGCTGGCTCCCGACGCCCGGCACGATCACACGCTGGCGGCCGCCGAGCGGCCCCGGCGTGCGCCTCGACGCCGGTGTCGAGGAGCGGTCGGTCGTCGGCGGCGGGTTCGACTCGCTGCTGGCCAAGCTCGTCGTGACCGGCTACTCCCGCGAGCAGGCGCTCGAACGGGCGCGGCGCGCGCTTGCCGAGTTCGAGATCGAGGGCATCCCGACGGCCATCCCGTTCCACCGCGCGGTGGTCGAGGAATCCGACTTCACCGACGCGCCGTTCCGCGTGCACACCCGGTGGATCGAGACCGAGGCCAGGCTCGACCTGACGCCCTACGGCGGCAAACCGGCCGGGCACAGCTGGTCCGAGCAGCGCGAACGCGTCGTGGTCGAGGTCGGTGGCAAGCGGCTCGAGGTCGTGATTCCCTCGGCGCTGACGGCCGCGGGGGCAGCTGTCGGTGCCGCGGCCCAGC
The DNA here is from genome assembly GCA_964236445.1 of uncultured Motilibacteraceae bacterium. Taxonomy (GTDB): domain Bacteria; phylum Actinomycetota; class Actinomycetes; order Motilibacterales; family Motilibacteraceae; genus CAXSDR01. The sequence goes on along the minus strand of CAXSDR010000050.1, from coordinate 394 downwards.
GCGCGGCGAGCCGCAGGACGGTGCGCCGGGGCGGCCGACCCGCCGTCGCGTCCAGCGGCGCCGCCCTGACGAGCCCCATGCAAGGCACGCTGGTCAAGGTCGCGGTCGAGGACGGCGCCGCCGTCGCGCAGGGCGACCTGATCGTCGTGCTCGAGGCGATGAAGATGGAGCAACCGCTGATGGCGCACAAGAGCGGCACGGTCAAGGGGCTGAGCGTGACGGTCGGCGCAACGGTGGCCAGTGGAGCGGTGATCTGCGAGATCGTCGACTAGACCGATCGGTTCTGCTGCGGGCGGAAGCGCAAGGCCGGCGGCACCCGATGGCGGTGGCGCCTCAGACCTTGCGGTTCAGCTGGTGCGCGGCCTCGGCCAGCGACCCGGACAGCGACGGATAG
>CAXSDR010000049.1:21377-25576 GCA_964236445.1 uncultured Motilibacteraceae bacterium | reverse complement strand
TTGCCTTCGGGCCACGATCCAGCAGGTCGTCGACGTCGCGTCATCCAGCTGCTAGGCACGAGACCGTGGCGTCACTCGCGCTGAGCCGCCGACGCGATGTCGGTCATGGCGCGCAGGAACCGGGTGATGGCGGCCGTCTCGCGCTTGCTGTAGGTGCCCATCTCGACAGCCATGGCGGCGATGACCGGACCGAAGAACTCCTCACCCAGTCGCACCGCGCGCCGGGTGGCTCTGAGCTGGACTCGCCGACGGTCGTCCGGGTGAGCCTCGCGGGCGACGTGTCCCGCAACCACCAGGCGGTCGACCAGCGCCGTGACCGAAGAGCCACGAAACCGTCCTGCGGCGCTGGCCTGTCACCGTGGACTTCCGCGAGGTCGTGACGGACCACCGAACGACGCACGTCAACGTCGCAGGGCCGCTGGACGGGTCGCCGCTCGTGCTGCTGCACGGTGCAGGTGCCACGTCGACGGTGTGGTTCGCCAACGTCGCGGCGCTTGCCGGCCGGCACCGGCTCTATGCAGTGGACCTGATGGGAGATGCGGGGCGCAGCATTCAGAGCGGGCGCCCGCTTCGCAAGCCGGCGGACCTGCTCGACTGGCTGCTTGGCGTGCTGGAGGCTCTGGACCTGTCAACCACCGCGTTGCTGGGTCACTCCTATGGCGCCTGGCTGGCACTCACCTTCGTCGTGCGGACACCGGAGCATGTCACGCGAGTCGGTCTGCTCGATCCGACGGACTGCTTCATCAGGCTGTCGACCGCCTATCGGGCACATGCCGTTCCTGTGCTGCTCAGGCCCAGCTCGGGCCGGATGAGGCGGCTGCTGCAGTGGGAGAGCAACGGCGCACCTCTCGATGCAGACTGGCTGGCGCTCGTGGCACGGTCAGTCGGCGAGGTTCGACGCTCGCGCATCGTCCTGCCCACGAAGCCGTCCACCGAGGTTCTCCGCACGCTCACGGTGCCGACGCTCGTCGTGATCGCAGGCAGGAGTCGTGCTCATGATCCGGGGAGGCTCGCCACCGCCGTGCACCGCACGATGCCGACCGCGACGATCGTCACCGTCTCGGAAGCGACACACCACACGTTGCCGTTCGCACCTGCCTGCGAGGTGAACGATGCTCTGGTGAAGTTCTTCGGCTGAAGACCGAGATCTATCCGGTGGTGGGGTCGAGCGCCGCCTGCCTCAGCAGGTCGTGGGTGCGCTCGGGCTCAGCCATCAGCGCGGCGAGCAACCATCGCCGTTCCCAGCGAGCACCGGCCCAGGCGAGCCCGAACGCCAGCCCGTCGGTGGTGCACGCATGCACCCGGCCGTTCGCCACGCGCCAGTCCAGAGACACTCCATCGACGATGAGCTCGTCGTGCTCGAACCACGTGCGGGCAGCTCCCGCGAGCACCGAGCGCACGACGGTGGGCACGGAGACCTCGTTGCCGCCGCGCGGTGGGGGTGCGTCGATCTGCTCCGAGACGAGGTCGAGTCCCAGCACGTCGGCGATCTGCTCGCGCAGAGCGTGCGGCACGACGACGAGCGGCGTGGACGTGAGCAACGGCAACAGATCGGGGGCGTCCAGCACGAACGCCTCAGCAGCCGGCACGACCCGGGTCGACGTGCCGTCGGGCACCCGGACGTAGGGCGGCGGCGACACCGCACTCGGGTCGACACCGGCCAGCGCGATGTAGAGCTGCGCAAGCTGCTCGCCGCCGATGACGATCTGGGAGTTGCCGAGGCGGGCGAGCAGCTCGTCCGGCCCCTGGGGCTCGGCCAGTAGCGCCTCGAGGGTAGTCCGCACTCCCACAGCTGCGGCAAAGGAGTCGTCGATGCCGAGCGCATCTGCAGAAGCGGCATAGAGCCCGGCGAGCCGCCGGTCGACACCGATGGCGAGTTCAGGAAGTGCAACTCCTGAAACGCGCGCGTGGTGTCGCAGCCACCAAGCGGTGTAGGACGGCGCTTCGGCAGTGGTTCCCGCGAGGACGATCCTCATCGGATCGACGACTGCGGCCCGCAGAGGTGGCACAGCGAGCATGGCGAGCACGGCCGGCCACGCGTCGTCCCGCACCAGATCGAGGTCACGCACGGCGAGCATCTCCGGCGCGACGCCGGTGTCACCGGCCAGCTGGGCGACGTCGTCCAGCCAGCCGACCTCGTCGTCGAGGTCGTGGTCGGAGACGTCGCCGTCGAGCAGCACGTCGTCGTCGCGGAGCAACGTCAGCCCGTCGAGGACACCTAGGGCGACGAGGACGCCACGCCCCCATCGAGCCACCACGTCGGACGCCACGACACCCAGCGAACCGGGCGCGACGACTGCCGCGAACGCGCTGTCGGACAGCATCAGCTCCTCGGCAGGAACGAGCTCGCCCTCGGTGTCGGGCAGGAGCAGCGACCCTAGCCACGCGATCTCGCCGGGCTGGACCGATGACGCAGCGACGAGCGCGAGCACCGCGTCGCTGATGCGCTGCACCTCGTCGCCGGCTGCGTCGTGCGACGCCTCGACGGCGCCGCGCACGGCCTCGTCGTCGAGCAGACCCCGTGCCGTCGCGCGCGTGGCCCCCAGCCGTAGGAGCAGCGGTGCTGCCGCGACCGGGTCCACGACGCGAAGACCCAACGTCTGCAGGGCTTCGGTCGACACGTCACCATCGGCGAGCACGGCGCCGCGCGCGCCTCGCACGAGCCGGCCGTCGGCCAGCGGCACCGGCAGCGCACCGAGCGCGTCACGGTCGGCCTCGCCGAGCACGTCATACAGCGAACGCCACCAGCTTGCGGGGCGGGCGACGTCGGCGATCATGTCGATGAGGTCGACGAGACGCAGCCGGCGTACGCCCAGCCGCTCGAGGACTCCGGCACGGCGCACGGCGACGTGGGCCAGCAGGCCGGCGACGACATCGGCCACCACGGCGAGCACGCCGTCATCTGCACCGTCGACCACAACGGCGTCGCGGGGGCGAAGCCGATCGTCGCCGACGACTGTGGGCAGGAACGCCGCGTCGCGCAGCGCCCTCAGCGCGCCTGCGCGGATGGCCGCGTCGACCTCACCCGCCGCGGCGGGCCCAGGCACGAGAGCGAGCAGTGCTCCGACGTCGAGCAGGTCGCTCGCCCGCACGAGGAGAGCCGCATAGGCAACCCCGGCATGGTCGGTCACCGCGTCGAGCAAGGCGCTCGGCGTCGTGCGACGACGTGTCGGCTCGAGGGGAACGCTCGCGATCAGCAGCGCCGGGAGGTCGAGCGGCTCGTCGGTGGGCGTCGGCGCATGCAGCACCGCGGGGAGGTCGCCGCCGTCGAGGGGAAGCGCCCAGGTGACAGACCAGCGGTCGCGGACCCGCTCCTCGGTGGGCCGGTCGCGCAGCAGCGCGGGGTCGAGACGGCCCTCTCGCACAACGACCAGCCACCGCGTCGTGCGCGAGCCCTCGGTGATGACGACGACGTCGCCCTCCCGAGAACTGAGGCGCAGGGTGTGCACGGTGCCGGTGTCGACGGTGACCTCGCCGAGCGCGGGAAGCGCCAGCAGGAGCGCAGCACTGACCTCGGCCAGCATCGCGGTCACGCGGGCGACCGCCTGCCCGTCGCGCAGCACGACCTCGACGGCGGTGTCATAGCCCTCGGGAACACGCAGCGTGGCGGGATAGGGCAGCCGCAGGGCCGGGACCGAGCCGGCACGGTCGGCCGCCGTCTCGTCGAGCGCGGAAATCGTCGCGACGGCAGCGGTCGTCTGGGCCAGGGACCATTGGACAGCGCCTGTCGCCGAGCCGAGGCGGATCTCGTCGGACACCGCGCGTACGGCGGCGAAGCCGACCCCGAACCGGCCGACGGTTGCGCCGTCGCGCTTGGCCGAGGCCCGCAAGGTGGAGAGCGCCTCGACACCAGCGGCGTCCAGCGGTGCGCCGGTGTTGGCAACCACCAGGACGTCGCCCGCGAGGCGCAGCAGCACCCGGCCCGTGACTCCCGCGCGGCTGGCCGCGTCTGCGGCGTTCTGAGCCAGCTCGACGACGAGCCGGTCGCGATAGCCCCCGAGCGCGAGGTCTTCCTCGGCATTCGCGTCCTCGCGCAACCGGGCCGGCGAGGCGGCCCAGGCGTCGAGGACGTGCGCGCGCAGGGCGGCCGTGTCGAACGTGTCGAACGGGCCGAAGTGGTCGGGCTGGTGCTCGTGCGGCTCGTGCTGGTCAGGCTGGTCAGGCTGGTCAGGCTGGTCAGGCATGGCGATCAGCTGTGC
>CAXSDR010000049.1:15825-21277 GCA_964236445.1 uncultured Motilibacteraceae bacterium | reverse complement strand
GCTGGTCAGGCTGGTCAGGCTGGTCAGGCTGGTCAGGCATGGCGATCAGCTGTGCCCGAGCTCCTCTTCGAAGGGCACATCTTCGGCCAGAGCCACGGGAACCAGCTCGAGCTCGAGGTCATCGAGCACCGGGAGAAGGGCGGAGTCATAGGGCGTGGCCACGACAACCGCCTCGGAGTGCCCTCCGCAGCCGTGGTCGTAGGAAACCACGTGGCCGTCGGACGGGCTGTATTCGTTGGTGCAGGCCCCGAACGCCTGGCGCAGCGAGCCGCCCAGCGGCACCAGGAAGCCGCAGGTCGCGCACCGGGCGGGCGCCGCAAGGGCGGTGGGTGAGAGGGGGCCGTTCTCGCCGTCGTACCACCGGTCGGCGGCCTGGTCGCGACCCTCGCGCGAGAGCACCCGCGGTCGGCCGAGGCCGAGCTCCCACACCTGCGCCACGTCCTCGTCCTGGTCCGGGTCGGCGCCGAGGCCCCAGCCGGGTGCCAGGCGGATGTCGTCGGGCGCGGTCGGGAGCACATCACCGGGCCCGAGGTCACCCGCACGCAGCCGGTTGCTCCAGGGCAGCCACTTCGGCGCGAGCACCGAGTCGGGGCCGGGCAGCAGCACGACCTCGTCCACCGTGACCAGCTTGGAGCGTGGCGCGCGGGCAAGCACGACGGTCCAGCGCCAGCCGACGTAGGCACGGGAGAGGCAGGCGAACTCGTGCGTGACGACACGGTCCTCCTCGGCGACGACGCCCAGGTGCTCGCCCACGGTGTCGTCCTCGGCGACCTCGAGCGCCGCGGCGCGCGCGAGGTCGACGGCCGCTGCGCACGCCGCGTCAGGAACCGCGCGACGGGCAGCGCGGGCCCGCGGCCGGGTCACCGTCTCGGCCGGTTCGGCCGGGACGTCTGCTGCGTCGACGGAGGAAGATGTCACGACGTCGTCGAAGCCAGAGGTCTGCACGGTGTCATCCTCGCACTGCGCCTCGCGAATGCCCACCGAACGACAGGATGACGGCCGTGAGCACCGAGCCCGAACCGGCGCAGGCACCCGGCTGGCGTCGCGCTGCGGCCGGCACCGCCAGGGTCGCCGCTCGCACCGGTCGCATCTCAGCCCACGCGAGCCGCGCGTCGTGGCGAGGCGTACGCCGGGCGACCCACGCCCACGGCGCCGGCGAGACCGGCCTGGCACGCCTCATCGAGATAAGCGGTGTGGCATCGGCCGGTGACGCCCTCGTCACCGTGTCGCTCGCGGGCACCCTGTTCTTCTCGGTCCCGGTCGGCGAGGCCCGCGGTCGGGTCGCGCTCTATCTCGTCATGACCATGGCGCCCTTCGCGCTGCTCGCGCCGGTGATCGGGCCGCTGCTCGACCGGATGCGCCGCGGTCGCCGCGCCGCAATGGCAGCGACCCTCGTGCTGCGCACCGTGCTGGCTCTCGTCATGGCAGCGGCGGTGAGCGGTCGCACCGAGGATGCACTGCGTCTCTATCCGGCCGCCTTCGGCTGTCTCGTGGCGAGCAAGGCGTTCGGGGTCGCCCGTGCCGCTGCGCTGCCACGCCTGCTGCCCGGCGAGTTGAGCCTCGTCAGTGCCAACGCGCGGGTCTCGCTGTCGGCAACTTTGACGGCCACCGTGGCGGTCGCCGTCGGAGGTGCCCTCGTGCGGTTCGCCGGCCCGCAGTGGGCCCTCCGGCTCGGGGCCGTGGTGTTCCTGGCAGGCGCCGCGCTCGCCCTGCGCCTGCCCGTGCGCATCGACAGCGTCGTGGGCGAGGAGGCCGCGACCCTGTCCAGCAGCTCCACCCGAGTCGACGGCAGCGTCGGTGCGGCGGTGGTGCGGGCGCTGCGAGCCAACGCGGGCGTACGCGCGTTCAACGGCTTCCTGGTGTTCCACCTCGCCTTCCTGCTGCGTGCCCACCCGGTTGCGGACATCAGCCCCACCGCGCAGATCGGGTTGGCCGTCGCCGCGCTCGGGGTGGGCAGTGCAGCGGGCGCGTCGCTCGGCGCGCTGCTGCGCAAGCACTCCCCCGACGCCACCGTCGTGTTCTCGCTCGGTGCCTGCGCCGTCGCGGCCGCGTTCGGTGCCTGGCTCTTCGGCCTCGCGGCCATCGTCTGTGTGGCCGTTGTCGCGGGCGCTGCGCAGGCATCGGGCAAGCTCGCTCTGGACGCGGTGGTGCAGCGCGAGGTGCCCGAAGCCGTGCGCTCGTCGGCGTTCGCCCGGTCCGAGACGTTGCTGCAGCTGCTCTGGGTGCTCGGTGCAGGGGTCGGCACCGGCCTCCCGCCACGGGGCGGACTCGGTTTCTTGGTCGCGTCGATCGCGCTGGCCCTCGCGCTCGCCGCAGCGTTGGGACGTATGCCACGCCGACGCCGCAAGGCGCAGCGCTCGGGATAGCCTCGGCACGACATCCCGCCCGGAAGGACCTTCATGCAACTGCGTACGACGGCTGCCCTCGGAGCCGCGGGGCTGATGGCGGTCACCGGCCTCAGCGGGTGCGACAAGCCGCGGCCGGGCGTCACGGTCGTCAGCGGGCGCGCGACGGCGCGCCTCGAGGCAGCCTGCTGGTCTCGTGACGCGGGCAAGACGGTGACCCTGGCGACTTGCACACCGAAGGGCGCGACGCTCAAGGTCACGCCGGGACGCACGATCGGCATCAGCGTCGACAAGGACGTCGCCGACGCCGGCTGGGAGCCGGCGATCGGCAACTCCGCCCTGGTGGCGAAGCCGCTGCACCAGTCCTACTACCGCTTCGCGCTGAGCGAGCAGGATCTCGCGCCGGGGTCTCTGACGCTGCGGATCATCGCTGTCGACAAGACCGGCAGCAACCCGCGTGGCTTCTGGTCGCTCTCGCTCGTGCACGACTAGCAGCGCGTCTGATGCGCGTTCTGGCGATCGTCGCTGACACCGAGGTGCGCGACGCGCTGCTTGTGGCATCGTTCGAGCAACCGCGGCTCGCGCGGCTTCCCGGGCACCCCGAGACGCGGGTCGCCGAGACGGGAGCAGGCACGCTCGTCATCGTCCCCGCCGGAACCGGCGCACTCGAGGTCGCCTGCACCGCTGCCGTTGCCACATCTCGCATCTCGCCAGATGTCGTGCTCGCGGTGATTCTCCTGAAGGACAATTCGGGCATCGTCTTTCCTGAATCCGTCATCGTGGATGGCGCGACGGTTGAGACAGCCGGCTATCTGCGAGACGTCGCCACGGCAAGACTCAAGGGCGCGCGTGTCGGAGCAGCGACGTCGGCGGGCATCGCCGCTGGAGCCGCTGCGGCAGCCCGCGCCTACGGCGTCGGGCTGCTCGTGCTCACGATCGGCGGTGCCGACGCCGCCGCACTCGTGCGAGCGGCTGCGCCGGAACTGTTCGCGGCAGACCTGCGCGGCTAGCGCTCAACTGCTAAGGGACGTCGAGATCGTCGGCTACGGCGCGCAGCACCGCCGCGATCTTCTTGCCGCCGCTACCCTCCGGATAGCGCCCCCGACGCAACCCCGATCCCACGCTGTCCAGCAGCGTGATGAGGTCCTCGATGACCGGCACCAGGTCGTCGGGGTCCTTGCGCGCCGCTCGAGCAGCCGCCTTGGCGACAGATGGCGGCGGCGTCAGCAGGCGCACCTGCAGCGCCTGCGCGCCCCGTTTGCCCTGCGCCACCCCGAACTCTGCCCGGGTGCCCGGCTTGACGTCGGTCACCCCACTGGGAAGGGCCGAGGCGTGCAGGAACACGTCCTCACCCTCGTCGCTGCTGAGGAAGCCGAAGCCTCGCTCGGTGTCGTACCACTTGACCTTGCCGGTAGGCACGGCTCGCTCCTGCCCTTGAACGTCCAGTCGGTCAGACTACCCAAGGGCGCAACGCATAACCTGCTGTCGTGACCCAGGCTGACCTCGTGCGCACCAGTGACCGGCTCGTGCAGGCCGGCGCCGTGGTCTTCGCGATCGGCACGGCGGCGATCGTGGTCACGGTCGCCCCCCTGCTGCTCGGCTGGCACCGGCTCCCCGTGCTGGCCTACCTCGTGTGCATGCTCGCCCCGCTCGGTCTCGGACTGGCCCTGCTGGGGATCTATGCCGAGGCACGGTCGCGGCGGCGACCACGGAGCAGGCCCGCGGGTGACTGACGGGCGGGTACCCGGCGCGTACGCAGCCGTGCGGCTGGCGCGACCGAGCAACGACCTCGCCGCAGCCCGTCGCTTCTGGGTTGACGGGCTGGGGGGCTGCAGGTGCTGTGGGAGACGCCGGCCGCCGGCTCGCATCACGCCCTGCTCATGCTCGGCTGGCCGGACGCGGGCTGGCACCTCGAGCTGGTCCACGATCCCGCGGTGGCGCCCGCGCCCACCGCCGAGGATCTCCTCGTCCTCTATCTCGACGGACCGGTCGCGCCGGCGGCGGTGCAGCGGCTGATCGCCGCCGGCGGTCGGCGTGTGGCGGCCAGGAATCCCTACTGGGACGAGTGGGGCGTGACCATTGCCGACCCTGACGGCTACCTGCTCGTGCTCAGCACGCGTGCCACGCCCTTCGTGCAGTCGTGAACCCGCCGATCACGGCGCACGGATCCGTGACAGTCTCCGGAGCCCTCGATTGACCCACGATGAAGCTGATCGCGGAGTCTGCATCGACTCCGCCTTCGGAGACAGCGAGGTCGAGCGTCAGAGCCGGTGTGGGCCGAGATCAACACTTCCGGTCTCTCACCGCTCGCGCATCCGACATAGCAGCTCGAGATCGGCCAGGTCCACCTGCCTGGGCTCATAGCCACTGTGAAGCTCACCTGCTGCTGCACCGACAGACACCCGACCAGACGGTCGGCGATGAAGCCGGTGACGAAGCAGGCAACGGGATACGTGAACAGACCGCCGTCGATGTCGGCAGCCTGCACACCGTTGCCGGTCTCGTCAAAGGCGACGGGGTGCAGGTCCACCGAGCGGCCGCCCGGAGCGGCGACTTCCACACGCACCGGGCGCCAGTCCGTCTCGACCACGTCGCCACGCTGTGCCAGCGCGGCGTACTCAGCCCTGGCGTCGATCGCCAGGTCGAGATCGCGGTGCGGCCGGGTCTGCCGGCCGACAAGCGCGTCGACGCCCCAGCCGCCTGCGACCCACGCGCGGCAGCCTGCTGTGGCCAACGCGTCGAGGACTGCATGAACGTCAGACGCGTCCATGTGCCACCTCCGGACTCGCTCAATGCCGCTAGGGTCGAGCGATGTCGAGCGCTTCACCTGTCATCTACCGCAGCGGCCTCACGGACAGCAGCCGGTGGGACAGTTTTCCGTTCCGCTCCGGCGACATCGTGATCAGCGCGCCGTCGAAGTGTGGCACGACGTGGCTGCAGATGATCTGTGCCTTGCTGATCTTTCAGAACACGGCACTTCCTGTCGCGCTGACCGCGTTGTCTCCGTGGTTGGACATGCGACTGCGTCCCCTCGACGAGGTCCTGCGAGTGCTGGCTGAGCAGACACATCGTCGTTTCATCAAGACCCACACCCCGCTGGACGGACT